>PLKS01000268.1 GCA_003140665.1 Opitutaceae bacterium
GCTTGCCGCCGCGCTTGCCGGCTCCAAGGCGACGCCGGTGGCCCAAGGGCTCGAGGTCAAGCCCGAGTTCGGCCGCGCGGTCGAGGCGCTCCTGGGGTCCGCCGCGGAGGCGATCCAGGTGAGCGACGGCGCGACGGCACGGCGGATCTTCGCGCAGCTCGAGCAGGAGCAGATCGGGTCGGTCATCCTCAGGATAGCGGAGTTTGGCGACGCCGGATCGCCGTCGGCGACGCTGCCCGCCGGCGTCGCTCCCGCGACCACGGCGCTCGCCAGCATCGAAGAGGGCCATCCCGCCGGCGCGATCCTCGCCTCGTGCTACGTCGCCGAGGACCTCGGCGCCTTCCTGGATTTCTGGCGGGCCCATCCGGAGTTCCCTTTCCTGGCGGTCGCCACACGGAAAGGGGAGATGGTGGACCGGCGCGGCCTCGTCACGGGGGGGCATGCCAACCCGAAGGGGCGCGCAAACGGCATCGTCCAGCGCGATATCGACCTCCGCGAGACGGCGAGGGCGCTCGCCGAGGACCAGCGCCGGCACGAGGAGCTTCGGACGCAGAGCGACGCGCTGAACGCCAGGATCGCCGCCGCCGAGCAGGCGCTCGAGGAACGCCGCACGGCGGTCATGGTTTCGACGCAGGCGGCCGCGGCGGCGCAGGCGGAGGAGCGCAACGCTCGCCGCGGGGCCGAGGAATCGTCCGCCCGGGCGCAGCGGATGGAGCACGAGCTCGCGTCGCTGGAGCACGCCCGGCTCGAGGCTCACGCCCGGTGGGAGAGGGCGAAGGCGGGCCTTGCCGAATCCGAGGCGGCTGCCGGAGCGCACCGCGGCCGCATCGAGGATCTCGAGGGCCGCCTGGCCGCGGCCCGCGCGCAGCGGGACGTGAGGCGCGAGTCGCTGGCACAGGCGCGCCTCGAGCTCGCCGAGCGCCGCCAGAAGGTGGAGGTGATCGACAGGGGCCTCGGCGAGATGGAGCGGCGCCGCGGGCAGATCGGCGATCTCCTTCTCCAGCGCCAGCAGGAGATAGAGGTGTGGACGGACCAGATGGCGGACCTTGGGCGAGAGGAGGCGGACCAGCACTCGAACGCGGGGCGCATCGGGGACACCCTGTCCGTGGCGCAGGAGCAGGTTGAGAAGATCCGCTCCGAGCTCGTCGGCGTCGAGAGCCAGATTGAATCCCTCGAGGCCTCCCAGGCCGCGCTCCGGCAGGAGTCGGACGCGGCGCACGCCGAGCTGAGCGCGCACGAGGTTCGCCTCGCCGAGGGCCGCCAGAGGACCGTCTTCCTCGCCGAGGAGGTGGCGCGCGAGTTCCAGGTCGACGTCGCGGCGGTGGGGTGGAAGGAGATGCTCTGGCGCGGGGACGACGAGCCCGCCGGCGTGAAGCCGCTCGACCTTGACGAGGAGGAGGATGCGGAGCCCGTCGTCCGGAGGCCGAGGAAGAAGCGCCCGGAGCACCCCCAGGAGGCCGACCTCGCCGCGCTCGAGTCGACGGACTGGGAGGCGGTCAAGGCCGAGGTGGAGGCGCTGAGGCAGAGGATGGGGAGCATGGGCGCGGTCAACCTGGTCGCGATAGAGGAGTACTCGGAACTCAAGCAGCGCCACGATTTCCTGAGGACGCAGAGCGACGACCTCGCGCGGGCCAAGACCGAGCTCGTGGCCGCGATCGACGAGATCAACCAGACGTCCCAACGGCAGTTTGAGCTCACCTTCAACCAGGTCCGCAAGAACTTCGACTTCACGTTCCAGACGCTCTTCGGCGGCGGCCGCGCCGCGATCGAGCTCGTTCAGTCGGAGGACGTGCTCGAGAGCGGGATAGAGATCGTGGTCCAGCCCCCGGGGACGCGCCTGAAGAACATCTCCCTGCTTTCGGGCGGCCAGAGGACGCTGACCGCCGTGGCGCTCCTCTTCGCGCTCTACCTCGTCAAGCCGTCGCCCTTCTGCCTGCTGGACGAGCTCGACGCCCCGCTCGACGAGTCGAACATCGGCCGGTTCACCGACCTGCTCCGGAAGTTCGTCAAGGACTCGCAGTTCATCATCATCACGCACAACAAGCGCACGGTGGCTGCGGCCAACGCGATTTACGGCGTGACGATGGAGGAGCGGGGGGTCTCGAAGACGGTCTCGATGAGGTTCAACCACGAGCACGGCGAGCCCGAGGCGCGCCACCCGGCGACGGTGGCCGATTCCGTGCGCGGCGCATTGCCCCTGTCGCCCGCGCCGGTCGAGACCGGCGCCTGAACCTGCGCCCCGGCCATGCCCAAGTGGCTTCTCGTCGACGGGTTCAATCTCGCCTACCGCTGCTTCTTCGCGGTTCCGGAGCTGAGCCGGGGCGACGGATTTCCGACGAACGCGCTCCACGGCTGGGTGAAGTCGCTCTGGCGGCTTATGGACCAGGAAAAGCCCGACGGGGTGCTCGTCTTCTTCGACCTCGGCGGCGCGCAGGAGAAGCTCGCCCTGCTTCCCGAGTACAAGGCCCACCGCGATGAGATGCCTGAGCCCCTCTCCAGGCAGATTCCGGTCATCAAGGAGCTCACGCGGGCGATGGGGCTGCGGGGCATCGAGCAGGACGGCGTCGAGAGCGACGACCTGCTCGCCTCCGAGGCCATGGCGCTCGCCCGGCGGGGCGACGACGTCATGATCGTCAGCTCGGACAAGGATTTCGCGCAGATCGTCGGCGACCGGATCCGGATCATGCTTCCGCCCCCGACGGCGAATCCCAAGCTGGGCTGGCGGATGATGGACGCGGCCGGGGTCGCCGAGAAGTTCGGCGTCGGTCCGCCGAAGATCGCCGACTACCTGGCCTTGGTGGGCGACACATCGGACAACATCCCGGGCCTGACCGGGGTGGGGCCCAAGACGGCCGCGAAATGGCTCGCCGAGCACGGCAGCCTGGAAGGGGTGATCGCGGCCGCGGAGCGGATCGTCCCCGAGCGGTTCCGTGCCGCGCTGGCGTCGTCCGCCGACATGCTCCGCAGAAACCTCCGGGTCACGACGCTCAACCTGGCATTGCCGCCCCCGGACGCCTCGCCCGGCGGAGTCAGGCCCGAGGAGCTCTACGGCATCCTGGAGCGGATGGAGATGAAGTCGGCGCTCGCCGACGCGAGGCGCAGGTACGGGCAGCCGGAGCTCTTTTGACTCCCCCCCGGCGGCCGGCGCGTCAGGCGCCCTTCCTCGTCACCTTCTTCGGGTCGAAGATGTAGCCGATCCCGTGGACGGTCTGGAAATCCGCGAGGTCGAGGCCCTTTTTCTTGAAGAGCTCGCGAACCTTGACGACGTACTGGTCGATCGACCGGCTCCTCACGTCGGCGTGCTGGCCCCAGACCGAGTGGATCAGCGCCTTCCGGGTGATCACCTCGCCGGGGTGCTCGTTCAGGTAGGAGAGGATGCCGAGCTCCTTTCGGCCGATCGTGGTGATCTCCCCGTCCGGAAACGTGATCTCGAGGCGGACCGGCGTGATCTTGGCTCCGCAGAAGTCGAAGGGCTCGTCGCTCACCCGGACGTTCTTCGTAAGGTTCAGGTCGGCCTTGTAGTCGGCCCTGCGAAGGACGGCCCTGATGCGCGCAACGAGCTCGGCGTAGCTGAAGGGCTTGGTGACGTAGTCGTCCCCGCCAAGGTCGAGTCCGTGGATCTTGCTGGCCTCCTCAAGGTTGCCTGTGAGGAAGATGACCGGCACGTTGATGTCCGACGCCTTCAGGTCCTCGTACAGCTCAAACCCGGACTGGTCGGGGAGCACCAGGTCCAGGAGCACCAGGTTCGCAAAGTTGCGCTGCAGGAACTTTACGGCGTGCGACGCCCGGTTGCAGACCTGGACGCGCATTCCCGCCCGCTCAAGGTATTGGGCGATAAGGGATGCCAGATCGGCCTCGTCCTCCACGACAACGATCAGAGGCTTGGGGTTGGGTCGCGTCGGCGATGTTACTGACATGTCCGGTGTCCCGCTTTTTTACAATGATACGGAGCGATGTCAATCAGTGTGAACCCGAGCATTTTGCTTGAACGGTCCCGTCGACAGGCGACAGCTTGGGTGCCCATGTCGGACAAGAAGCCAATCCTTATGCTGGGCCTGCCCAAGGGCAGCCTGGAGGAATCCACCCGCAGCCTTTTCGCAAAGGCGGGGTGGAGGATCACCACGGATTCGCGCTCCTACAGGCCGGTCATCGACGACCCCGAGCTCGACGGCCGTTTCGTCCGCGCCCAGGAGGTCAGCCGCTACGTCGAGCACGGATTTTTTGACTGCGGCCTCACCGGCCTGGACTGGATCCAGGAGAACGGCTCCGATGTCGTCGAGGTCTGCGATCTGGTCTACAGCCGCGCGTCCGTGGGGAAATCGCGCTGGGTGCTCTGCGTCGCCGAGGATTCCCCGGTTCGGGTGCCCAAGGATCTCGCCGGCAAGCGGATAGCCACCGAGCTCGTCCAGACGGTCAAGCGGTATTTCGAGTCCCGGAAGATCCCGGTCACCGTCGAGTTCTCGTGGGGCGCGACGGAGGTCAAGGTGCCCGACCTTGTCGACGCCATCGTGGACATCACGGAGACGGGTTCTTCGCTCCGGGCCAACAAGCTGCGCATCGTCGACACGCTCCTCGAGACCAACCCGAAGCTGATCGCGAACAAGAACGCCTGGGAGGACCCGGTGAAGCGAAGGAAGATCGAGACGATCGCGCTTCTCGTGCGCGGGGCCCTCGAGGCCGAGTCGAAGGTCGGGCTAAAGATGAACGCGCCCAAGAAATCGCTGGCCGCCATCATAGCCGCCGTCCCGTCCCTCAGGAATCCGACGGTTTCCCCGCTGAGCAACCCGGATTGGGTGGCCCTCGAGACGATCATCGACGAGAGCGTCGTGCGCGAGATCCTGCCCCAGCTCAAGTCGCTCGGGGCGGAGGGCATCGTCGAGTACCCCCTCAACAAGGTCGTCTACTGAGATGGGCAAGGTCACCCTCGGGCTTCTCCAGCACGCCTGCTCGGGCGACCCGGCGGCGAATCTGGGAAGGGCGCTTGAGCTCGCCGAGAAGGCCGCGCGCCTCGGCGCGAACATCATCTGCACCCAGGAGCTGTTCCGCTCGCGGTATTTCTGCCAGAGCGAGGACCACGGGAACTTCAGGCTGGCGGAAAGGATCCCGGGCCCCAGCACCGAGGCCTTCGAAAGCCTCGCGAAAAAGCACGGGGTCGTCGTTGTCGCGTCGCTCTTCGAGAGGCGGGCGAGCGGCCTGTACCACAACACCGCGGCCGTCATCGACGCGGACGGGAAGCGGCTCGGCATCTACCGCAAGATGCACGTCCCGGACGATCCGCTCTACTATGAGAAGTTCTATTTCACGCCCGGCGACACGGGATTCAGGTCGTGGAAGACGAGGTTCGGAAGGATCGGCGTCCTCATCTGCTGGGACCAGTGGTTTCCGGAGGCGGCGCGCCTGACCGCGCTCCAGGGCGCCGACCTCATCCTGTACCCGACGGCGATCGGCTGGCACCCAGGGGAGAAGAGGCGGCACGGCGCGAGCCAGCACGCCGCGTGGGAGACGGTCCAGCGCGCGCATGCCGTCGCAAACGGCTGCTTCGTCGCGGCCTGCAACCGGGTCGGGCGCGAGAAGCTCAAGGGGGGCGCGGGGATAGAGTTCTGGGGCCAGAGCTTCGTTGCGGGCACAAACGGCGAGATCCTCGCCCGGGCCTCGGCCTCGAGGGAGGAGATCCTCCTGGTTCCCGTGGACCTCGGCGAGGTCGACGCCACGCGCACGCACTGGCCCTTCCTGCGCGACCGCCGGATCGACGCCTACGGCGATCTGACGAAGCGCTTCCGGGACTAGGCGGGATCGCATCCATGCCCGCCGCGACCCAGGCGCCGGCCGCGCTCGGCTTTCGGATGCCCGCCGAGTGGGAGCGCCAGGAAGCCGTCTGGCTCTCCTGGCCGCACAACCGCTCGACGTGGCCGGGGAACTTCCGCCCGATCCCGCGCGTGTTCGCGGGGATCGCCGCGCACATCAGCGTCCGCGAGAAGGTGCGGATCAACATCGCGGCGCCCCTTCAGGGGCGCGCCCGTGCACTGATCGCCAGGGCGGGCGCCGACATGGCCAACGTGGAGTTCTTCGACCATCCCACGAACGACACGTGGTGCCGCGACCACGGGCCCATCTTCGTGAGGAACGACCGGACGGGGGAAGTGGCGCTCACCGACTGGGTGTTCAACGCCTGGGGCGAGAAGTACGCCCCCTTCGACCTGGACAACCGCATTCCCCGGCGCATCGGGCGCGCCCTTGGCCTGCGCCGTTTCGAGAAGAGCATGGTCCTCGAGGGCGGGTCGATCGAGGTCAACGGAAAGGGCCTCCTCCTCACGACCGAATCGTGCCTTCTCAACCGGAACCGCAATCCCGGGCTCACGCGCGCCCGGATCGAGCGCAATCTCCGCGATTTCCTGGGCGTGCGCACGGTCCTTTGGCTGGGAGACGGGATCGTCGGGGACGACACCGACGGGCACATCGACGACCTGACCCGGTTTTTCAGCGAGAGCGGCCTGGTGACCTCCGTCGAGCGCAACCGCCGCGATCCGAACCACGCCGTCCTTGCCGAGAACCTCGGGCGCCTGCGCGCGCTTCGCACGCCCTCGGGGCGCCGATTCAGAATCGTGGAGCTGCCTATGCCGGCGCCGTGCGAATTTCGCGGGACGAGGCTGCCCGCGAGCTATGCGAACTTCCTGGTCATCAACGGCGCCGTCCTCGTGCCGTCGTTCCGCCAGCCCCGCCGCGACGGGGAGGCCGCGGAGGTGCTCGCGTCCTGCTTCCCCGGCCGCGAGGTGGTCCCAATAGATTGCTTGGAACTCGTGGGGGGCCTCGGCACTCTACACTGCGTCTCGCAACAGCAGCCCGCGCCCAACCCATGAGAATTCTTCCAGCCATCGCAGCGTGCTGTGCAGCGGCTTTCCTGGCGGGGTGCGACTCGGGGGTTGGCGACAGCGTCCGTTCCGCGCTCGGGCCCCGCGAGGCGCCCCGCACGCGCGTCTTCCAGGCGGACCAGAAGGCGGTGTACGAGGCGGCGCTCGCGGCGGCAAAGGAGATGGGCTATAGGTTTGTCCGCGGCGGCCCAGCCGAGGGCGAGCTTGACGCCCTGAGCGGCATCTCCAGCGGGGACGACGCCGACGCGGGCAGCTCGCGCCAGGTGTCCATGAAGGTGCGGCTGAGCCAGACTCCCGAGGGAGGCACCACGGCGGAGGTGGCGTTCGGCGAGATAATCGAGGCCGACTCGAAAAACCAGCCCGGGATGGCGACGGAGACGCCGCTGCGCGACACCGCCCTTTACGAGGTGTTCTTCCGGAACGTCCAGGAGGCCCTGCAATCTCCGCCCAAGGGGTAGGTATTCGCTAGTGCTTTGTCTTCAACTGTTTGACGATTTATGCGCCGCGGGCGGTGCAGGAGCCGGCCAATTTGTGCTTGCGGGATCGCCACGCCGGATGGGATTCTGACCGTTCGCGGCACTCTCAATCGGTCAGACCGGCGCAGCCGCGATGCTCCCGCCGGTCCTGAATTCAGTCAAACCGTCAACCCGTGGCCGAAAGGCCTGCCGTGGTGGCCGGAACGCTCCGGAGCAGGCGCGCCGATCACCCGTTTCCGCATATGAGTTCCATAATGCAAGACCTGCTCGCCCAGTCGTCCTTCGACAAGCTCAAGGAAGGCGCAATAGTACCGGGCACCATCACCGAAGTCCGCCAGAACGAAGTCGTTGTGGATATTGGCGGCAAATCCGAGGGCGTCATCCCCGCGAATGAATTCATCGACATCGGCGACCTGCAGATCGGCTCCACGATCGAGGTGCTGGTCGAGAAGCTCGAGGACCGCAACGGAAGCCCGATCCTGTCGTTCGACAAGGCCGAGCAGAAGAAGAACTGGGACAACATCCTTACAAAGTTTCCTGAGGGCTCAGTGGCAACGGGCCGGGTGAAGGCCAAGGTCAAGGGCGGCCTCATCATCTCGATCGGGGTCGACGCGTTCATGCCGGCGTCGCACATCGACGTGCAGCCTCCCAAGAACCTGGACCAGTATGTCGGCCAGACGTACGACTTCAAGGTCCTCAAGATCAACCTCGACCGGAAGAACATCGTCCTTTCCCGGCGCGAGCTGATCGAGCAGCAGCGCACCGAGAAGCGCCGCGCGCTCCTCGACTCGATCCAGCCCGGCCAGTTCCGCAAGGGCGTCGTCAAGAACATCACCGACTTCGGGGCCTTCATCGACCTCGACGGCATGGACGGCCTGCTCCACATCACCGACATGAGCTGGGGCCGGATCTCGCATCCGAGCGAGATGCTGAAGCAGGGCGAGGAGATCGAGGTCATGATCATCGAGGTGAACCGCGAGAAGGAACGCGTTTCGCTCGGCCTCAAGCAGACCACCAAGAATCCCTGGGACGAGATCGACCGCAAGTTCCCGGTCGGCGCCAAGGTCCGCGGCAAGGTGGTCAACCTCGTGCCCTATGGGGCCTTCGTCGAGATCGAGCCGGGCGTCGAGGGCCTCGTGCACATCACCGAGATGTCCTGGACAAAGCGCATCACGAAGCCCTCCGAGCTGCTCAAGGTCGGCCAGGAGCTCGACGCGGTCGTCCTCGGCATCCAGAAGGAGGAGCAGAAGATCTCGCTCGGCCTGCGCCAGCTGGAGCCCAACCCATGGGACATGGTCCGCCACAATTACCCGATCGGGGCGCGCGTGCGCGGCAAGGTCCGCAACATGACGACCTACGGGGCCTTCATCGAGCTCGAGGAGGGCATCGACGGCATGGTGCACGTCTCCGAC
Organism: Opitutaceae bacterium; assembly: GCA_003140665.1. GTDB lineage: Bacteria > Verrucomicrobiota > Verrucomicrobiia > Opitutales > Opitutaceae > Palsa-1447. Next base: position 8,758 of record PLKS01000268.1, read on the forward strand.
ATGAGCTGGACGCGCAAGGTGAACCACCCGTCGGAGGTCCTGAAGAAGGGCGACGACGTGGACGCCATCGTGCTCGACATCGATCCCCAGCAGCAGCGGATCAGCCTTGGGATGAAGCAGCTGGCCACCGACCCATGGTCGGACATCGACAGCTTCTTCAAGATCGGCGACGTGGTGGAGGGCACCGTCACCAAGGTGACCTCGTTCGGGGCCTTCGTGGAGCTCAAGGACGGCATCGACGGGCTGGTCCACATCTCGCAGATCAGCGAGGAGCGGATCGAGAAGGTCAAAGACGTCCTCAAGCCGGACCAGAAGGTCACCGCGCGCGTCATCAAGATCGACCGCGACGAGCGCAGGCTCGGGCTGTCGATCAAGGCCGCCAACTACAGCGCCGACCAGCTCGCGGCGGAGACCGCCTCCTACGAGGCCCTCAACCGCAGCGCGACCAACGACATGATGAACCTCGGCGACATCCTCGACGAGGCCTCGAAGAAGGGGGAGTAGCCCCCCGCTCAGTTCGACCCGGTACGGCCGTTCTTCTTCGACTTTGACTCGATAAACTCGCGGATGACCGTCATGCGCTTGCGCTGGCGGTCCTCCTGCTCGACATCGTCGGCGCTCCGGAGAGCCTCGTTCTTCGCCATCGCCCGGCGCATCTTGCCGAGCGCGATGTACTCGAGCTGGCGGATCCGCTCGCGGGTCACGTTGAAGCGGCGGCCCACCTCCTCGAGCGTCAGCTCGTCGTGCCCGTCGAGGCCGAAGCGCATCCGGATGATCTCGGCCTCGCGCTTGTCGAGGGATCCGACCATCGAGTGAAGGTCCTGGTTGAGATTCTTGTCCCGGAGGTTCTCGAAGGGGCTCACCGCGTTCTCGTCGCCGACGATCTCCCCGAACGTCGCCGAGTCGCCGTCCTCGCCGACGGGCGCGTCCAGCGAGGCGGGCCGCACGCTCACGGACTTCAGGTGCGCGACCTTTGACGTGGGAATCTGGAGCTCCATCGCGAGCTCCTCGTCCGTGGGCTCCCGCCCGAGGCGCTCGGAGATCTGCATCGCCGTCTTCCTCATCCGCGAGATCTTGTCGACCAGGTGGACGGGCAGCCGGATCGTCTTGGACTGGTTCGCCAGCGCCCGCTTTATCGACTGCTTTATCCACCAGGCTGCGTACGTCGAAAGCTTCCCGCCCTTGCGGGGGTCGAAGCGCTCGACCGCCTTGACCAGCCCGATGTTGCCCTCGCTTATGAGGTCGAGCAGCGGGAGGCCGAAATCCTTGTAGTCCATCGCGATCTTAACCACGAGGCGCAGGTTCGCCTTGATCATGTGGTCCCGCGCGGACTTGTCCCCGCGGCGGATCCGCTTCGCCAGCGCGATCTCCTCCTCTATCGTCAGGAGGGCAGTCTTGCCGATCTCCTGGAGGTAGATCTGCAGGTTGCTCCGGTCGAGCGGGGCGGAGGGCGCCTCGGCGGGCTCGGGTTTTTCTAGGAATGAAGGGGGGCTGTCGAACCGCGCCGGCCTCTCCGGGGCCGGTACGATGCGGCTGCCTTCGTCGATGTCTGCCCCGTTGGGATCGGCCCTGAATTTGGTATGCATTGCGACCTTTACCTATTGGAGGATTAAAACGCGGAGTTGTTCCCCTTGATCAGCCTATTCCGTTCCGAACCGATGGACGAGCGTCCCCCTGTGAACGTTGCAGAATTGTTACCCTTTTGAGGGTAAAAATGGCACACCCGGCGGGAAACGGGGCGCAATATGGCGCTATCCGCCGGGTCAGAACCTGAGGGCTATCTCGACCGCCTTCAGGAGCGCGCCCGCCTTGTTGACCGTCTCCTGGTACTCGGCGGCGGGGTCGGAGTCCGCGACGACGCCCCCGCCGGCCTGGATGTAGATCTTGCCGTCCTTCAGGAGCGCGGTCCGAAGCGTGATGCAGGAGTCGAGGTTGCCGTCGTACCCGAAATAGCCGAGCGCGCCCGCGTAGAAGCCCCGCTCGACGGGCTCCTTCTCGGCGATGATCTGCATCGCGCGCACCTTGGGGGCCCCGCTCACCGTTCCCGCCGGGAACGTCGCGCGCATCAGATCGAACGCGTTCCTGCCGGGGGCGATCTGGCCCTCCACCTGCGACACGATGTGCATGACGTGGGAGTACCGCTCGACGAACATGAAGTCCGGCACATGGATCGAGCCGAACTTGCAGACGCGCCCTATGTCGTTGCGGGCGAGGTCGACCAGCATCAGGTGCTCGGCCCGCTCCTTTTCGTCCGAGAGGAGCTCCTTGGCCAGGGCCGCGTCCTCCTCCTGGGTGGCGCCTCGCCTGCGGGTGCCCGCGATCGGGCGGATCTCGACGAGGCCGTCGGTCAGCCGGACGTGGACCTCGGGGGAGGCCCCTACGAGCGCGAAGTCGCCGGCGTCCAGGATGAAGGTGTAGGGCGAGGGATTCACGGTCCTCAGGGCCCGGTAGAGGTCGAGCGGCGTCCTGTCGAACGGCCTCGTGAACCTCTGGGAGGGCACGACCTGGATGATGTCGCCGGCCCGGATGTACTCCTTGACGCTCTCGACAAGCTTCTCGTAGTCGGGGCGGGTGAAGTTGCCCGTGGGAACCTCGAGATTCGGGGCGTCGGCGAGGGGCGCCGGGGCGAGCGCGCGCGGCTGCTTCAGGATCTCGAAAAGCTCGCGCAGCTCGGCCTCGGCGGCGGCATGGGCCCTCGCGGCCCCGTCGGGGCCAGGGTCCGCGACGTGGGCGTTGACGCACAGGCGCAGCGTCTGCTTCACGCGGTCGAAGATCAGCAGCGTGTCCGAAAGCATGAAGTAGATGAGCGGGATGCCGAGCTCGTCGCGGGGCGCCACGGGCACCGTGGGCTCGATCCGCGTCACATACTCGTAGCTGATGTAGCCCACGGCCCCGCCCGTGAACCGGGGAAGGCCGGGGAGCCTGACCGGGCGGAACTGCCTGAGCTCGTCCTCGACGAGGGAAAGGGGGTCGGAGGGCGTGGGTATCCGCCTTTCGGGGCGCCCCTGCTCGCGGACAACGGTGACCTTCGGCCCGCAGGCGAGGATCTTCCGGGGCCGGCAGCCGATGAAGCTGTAGCGGGACAGGCGCTCGCCGCCCTCGACCGACTCGAGCAGGTACGCGGGGCCGTGGGCCCGGAGCTTGGCGTAAGCCGACACGGGCGTCTCGAAGTCCGCCATGAGGTCCGCGTACACGGGGATCACGTTTCCATTCCTGGCGAGCCCCAGGAATTCCTCCTTCGTCGGGTGGATCTCCATGGTCACTCGACGGTCACCGACTTGGCCAGGTTCCTGGGCTTGTCGACATCGCAGCCGCGCTCGACCGCGATATAGTAGCTCAGCAGCTGGACCGGGATGGTCGCCACGATCGGGAGCACCGCCTCGTGGCAGTCGGGGATCTCGATCACGTCGTCGGCGAGGCCCGGGGGAAGCTCGCACCCCTCGGTCGCGATCGCGATGACCGGGCCCTTGCGCGCCTTGATCTCCTGCATGCTGGAGACGATCTTGTTGAAGATCTCCCCCTTCGGCGCGAAGAACACGCTCGGGCATTTCTCGCAGACGAGCGCGATCGGCCCGTGCTTCATCTCGGCGGCCGGGTAGCCCTCGGAATGGATGTACGAGATCTCCTTCAGCTTGAGCGCCCCCTCGAGCGCGATCGGGAACAGCGACAGGCGGCCGAGGAAGAGGAAGTCGGTGTAGTGCGCGTAGCGCCGGGCGATGGCCTTTATCCGCGGGGCCTGGGCGAGCGCCCTTCGCACGAGCTCGGGGGCGCCGCGCAGGGCGTTCACGTAGTCCACGCCGTCGTTGAAGCTCATGTCGCGCAGCCGCGACACATAGAGGGCGACCATCGCGCCGAGGAGGAGCTGGGACGTGAACGCCTTGGTCGAGGCGACCCCGATCTCGGGCCCGACGTGCTGGTAGATGCCGCCGTCGGCCTCCCGGGCGATGCTCGAGCCCACCACGTTGTTGATGGCGAGGACCCGGAATCCCTTGCGCTTCGCCTCCCGCATCGCGGCGAGGGTGTCGATCGTCTCGCCGGACTGGCTGACCACGAAGAAGAGCGTGTTGGGGTCGAGCGGGGCGTTCCGGTAGCGGAACTCGGAGGCGTAGTCGACCTCGACGGGCACTCGGGCGAAGCGCTCGATGAGGTGCTCGGTGACGAGGCAGGCGTGCCAGGCCGTGCCGCAGGCGCAGAACATGAACCGGTTGAAGTTCCGGAACTCCTCCGGGGTGAGGTTGAGGCCGCCGAACATCGCCGTGCTCCCGTCCGCGGAAAAGCGGCCGCGCATCGCGTTCTCAAGCGCCAGGGGCTGCTCGAAGATCTCCTTCTCCATGAAGTGGTCATGCCCGTCCATGGTCGCCTCCTCGACCGACCAGTCGATCCGGTCGACGACGGGCGAGACGTCCGCCTGCTCGAGGGTGCTTATCGCGAAATCCTTCCCGGCGATGTGGACGAGCTCGCCGTCCTTCAGGTAGACGACGTTGCGGGTCCTGCTCACGAGCGCGGACGCGTCGCTGGCGAGGAGGTACTCGTCGTCGCCGACGCCGAGGATGAGCGGCGACGCCTTGCGCGCCGCCACGATCTCCCCGGGATGCTCGGTGCACAGCGCGGCGATGCCGTACGTGCCCTCGACGTGGTGGAGCGCCTTGCGCACGCTTTCAAGGAAGGGGCTCTGGCCGTCGGCCTGCGCCCCCATCTTGGCATAGTGGTAGGCGATCAGGTTGCACAGGACCTCCGTGTCGGTCTCGGACTTGAAGGTGTAGTTTTCCGAGACGAGGAAGGCCTTGATCTGGCTGTAGTTCTCGATGACGCCGTTGTGGATCAGGGCGAACTTGCCGTCGCTGCTCACATGCGGGTGGGCGTTCGCGTCGGTCACCGCGCCGTGGGTGGCCCAGCGGGTGNNCGAACTTGCCGTCGCTGCTCAGATGGGGATGGGCGTTCGTCTCGGTGACGGCCCCGTGCGTGGCCCACCGGGTGTGCCCGATTCCCGACGTCCCGCCCAGGCGAAGCTTGGCCGCCTCCTTCGCCAGCCGTTCCACCCGGCCCGTCCTCCTGACCACCGCCAGGGCGCCGCCCTGGGAGATGGCGATCCCGGCGGAGTCATATCCCCGGTACTCGAGGCGCTTCAGGGCTTCGATGAGGATGGTCGCCGCCTTGCGGTTTCCGACGTAGCCGACGATGCCGCACATG
>PLKS01000245.1 GCA_003140665.1 Opitutaceae bacterium
TCGATGGGCATCTATGTCTTCAACAGGCCCGCCCTGGCCGAGGCCCTCGAGACCACGATGACCGATTTCGGGCGCGAGGTGATCCCGGCCCTCCTGGGAAGGAAGAAGCTGTATGCGTACATCTTCGAGGGCTACTGGGAGGACATCGGCACGGTGCGGGCGTTCTTCGAGGCGAACCTGGCGCTGGCCCAGCCCCTTCCTCCCTTCAACTTCTTCGACGCGACGACGCCCGTCTACACGCACTACGAGTACCTGCCGGCCTCGAAGCTGAACAAGTGCAAGATCGACAACGTGGTGGTTGCCGACGGCTGCATCCTGACCGACTCGTCGCTCAAGCACAGCCTGTTCGGCATCCGCTCCTACATCGGCGAGGGCTCGGACCTGGAGGACGTGATCGTGATGGGCGCCGACTACTACGAGACGCCGGAGCAGATCGCCTCGAACCTTGCGCGCGGGATCCCGAACCTGGGCGTCGGCCGCAACTGCCTCATCCGAAGGGCGATCATCGACAAGAACACGCGGATCGGGGACGGCTCCAGGCTGTCCGCCGTCGGAAACCCCGACGGGGTCTACGCGGACGGCGCCGTGGTCATCCGGGACGGCGTCCTCGTCGTGCCCAAGGGAGCCGTGATCGCGCCGGGCACGGTGGTATAGCCGCCCTACGGCTTCAGCCCCTCCAGGGGCCTTCCCCTGCGCAGCCAGAGGACAAGGCCGAATGCGATCATGAAGAGCGAGTAGAACGTGCCCCGGCTCATCCCCAGGATGAGCGACACGTCGGCATCCGGCTCGCGGAACACCTCGCCCGCGATCCGGACGCAGGCATAGAGGATCAGGAATTCGCCCGCCAGCCTTCCCGGACGCTCCCGGACGGCGCCGGTTTTCCAGAAGCGCCACTGCAGGTAGGCGAAGAGCAGGGCGCCCTCGAGCCCTGCCTCGTAGAGCTGGGACGGGTGGCGGGGAACGGGGAGGCCGGACGGACCAGGGGGGCTCCGCGGGAAGATGACGGCCCAGGGCACGTCCGTCGGCTTGCCCCAGAGCTCCCCGTTGATGAAGTTCGCGATCCTGCCGAGAAAGAGGCCCGCGGGCGCCACCGACGCCACCAGGTCCGACAGGTGCAGGAGGGGGATCCTCTGGGAGCGGGAGAACCAAAGGGCGGCGAGGAAGACGCCGATCATCCCGCCATGGCTGGCCATCCCGGGCTCCCATACGCGCAGGATCTCAAGGGGATCGGTCCTGAAGTTCCTCCAGCGGTCGTAGAGGATGTACGAGCCGATCCTGCCGCCCGCGAGGACGCCGATCACCGCGGCCACCATGAAGTCGGGGACCTTGTCCGCGGGCAGCAGCGAGCGGCCGGCCCGGGCGTATCGGTAGAGGAGCCACGCGGCGGCAAGGAATCCGAGCGCATACGAGAGCCCGTAGTAGCGGATGCCGACATTCCCGTGGAAACGGATGAGGAAGGGATCGAGCTGGTCGACCCAGTACGCGAGCGGCGGGGTCATATGCGCCGGCGGTCCTGCTTCTGCAGCCTCGTGCGGGCCAGCTCGCGCATGTCCACGGCGACATCGTCCTTCTCGAAGATCTCCCGGCCGAGGAGGTGCTCGATGACGTCCTCCATCGTCACCACGCCGGCGGTCGCGCCGAACTCGTCGACAACGACGAGCAGCTTGTTGTGCGTCCTGAGGCACACCTGGAGGGCGTTGCCCAGGGTCGCCGTCTCGGGGATGAACTGCGCCTCCTGCATGAAGTGCTCGACGAGGCCGGCGTCCTGGTCCTGCGCCTTGGCCTTGAGCAGGTCGCGGTTGCGCACGACCCCCACGATGTCGTCCAGGTTCTTGCCGAAGACCGGCATCCTGCCGAACTGCAGAGTGGGGTGCTCCCTGAATACGTCGGCCACCGAGGCGGAGCGGTTGAGCGCGGTGACGACCGTCCGCGGCGTCATGATCTCGCTCACCCGCACGTTGTCCAGGGAGAGGGCGTTGGCGATGATGTTCGACTCGCTCCTCGTCAGGGTGCCCTCCTTCGCCCCGCGCTCGGCGAGCAGGATGATCTCCTCGCCCGAGCGGTGGAGCCTCGCCGGGGGCCCCACGAAGGGCCTCACCACGAGCGCGCAGATCCAGGTCACCGGGACGAGCACGCGGCGCAGCCATGCGAGCGGATAGACCACGTAGGGCTGGAGCGCGCTCCGGTGGGCGACGCCGATGTTCTTCGGCAGCACCTCCGAAAAGACGAGCAGGACGGCCCCGAACCCGATCGAGATCGCGGCGAGCATGGCGCCGCCGTAGAAGCGCGCCGCCAGGACGCCGACGATCACCGATCCCAGGCTATTGGCGACGGTGTTCAGGGTCAGGATCGCGGAAATCGTGGCGTCGATCTCGCGCTTTAGGGTCTCGAGGAGCGCCCCGCGCCGCGGGCGGCTCTTCTTCAGGGTCTCGATCTCGGCTATGGTCGTTGACAGGACAATGGACTCGCAGAGGGAGCAGAGGAACGAGGTGCCGACGACGAAGGCGATGACAAAGGGGAGGAAAAGCCTGACCATCGCCGCAGCCTAGGCGGCGCGGGCTCTTTTCCGACCACAAAAGAGCCTTGCAGCGGGGCCGGTTTGGGGGGCTACCTATAGGGCGATGGCCGACCTCAAGCGCACCCCCCTTCGGGACTTCCACGTGTCGCACGGCGCGAAGCTCGTCGATTTCGCGGGCTGGGAGATGCCGGTGCAGTACCGCAGCATCCTCGAGGAGCACCGGGCGGTGAGGCTCGCCGCCGGCCTCTTCGACGTGAGCCACATGGGAGAGGTCGACATCCAGGGGCCGGGCGCGGGGGCTTTCCTGAACGCCCTGGTGACAAACGACGTCGGCAAGATGTACCCGGGCAGGGTGCTCTATTCGCCGATGTGCCACCCGGACGGCGGGGTGATCGACGACCTCCTCGTGTACATGCGGGGGCCCGAGGATTTCCTGCTCTGCGTCAACGCCGGCAACACGCAGGCCGACCTCGATTGGATGCGGGCCAGGGCGGCCGGCTGCGATGTCGCCGTGACGGACCGCTCCGATGGGTGCGCGCTCGTCGCGGTTCAGGGCCCGGCCGCCGCCGCCATCCTGCAGTCGCTGACGGAGATGAGTCTCGGGGTTCTCAAGTACTACCATTTCGCGGAGGGGATCATCGCCGGCGCGCGGTGCATCATCAGCCGGACGGGCTACACCGGGGAGGACGGATTCGAGCTCTACCACGCGGCCGGCGAGGCGCCCGCGCTCTCCGAGGCGATCCTCGCCGCCGGGCGGCCCCACGGGCTCGAGCTCTGCGGGCTCGGCGCGCGCGACAGCCTCCGGCTCGAGGCCGGGTACCCGCTCTACGGCCACGAGCTGACGCGCGAGATATCGCCCCTCACCGCCGGGCTCGGATGGACCGTCAAGCTCGACAAGGAGTGCGATTTCTCGGGCCGCGCGGCGCTTGCCCTGGAGAAGAAGGACGGCTCGGCCCGCAAGGTGGTGTTCTTCAGGACGGGCGACCGCCGGATCGTGCGCCCGGAGACGCCGGTGGCGGGCGCCGACGGGGCCACCGTCGGCCGCGTGCTCTCCGGGACGCTCTCGCCTATTCTCTCCGAGGCCATCGGGACCGCGCTGGTCGAGACACCCGCCTCCGCCGGGGCGCTTCGCGTGGACGTCAGGGGGAGCCTCATCGACTTGCGGCTCGTAAAACCCCCGTTTGTCGAATTAAGAAAGCCCTCATGAGCAACGTACCCGGGTCGCTACGCTACGCAAAGTCCCACGAATGGCTGAAGCTCGAGGGCGACGGCTCGGCGACCGTGGGCATCACCGACTACGCGCAGGGCTCCCTCGGAGACATCACGTACGTCCAGCTCCCGAAGGTCGGCGCCGCGCTCAAGCAGGGGGCGCCCTTCGGCGTGGTGGAGTCGGTCAAGGCGGCGTCCGACGTCTACTCCCCCGTGGGCGGCACCGTGGTCGCCGTGAACACGGCGCTCGACAGCGCCCCGGAGACGCTGAACAAGGACCCCTACGCCGCGGGCTGGATCCTCAAGCTCAAGGCCTCGAACCCGGCCGAGGCCGCCTCGCTGCTCGACGCCGCCGCCTACGCGCAGCTGACGGCGTAGCGCCGCCGGCCGCGCGGGGAGTCAGCCCTTGCGTTCCTGCTTCCGCCGCTCGGTCGCGCTCAGGATGCGCTTGCGCAGGCGCAGGTTCTTGGGCGTCACCTCCACGAACTCGTCCGAGGCGATGTACTCGATCGAGCGCTCCAGCGAGAGCTTGGTCGGGGGCGTGAGCTGGATGCCCTTGCCCTCGCCTTGGGAGCGGAAATTCGTGAGCTGCTTCGCCCGCACCGCATTGACGGAGATGTCCTCGTTGCGGGGATTCTCGCCCACGATCATCCCCTCGTAGACCTCCTCGCCGGGCCCGACGAAGAGCTTCCCCCGCTCCTGCACGCCCTCGAGCGCGTAGGCGGTGGTGACGCCGGGCTCGGTCGCGAGGATCGTGCCGGTGAGCCGCGTGAGGACCTCGCCCGCATAGGGCGCGTATTCCTTGAAGAGATGGCTCATGACGCCCCGGCCGCTGGTCGCGTTGACCACGTCGATCTCGAATCCGATCAGCCCGCGGGTCGTGATGGTGGCCTCGATCATCGTGGAGTGGGAGAGCTTCTCCATGTTCGTCATCAGGCCCTTGCGGTTTGCCAGGTTCTGCACGATCGCGCCGACGCTCTCGCCGGGGACCTCGATCCAGAGGGTCTCGAAGGGCTCGAGCCGCTTCCCGTTCTCGTTCCGCTCGATCACCGTCGGGCGGGAGACGAGGAGCTCGAAGCCCTCGCGCCGCATCGTCTCGACGAGGACGGCGATCTGCATGGCGCCGCGGGCCTTCACGTTGTAGACGCCCGCCGTGTCGGTCTCCTCGACCTTGATGGAGACGTTGGTCTTCAGCTCGCGGAACAGGCGGTCGCGGAGCTGGCGGGAGGTCACGAGCTTGCCCTCGCGCCCGACCAGGGGGCCGTCGTTGACGCAGAACTGCATCTCGAGCGTCGGGGGATCGATCAGGGCGAAGGGCAGGGCGTGCTGCTCCTCGCTGGCCGCGATCGTGTCGCCGATGTCGATGTCTTCGAATCCGGACAGGCCGACGATGTCGCCGGCGGTTCCGCTCTCCGTCTCGGCCGTGCCGAGGCCGGTGAACTCGATGACCTTGGTGATCTTCGCGCGCTTCTTCGAGCCGTCCGAATTGCGGATCACGAAGACGGAGTCGCCGAGCTTCGCGGTGCCCCCGAGGATCTTTCCGACCGCGATCCGGCCCACGTAGTCGCTCCAGTCTATGTTGGACACGAGCATGTGGAAGGGCTCGTTGGGCTTCGCGAACGGGGGAGGGACGTGGTCGAGGATGGTCTGGAACAGGGGGGACATGTCCTTCTTTTCCTCGCCTAGGTGGTACATCATGTAGCCGTCGCGGGCGGAGCCGAAGACGACCGGGGCGTCGAACTGCTCCTCCGTCGCGTTGAGCTCCAGGAGCAGCTCCTGGACCTTGTCGTACATCTTCTTCGGCTCCGAGTTCTCGCGGTCGATCTTGTTGATCACGATCACCACCTTGAGCCCATGGGCCAGGGCCTTCCTGAGGACGAAGCGCGTCTGGGCCTGGGGGCCGTCGTAGGCGTCCACGAGCAGGAGCACGCCGTCGACCATGCGCAGCGCCCGCTCGACCTCGCCCCCGAAGTCGGAGTGACCCGGCGTGTCGACGATATTGAACTTGACCTCGCCGTGGCGGACCGCGGTATTCTTCGCGAGAATCGTGATGCCGC
>PLKS01000197.1:0-7415 GCA_003140665.1 Opitutaceae bacterium
CCGGTCCAGTCGATGGAGGACGCCCTTACGTTCCTGAGGGTGAGCCTGTCTTCGGAGGGCGTCCCCAAGGCCGCCTCCCAGGCCCTGTTCCGCCTCTTCCGGGGCGGCGTGCAGTCAAACCTCGTGTTCGACCGCGAGGCAACCGCAGCGCGGGATGCGGCCATCGTGAGCAAACTCAAGCCGGTGAAGGTGCGTGTGCCGCTCGGACGGACGATCGTGGACGCGGGCGACCGCGTGACCGGCGAGCAGTACGAGATGGCAACCGCGTACCGCATGACCGCGATCGAGGGGGGCGCGGCGGAGCTCGACGACGGCCTGGAGCTCTTCGGCCGGGTGCTCCTCGTCCTCGCGATGGTGCTTGCCTCGATCCTCTACGTCCGGCTCGAGGACCCGGAAACCCTCGCGAGCAACGTGCGCCTGGGGCTGCTCGCGCTCGTCGTCATCTTCAACCTCGCGCTGGTGCGCGCGATCTACTCGCTTGGGGGGGCCGAGCTCATCGCGCGCGACTCGACCTGGGCGTCCGCCCTGCCCTACCTCGCCCCCACGGCGCTCGCGCCGCTGATTGTCGCCATCCTGATCGACGCGGGCTCGGCGATCTTCATGGCGCTGCTCATTTCGATCTTCACCGGCGTCATCTACGGCAACCGGCTCGACCTTCTCGTCCTCACGTTCCTCGCCTCGATGGTGGCGATCTTCGGGTGCCGCGACGCGCGCAGGCGCGGCAGGGTCGTCGGCGCCGCCGGAATGGGAGGCCTGACGGTCGCCGCCTTCGCGGCGCTGATCGGGATAGCGCAGCAGACGCCGGTCGAGACCCTCTCCTGGCAGATGGCCGCGGGCCTGGTCACGGGGCTCCTTACGGGCGTCGCGGTCGTCGGGCTCCTGCCCGTCCTTGAGGCGCTGTTCAAGCGCACGACCGACATCACCCTCCTCGAGCTCACGGACTTCAACCATCCCCTCCTTCGGCGGATGCAGCTCGAGGCCCCCGGCACCTACCACCATTCGCTGGTCGTGGCCCAGCTCTCCGAGAACGCCTGCAACGCGATCGGCGCCAATCCGCTCCTGGCGCGCGCCTGCTCGCTCTTCCATGACATCGGCAAGGCGGCGAACCCGGCCTACTTCACCGAGAACCAGCGGGACGGCGGCAATCCCCACAACGAGAAGGACCCGGCGGCGTCAGCGGTGATCATCCGCCAGCACGTGACGGACGGCGTGGAGCTGGCGGAAAGGCACCACCTGCCCCGGGCCGTGACCGACGTCATCCGCCAGCACCATGGGACGACGCTCGTGCGGTTCTTCTACGAGCGGGCGCTGGCCCTGTCCCAGTCGCCCTTCCCGGGCGTCGAGCCCCCGCACGTCCCCGTCGGGCCGTTCCGCTACGAGGGGCCCAAGCCCCAGTTCAAGGAGAGCGCCGTGGTGTCGCTCGCCGACGGAGTCGAGGCCGTCACCCGGTCGGTGCGGACCATCACCGCCGAGAAACTCGGGTCCCTGATCGAGAGGCTGATCGCCGACCGCGTCGCCGACGGCCAGCTGGACGAGGCGCCGATCACGTTCGAGGACCTGGCGAAGATAAGGAACAGCTTCACGTTCACGCTCCTCAACATGCTCCACTCGAGGGTAGCGTACGCGGCGACGGGGGAGCCGCCGACCGAGGCGAAGGCATGAAAGGCGAAGGTCGTTCCGTCGACGTCGCCAACCGCCACCCCCGCCTTCGAATCGACCGGCGCAGGGTGGCGGCGGCGATCGCCCTGCTCGATGCGAACGCCGGCAAGTTCAGGGGAGGATGCCCTCCCGGCGTCCTTTCGGTCGCCTTCCTCCAGGACCCCGCGCTCGCGGGCCTCCATGCCCGCTACCTGGGCGACCCCTCGGCCACCGACGTGATCACGTTCGCGGGCGACCCCGCGAACCATGTCGCGGGGGAGATCTGCGTCTCGGTTGACGCGGCGGCGCGCCGTGCCGGCGACACCGCCGCTCGCCTCTCAAGGGAGATCGCGCTCTACCTGGTCCACGGCTGGCTGCACCTGGCGGGATACGACGACGGGAATCCCGCGTCGCGGCGCGCGATCCGAAGGGCGGAGGCGCGGGCGATGCGGCTCCTGGCGCGATCCGCGGCGATGCCCCGGTTCAAGCTGGCGTAGGCCGCCGCCAGCCGTTCGACTACCGGGAATCATCTTCCCCGCCATGGCCGATCCACAACCCACCGCCTCGCGCTACATCACGCTGCGCAACGCATTTTTCTCGGGGGTGATCCTGGTGGCCCCCCTGTGGTTCACCGTCTTCGTGTTCAGCAGGATCGTCGTCTTCGTCGGCGGTGCGTTCAAGCCGTTCTTCTTCGTGTTCGTGCCCAATGGGCTTCGCGACAGGCCAAGCCTCGAGACGGTCTGGGACATCCTCGCGACCCTGATCGTCCTCATCCTGGTCACGTTCCTCGGCTATGCGTCGCGCTACGTCTTCGGGAAGTATTTCTTCAGCATCGGCCACCGATTCATCCAGAGCATCCCCGGGATAAGCAACGTGTACAACACGGTCCGGCAGATCGTGAACACGTTCAGCTCCCAGAGCCGGCACCTCTTCAACAAGGTCGTCCTTGTCGAATTCCCAAGGAAGGGCTGCTGGACGATCGGCTTCCTGACGAACATGGTCCAGGGCGAAGCCCAGGCTGGGACCCGGGAGGAGGTGTGGACGGTGTTCGTCCCGACCACGCCCAACCCGACGAGCGGGTTCCTGCTCATGCTCCCCAGGCGCGACGCCGTCGAGCTGGACATGTCCGTCGGCGACGCGATGAAGATGATCATTTCCGGCGGCGCCGTCGTGCCGCCCTGGCCGGCGGCGGACGCGGCGAGGCTCCGCGACGCGAGATAGTCCGAATCCAGGTGCCTGGCCTGACGCTGACGACGGAGGCGTTCGTGATAGAGAAGCGTCCCCCGGCGGACGCCTTCCAGACGTTCGGGCTGTTCTCGGCCGAACACGGCAACCTGCTCGCTCTGCAGCGCATCGCGAGGAAGCCTTCGCCCTCCCATGTGGCGCCGGACCTATTTGACACCATCTCCGCGATGCTGGAGAGCTCCAACCAGGGGCGCACCTGGTTTGTCCGGGAGGTCAGGATCGTCGCGCGGCGCGCGGCGATCGGGCGCAGCTACGACGCGCTGCGGTTCGCCTCGGCGCTCGTCGCCGTCATCGGGCGAAACCCCGTCCATGAGGAGAGCCGGCCCAACGTGGAAAAGCTGCTGCGAAGCGCGCTCGACGCGTTCGGAACGGCGGAGCGGCCCGACATCGTTCACGTGAAGAGCCTCTACCGCTTTGCGCGCGACGAGGGCTACCCGGTGAAGCAGGAATGGCTCCCGTCGACGCCCGCGGCGCTCCGCGCCCTGGCGACCGCCGTCCTGAACCGGCGCCTCAGCGAGCAGGATTGCGCCGTCGCCGACGTGGCCCGGATCCGGGCCAGCCTGGAGGACTACCTGTCGTCGCGCACGGAGATCGCGATCCCGTGAACTTCGACCTGGACCGGCGCCGCGCCCGGATGAGCGTCGGCGACCTCTCGGACTTCTCGATCGGACCCCGATCGTCCGCCGGCGGCCAGGGCGGCCTCTGGCGGGCGCAGCTCGGTAGCCGGTGGCACCGGGAACTCCAGGCACAGGCCGTCTCGGAGGGGGCCGACGCCGAGTTCGAGGTCCCGATCGAGGGCGAAATCGCGCGGAAGGGCTGGCTCGTCGCGCTCGCCGGCAGGATCGACCAGGTCGTCCGGGTCGGGGGAACGACCGTCCTGCGGGAGATAAAGACGGTGACCCGCGCGCTCCCCTCCAGCGAGGCGGAGCTCCGGGCCGACTACCCCGGGTACTTCGTGCAGCTGGCGACCTATGCCGCGCTGCGCGGCGCCCGCGAGAAGTGCGAGCTGGTCTTTGTCGAGGCGGACACGGGGCTCGCGCAGACCGTCGGCCTCTCCCCGGCCGACGAGCGCCTGCTCGATGCCCAGCTGGACCGCGTCGCCGAGTTCCTGGACCTGCGCCTCCAGGGGAGGGAGAGGCTGCGCCAGCTGAGGTTCCGGCCGGCCTTCGCCGTCCTTCGCCACGGCCAGGAGGTCGCCGCAACGCAGCTGCGCGATGCCGTCCGCGGCGCGCGCTCCGCCATCCTGCTCGAGGCGCCGACCGGCTTTGGCAAGACGGGGGTCCTTCTCGAGTGCGCCCTCGGCGAGCTCAGGGAGGGCAACTTCGAGCGCGTGCTCTACCTCACGGGGAAGTCGACCGGCCAGCTCGAGGTGGTCGAGACGCTCCGGGACATGACCGCGCCCGGCCCGGACCTGGGCGCCGGGGCAGCCGTGGCGGCCTGGCACGTCCGCAACAAGTCCGAGCACTGCGTCAATTCGGTCTTCCAATGCGTGCGGGAGGCGTGCGCCTACCTGGACGGCGCCGAAAAGCGGTGGCCGGGAAGCGGCCTGTCCAGGTTTTACCTGATCGAGGACCAGCCGCGGGACCTGGGCTCGCTGCGCAGCGCGGGCATCGGCGCCCGCATCTGCCCCTACGAGATCACCCGGGCCGCGCTCACGTTCAACGACGTCTGGATCGGCGACTACAACTACGCGTTTTCGCCGGACAGCCGCGTGCTCTTTCACGACCGGCCGGGCTTCGACCCGGCGAGGACGCTCCTCCTTGTCGACGAAGCGCACAACCTGCCGTCGCGGGTGGCCGACGCGCATTCGCACGCCTTCGCCGAGTCCGACGCTCGCACCGTGCGCGATGCGCTGCAGCGGATCCGCGCGAGTCCCCCATGGATCGCGCTCTGGGGGGATTGGGCGCTGTTCCTCCAGGCCCGGGTCAAGTCGGGCGCGCTCTCCGATGCGGATCGCGAGGACGCGAACGAGCTGCTTTCGAGGCTCGCGGAGGGGGCGAACGCGTTCCCGACGGACTACGGGGCGCTCGGGCCCCAGGCGTCGGGGTTCATCTGGAAGATCCCGTCCCTCGTCGAGCAGCTCGCCTCGGTCGAGCTTTCCCGACTCTGGTGGTGCCCGCAGGACGGGGCGCTCTCCATCACCTGCCTCGACGCGGCCCCCGCGATCGGGGCGACGCTCCGAGAGTACGGCGGTGTCGTCTTCGCGACGGCGACGCCGGGGCCGCCCGACCGCTTCGCGGAGGCCTGCGACTGCGCCGGCCTGCAGACGATCCAGGCCTCCACGCCGTGGAGGGACGGCGCCTACGACGTCGCCGTCGACCTGCGCGTCGACACCAGCTTTCAGCACCGGCAACGCCACATTTCGACCACGGCGGAAACCGTAGCGGCACTCCACGCGTCCGCCGGCGCGGGCGCCCCGATCGCCGTCTTCTTTCCGAGCTACGCGTACGCGGAGTCGGTGGCGCGGGAGTTCGGCGCCGCCGCGCTCCAGCCGAGGAGAAGCGACCTGTCCTCGCAGAACGCTTGGCTCAAGGCGTCGCTTGAGGGAGGGCGCGCGCTGTTCCTGGTCCTCGGGTCGGGCTTCGCCGAGGGCATCGACCTGCTGGGCGGCCGCGTGACCCACGCGATGGTCGTCGGGCCCGCGCTCCCCGAGGTCAATCCCGTCCAGCGGGCAAGGATGGCCGCGTTCACGGGCCTGGGCAGGGAGGCGGCGTTTGACCGGGTGTACAGGATCCCGGGAATGCAGAAGGTGAACCAGGCGCTCGGCCGCCTCGTGCGGGCGCCCGGCCAGGGCGCGCGGGTCCTCCTCCACTGCGAGCGGTTTGCCGAGCCCGGCTACTCCCGCCTGCTCGCGCCCGAGTACCAGTCGGGTCGGCGCATACTCGACGCCGGCGATCTCTCCGCGTGGCTCGGGACCGGCCCCTGACACCCCGGGTCCCATTTTCCTTTACCGGAGCTCGACCGGCATGCAGTACTTGGGGTAATGGCCCCGCCCAAGACCATCGGCTCCCGGGAGGTTCACGCCGCCATAGAGCGGCTCGCAGCGGCCATTGGCGCCCGTCACCGGCACGCCAAGGGCCTCTTGGTGCTAGGGATCGCGAACGGCGGTATACCGGTCGCCCGTAGGCTGTGTGCCCGTCTCGGGATCAAGCGGGTCGGCGACCTCGATATCTCGTTCCACCGCGATGACATCGGCAAGCACCCCATCCCGAAGGAGTTCACCCCCACCCTCCTGCCGGGCGACGTCAACGGGGCGAGCGTGCTCCTGGTGGACGACGTCCTGTTCACCGGTCGCACCGTGAAGGCCGCGCTTGACGAGCTCTTCGATCACGGAAGGCCGGCGACCGTCGAGCTCGCGGTGCTCGTCGACCGAGGGGGCCGCCGCCTGCCTGTCGCCCCCGATTTTGTGGGCATGTCGCTCGCCGCGGCGGACGACGAGGATGTCGTCGTCACGCTGGGCGACGTTCCCGCCCGCGACCGCATCGACATCCGCCCGGGCGCCACCCGGGCGAAAGCGGCCGGATCAACCCGATGACCTGGACGCGCCGACACCTGCTTGCGATCGAGGACCTGAGCCTTGAGGAGATCGAGCAGATCCACGCCACGTCGGCCGCCTTCAAGAAGATCCTGCGGCGAAATGTCAAGAAGGTGCCCGCGCTGCGCGGAAAGACGATCGTCAACCTGTTCCTTGAGCCGAGCACGCGCACCCGCATGGCCTTCGACATGGCGGCGAAGCGGCTGAGCGCCGATGTGATCGCGTTCGACGCGGCGAGCTCCTCGACGCAAAAGGGAGAGACCCTGCGCGACACGGCCGAGAACATCCAGGCGCTCAACGCCGACATGATCGTCATCCGGCACGCTGCGGCCGGCTCGCCCCTCTACCTCAGCAAGATCCTGGACATCCCCGTGATCAACGCCGGGGATGGCGCGCACGAGCACCCGACCCAGGGCCTCCTCGACACGTTCACGATGAAGGAGCACCTCGGCTCGATGAAGGGCCGCAAGGTGGCGATCCTGGGCGACATCCTTTTCAGCCGCGTGGCGCGGTCCAACATCCACGCGCTCACCAAGATGGGCTCGGCGGTGACGCTCGTCGGCCCCTCCACGCTCGTCCCGCACGGCTTCACCACGCTCGGCGCGAAGGTCTCCCATGACCTCAAGTCGGCCCTTGCGGACGCCGACGTCGTGATGCTCCTGCGCATCCAGCACGAGCGCCAGGGCCACCGGCACTTCCCGTCGCTCGGCGAGTACACGAGCATGTTCGGACTCAACAAGACCCGGGCGTCCTGGCTCAACCCGCGCGCCATCATCATGCACCCGGGCCCGATCAACCGCGGCGTCGAGATCGACAGCGAGCTGGCGGACGGCGAGCGCAGCGTGATCCTCGAGCAGGTCACCAACGGGATCGCGGTCCGCATGGCCGTCCTCTACCTGTGCGCGGGCCATCAGCCCGAGCACGTGATCTCCTCCACCGAATAGGCCGAGCCCATGCCCGCACTCTGGATAAGCCGAGCCCGCGTCATCGATCCCGC
>PLKS01000197.1:7431-9782 GCA_003140665.1 Opitutaceae bacterium
CAGACCCACAAGGAGACGATCGCGACGGGATCGAGGGCCGCCGCCGCGGGCGGCTTCACCACCGTGGTGTGCATGCCCAACACCACGCCGCCGGCGGACAATGCGGGGACGATCCAGTATATCCTCGACGCCGCGCGTCGCGACGCGGTCGTCAAGGTTCTTCCCACGGGATGCATAACGATCGGGATGAAGGGCGAGTCCCTGGCCCCGATCGGGTCGCTCAAGCGGGCCGGCGTCGTCGCGATCACGGACGACGGCGACTGCGTCCAGTCGAACGAGCTCATGCGGCGGGCGATCGAATACGCCAAGATGTTCGACCTGCCGGTCATGGACCACTGCCAGGACCAGTCCATGACGGAGGGCGCGGTCATGAACGAGGGAGACATGTCGATCAGGCTGGGCCTGCGCGGCTGGCCGAACGCGGCCGAGGACCTGATCGTCTCGCGCAATGTCATCCTGTCCGCCTACACGGGCGCCCACATCCACATGCAGCACGTCTCGTCGGCGCTCTCCGTCGAGATTCTCAGGCGGGCGAAGGCGGACGGCGTCCGCGTGACGGCCGAGGCGACGCCCCACCACATCGCGCTCACGGACCAGTCCCTCCTGGAATACGACACCAACTTCAAGATGAACCCCCCGCTGAGGACCGAGGCGGACCGCAGGGCCATCATCGCGGGGCTCAAGGACGGCACGCTCGACTGCATCGCGACGGACCATGCCCCGCACAAGGACTTCGAGAAGGACCGGGAGTTCGACTATGCGCCGAACGGCATCCTGGGCCTGGAGACGGCCCTTCCGGTCGTGCTCGAGGTGCTTGTCCGGCAGAACAGGTTCAGGCTCGCGCATGCCATCGACCTCATGACGCGCAAGCCCGCCCGGCTCCTCAACCTCCCCGCCGGCACGCTCACGCTCGGTGCCGCCGCCGACGTCTGCCTCTTCGACCCTGACGAGGCCTGGACGTACGAGGCAAAGTCGGGCAACAGCAAGTCGAGCAACTCGCCCTGGGACGGCCGGAAGATGCGGGGCCGGGTCAAGGCGACGATCGTCGACGGCAGGTTCGTGTTCCCGCTCGCGGCATCGTGAGCCAGCCGGACGAAACGACGCCGCTCGCGCTCGCGGCCAACGCCTTCGAGGTCGCCCTGATCATCTGCGGCCTGTGGCTCCTGTGGCGCCTCGTCCTCAGCCCGGGCGCGCGCGCGAGGCGCGAGGTGCGGCTCGCCGAATGGCGCCTTCCACCGATAGATTTCGCGTGCTTCGTGGGTTTTGGGATCGTGGGCGCCATCGCCGTGAGCGGCGTGGGCGCGCTCGCCGTCCGCCACTCGCGCATGGGGCCCGCGGCGGCGACGATCATCGGGTCCGCCCTGGCGGACGGCGGGTTCCTGCTCGGCATAGCCGGATTCCACTTCACGTTCGGCGCGCGCGTGCCGGGCCCCGGCGGCCCCGGCACATTCGGCGCGGCGCTCAAGAGCGGGCTTGTCACGTTCCTGATCTCGATGCCCATCGTCGTCGCGGTGGGCAATGGCTGGGACTTTGCCCTCCGGAGTTTGAGCCTGCCGGACGAAAAGCAGGAGCTGGTGAACCTCTTCGAGAACACCCATTCCGCCGTGCTGCGATGGGTGTTCCTGGCCGTCGCTGTCCTTATCGCGCCCGCGGCCGAGGAATTCCTGTTTCGCGGCGGCCTCTTCCGCTATTTTAGGACACGGATGCCGCGCTGGGTCGCGATCATCCTCACCTCCGCGCTATTCGGCGCGCCCCACGTGTCTTGGGCCGACCACATGGCCGGCCTCCCGAGCTTCCTGCCGCTCATCGCCCTTGCGGCGGTGTTCTGCCTCGCCTACGAGCGGACCGGCATGATCGGCACCGTGATCGTGGCGCATGCGCTCTTCAACCTGAACTCCATGCTCCAGTTTGTCACGGGGATCGGCTCGTGAAGTCGATCCCCCTCCATTCGCGGACCGCGCGCGGATCGGTGTCCGCGATGGGCGAGGCCGCCCTGATCCGCTCCATCCGGCGCTGGCTGGGCAGCGCGTCGCCGCGCGCCCCAGAAGGGATCGGCGACGACTGCGCCGTGCTGCCCCCGTCGCGCGGCAGGGGGCTCCTGACGGTGGACCCGCTGGTCCACGGGATCCATTTCGACGATCGTGTGCCGGCCCGCGCCGCCGGGGCGAAGCTCCTCAAGCGTAACCTGAGCGACATCGCGGCGATGGGCGGGCGCCCGCGGGCGGCGGTGGTCGCGCTCGCGCTCGACGGCAGCGTCTCCGTCAAGTGGCTCGAGGAATTCTACAGGGGCCTGGCCGCGGAGAGCCGCCGCAGCCGGGTGCCGATCGTAGGCGGCGACGTGGCGCGCCTTC
>PLKS01000024.1 GCA_003140665.1 Opitutaceae bacterium
CTCCGCCCCCTCGGGCCGCCCGCCCGCCTCGTCCGCAGGCTCCGCCCCCAGCTGATCCTCCAGGGAGTCGGGATCCGCGCCCTCCTCCAGCTTTCGCACGACCTCCTCCATTTCACCGCCGATCTTCTCCCCCGTCAGGTCGGCCATCCGGCGCATCATGCGCCCCATCGCCTTCGGGTCCTTCTCGTCGACGCCGGAGAACTCCCGCTCCATCTCGCCCATGGCCGCCTCGACCCGGGCGTCCGCGGCGGCGTCCGCGGGAAACCCAGGCGCGGGGTCGCCCACCCCCCCGCCCTTCGTCTTCCCGGAGCCGACGACGGCAAAGGGCGACAGGATCCTCCGCATCCTGAATCCGGGCTTGTCGGGGCAACGGGGCACGGTCCTTCCCTGCGCGAGGGTCCTCGCGTAGAATTGATAGATCCGGTGGTTGTCCGGGCAGTAGAATTCGTAGATCGGCATGGCCGGCTCCCGCATCCGGGCTTGAGCACAGGCTGCCATGGCATTTCCCGATCAGTCAAACTTCGACGCCTCCGCCGCGCGGCCCGCCCGCGGGCGGCGCCGCGACCCGGGGGGGCGCTCCCCGGCCAAGGCGGGATTGCCATTTTGCGCCGCGCCCGAAATATTCGGCGGATGCGAATTCCCCTAAGGACATCCGTTGTTTTGGCCGCCTGCGCGACAGCCGCCGCGCAAACCCCATCGCAGGATCCGGATCAGGCCGCGGCCGACCGGATGCTCGCCCACATCAAGGTGCTTTCGTCCGACGAGTTTGAGGGACGCGGGCCGGGAACCCCGGGGGAGGAGCTCTCGGTCAATTACCTCAAGCAGGAGTTTTCGGGCCTGGGCCTGCTACCCGGAAACCCCGACGGGACCTATGTCCAGAAGGTGCCGCTGGTCGGCATCGTCTCGACGACGTCCGCGTCGTTCGAGGTCGGCGGCAAGACGCTCACGCCGGCGGTGCTCAACGACTTCGTCGCCGTCACGCGGCACGTCGCCCCCTCGGTGGACGTGAAGGACAGCGGGGTCGTGTTCGTCGGCTACGGCGTCGTGGCGCCGGAGTATGGCTGGGATGACTTCAAGGGCGTGGACGTGCGAGGCAAGACCGTGATCATGCTGATCAACGATCCGCCGGTCCCCGATCCCAACGATCCGACCAAGCTCGACGAGAAGATGTTCAAGGGAAAGGCCATGACCTACTACGGCCGCTGGACCTACAAGTACGAGGAGGCCTCCGCCAAGGGCGCCGCGGCCTGCCTGATCGTCCACGAAACGGGCCCGGCGGGCTATCCCTTTGCCGTGGTGGCCGGAAGCTGGGGCCGGGAGAATTTCTCGCTCGAGACGCCGGACGGCAACGCCAACCGCGTCTCCGTCGAGGGGTGGCTGACCCTCGCCTACGCGAAGAGCTTCTTCACCGCCGCAGGGTTTGACTTCGACGCCCTGAAGGCGGCGGCCGTCCGGAAGGATTTCCGCCCGGTCGACCTCAACGCGAAGGCGTCGTTCTCGATCACCAACAAGATACGCTCCATGGCGTCCCGAAACGTGATCGCGAAGCTGGAGGGCTCCGATCCTTCGCTCCGCGACGAGTACATCATCTATTCCGCGCATTGGGACCACCTGGGCCGCAATCCCCGCCTCAAGGGCGACCAGATCTTCAACGGCGCGGCTGACAACGCGTCGGGCTGCGCCGGGGTCCTGGAGATCGCGCGGAAGTTCTCGAACCTGCCCGCCGCCGAGCGGCCGAAGCGCAGCATCCTCTTCCTCGCGGTCACCGCCGAGGAGCAGGGCCTCCTGGGGTCGGAATTCTACGCGCAGCACCCGCTCTACCCGCTCACGAAGACGCTCGCGGACATCAACATCGACGGCATGCAGCTCGCCGGGCCTTCGCGCGACATCGAGGTGGTGGGCTACGGCAACTCGACGCTGGACGACGTGGCTGCGCGAATCCTCAAGGAGGAGGGGCGCGTGCTGGTGCCCGAGACCGACCCGGAAAAGGGGCATTTCTACCGCTCGGACCACTTCGAGTTCGCGAAGGCCGGGGTCCCCGCATTCTACACGAACGCCGGGCTTGATATCATAGGAAAGGCCGCCGATTACGGCCGCATGCACCGCGACTATTACGTGGCCAACGACTATCACAAGGTGACCGACGAGATCAAGCCGTGGTGGGACCTCCGGGGCGCCGCGGACGACGCGGACATGCTCTTCCGCATGGGCCTCGCCGTCGCCCAGGGCGACACCTGGCCGGAATGGAAGCCCGGCTGCGAATTCAAGGCGCGGCGGGACGAAATGATGGCAGGGGCGCAGCATTGAGGCCGCCCGACCGGACTGCCGTCGTGCGCGTTCCCCACCCACCCGCGCGGCCGGGGCAAACCGGCTCCGATGGGGCGCGCCCCCCGCTGCCGGCCGCACCATGATCCGCTTCGTCATCCTGCGCCTGCTCCAGACGATTCCCGTCATCTGGGTCATCATCACGGCCACCTTTTTCATGATCCGCTTCGTGCCGGGCGGCCCCTTCACCGCCGAGAAGGCGGTCACGCCGGAGATCCTGAGGAACCTCGAGGCCCACTATGGCATGAACAAGCCGCTCTACCGCCAGTACCTCGATTACACCTCGAGCCTGCTGAAGGGCGACCTCGGGCCCTCGTTCAAGTACCCCACCCGCTCGGTGAACGAGATCATCGCGGACAAGCTGCCCGTCTCCGTCGAGCTCGGCCTGCTCTCGCTCGCGGTCGCGCTCGGGGTCGGCCTTCCGCTCGGCGTCCTGGCGGCCGTCAGGCGCAACACCTGGATCGACTACATCTGCTCGTCGGTTGCCATGGTCGGGATCTGCGTCCCGACCTTCGTCCTGGGCCCGCTGCTGATCCTCGTCTTCGCCATCCACCTCGGCTGGTTCAACGCGTCGGGGTGGTACGGGCCGATCGACCGGGTTCTGCCGAGCATCACCCTCGGGTCGGTCTACGCGGCCTACGTCGCAAGGCTCACGCGTGGCGGCATGCTCGAGGTGCTGAGCCAGGACTACATCCGGACCGCGCGCGCCAAGGGGGCGAGCGAGTTCCGGGTCATCGTGAAGCACGCCCTGCGCGGCGGCCTGACTCCGGTCGTGTCGTTCCTCGGGCCCGCGATCGCCGGGATCGTCACCGGCTCGTTCGTGATCGAGACGATCTTCCAGATCCCCGGGATAGGCCGCGAGTTCATCAACTCGGCGTTCAACCGGGACTACACGCTCGTCCTGGGAACCGTCGTCCTCTACGCGGGCTTCATCATCGCGATGAACCTGGTGGTGGACGTCGCGCTCGTGTGGCTCAACCCGCGGCTGACATTCGAGTGAGCCCCGCGGAAATAGAGCGCGGCCATTCGCTCTGGAGCGACGCATGGCACAGGCTGCGCCGGAACCGGCTGGCCCTCGCCGGGGGGATGCTCCTTGCCGTGCTGGCGCTCGCCTGCGCCGCCGGGCCCTTCTTCTCCCAGTCGTACGAGGAGCAGAACCTCGACCTTGGCGCGGTGCCGCCGTCGGCGCAGCACCTGCTCGGGACGGACACGCTGGGACGGGACCTGCTCGCGCGCACCCTCTACGGAGGGCGGATCTCGATCATGGTGGGGCTCGTGGCGACCTTCGTCGCGCTCGCGATCGGTGTGAGCTATGGCGCCATCGCCGGCTTCTTCGGGGGAAAGGTCGACGCGGTCATGATGCGGCTCGTCGACATCCTGTACGCCCTCCCCTTTGCCATCTTCGTCATCCTGCTCATGGTGTTCTTCGGCCGGAACATATTCCTCCTGTTCTTCGCGATAGGCGCGGTCGAGTGGCTGACGATGGCGCGCATCGTCCGGGGTCAGGTGCTGTCCATAAAGCGCATGGAATTCATAGAGGCCGCGCGGGCCTTGGGACTCGGACGCAGGCGGATCATCTTCCGGCACGTGATACCCAATGTCCTGGGCCCCGTGATCGTCTACACGACGCTCACGATCCCGGCGGTCATGCTGCTCGAGGCCTTCCTGAGCTTCCTCGGGCTGGGCGTGCAGGCCCCGATGAGCTCCTGGGGCGTCCTCATCAAGGACGGCTCCGAGAAAATGGAGGAGTTCTGGTGGCTGCTTGTCTTTCCCGGTGTCCTTTTTTCCCTGACGCTCTTCTCGCTCAACTTCCTGGGCGACGGGCTACGCGACGCCCTTGACGTCCGGGCGTCGAAGGATTGACCCCGATGCGGCGCTTCCTCCCCTATTTCAAGTACCTCCGGAAGGTCCGCGGCAAGCTGATCGCCGGGGTGCTCTGCGGGATCCTCTACGGGGCGGCCGGAGGCTTGGGAATGCCGCTGATGATCAAGTACGTGATCCCGAGGGTCCTCCTTCCCGACCCGGCTCCGGTCCACGGTGCGGGCGCCAAGGGCCATCGGTTCTTCGACCTGGACCGGTTCTTCGACAGGATCCTGCCGCCCGCGACGTCCCAGCCCGCGGCGACCGAGCCGGCAGCCGCGCCTGCGCCCGCGCCGAGCCGCCCGCGGCTGACGACGTGGCAGGTGTGGACGATCGCGATGTGGCTCCCGGTGATCTTCATCATCCGGGGCGTGGCCGGCTACATGAACACGTACCTGATCCAGTACTCGGGCGTCCGGATCCTGGAGGAGATACGCATCGATTACTTCCGAAAGCTCCAGAGCCTCCCGCTCGCCTTCTTTCACCGCCTGTCGAGCGGCGAGCTCATCTCGCGCGGCCTGAACGACACCAACCAGCTCCAGAACACGCTCACGGTCATCTCGAACGACCTCGTGAAGCAGCCGGCCACGCTGCTCAGCACGATCGCAGCGATGGCGATCCTCGCCTACCAGGAGCAGGGCCTCGTCCTTGTCCTGGTCTGCCTCCTGACGGTGCCGGTCGCCGTCTTTCCGATCCGCTACGTAGGCAAGAAGCTCGTGACGCGGGCCATCCAGCTCCAGGCGCAGACCGGGACGATCACCGACCGGTTCACCGAGAACCTCGCCGGGGTGAAGGAGGTGCGGGCGTTCGGGCTGGAGCGCCACGAGATCGACCGCTTTGCGCGGCTGAGCGGCCTGCTCGTCCGGGCGAACATGAAGGTGGTGAAGTACGCGCAGATGCTCACGCCCAGCATCGAGATCCTCTCCGCGATCGGGATCTCGATCACCTTCGCCTACGCCTACCGCTACAATGTCCACAGCGGCAGCTTCCTCGGGATCCTGGCGGCGCTCTTCCTGAGCTACGAGCCGCTGAAGAAGCTCGGCGCCGTCAACAACGAGCTCAAGCGGGGCAGCGCCTCGCTCCAGAGGCTGGAGGCGGTCCTGAACGAGCCGGAGACGATCACCGACCCCGCCCGGCCCGTGACCGTCGGGCGCCTGCGCGGCGACGTCGCCTTCGATAACGTCGAGTTCGCCTACAACCCGGGCGAGCCGGTGCTGCGGGCGGTCTCGACGCGGATACCCGCCGGCACGATCTGCGCCCTGGTCGGCCCAAGCGGAGCGGGAAAGACCACGTTCGCGAACCTCGTCCCGCGCTTCTATGACCCGGGGGTGGGCCGGGTGATGGTCGACGGCGTCGACGTCCGGTCGCTCCGGCTGGCCGACCTCAGGCGCAACATCGCGGTTGTTTCGCAGGACCCCGTGCTTTTCAACGACACGATCTACAACAACCTCCTGCTCGGCCGCGAGGGGGCCTCCCGCGAGGACGTGGAGGAGGCGGCGCGCAGCGCCTATGCCCACGAGTTCATCACGCAGTTCCCTCAGGGGTACGACACGCAGGTGGGCGAGCGGGGCGCAAAGGTCTCCGGGGGCCAGAAGCAGCGCCTGGCGCTCGCCCGGGCCTTCCTCCGCAATGCGCCCATCCTCATCCTGGACGAGGCCACCTCGGCCCTCGACTCGGAAAGCGAGGCGGCCATCCAGGCGGCGCAGGCAAAGCTCGTGGTCGGCAAGACCGTGATCATCATCGCGCACAGGTTCAGCACGATCCGCGAGGCCTCCCTCATCCTGGTATTCGATCGCGGCGCCATCGTCGCCCGCGGCGACCACGCCCAGCTTTATTCGGCCAACGAACTATACCGGGCGCTGTACGACCGCCAGAGGACAGAGGCCGTCTAGGGGGGCCGCTTCTCGCAACGCTTCATGCCGCAACTCCCGAGGATCCTCGTCATCAGGCGGCGCTACCTGGGCGACGTGGTGCTGCTGGGATCCCTTTTCCGTAACCTCCGGCTGCACTGGCCCGGGGCCCACATCGCGGCCCTGGTCGAGCCGTCGTACTCGGGGATCCTGGCCCTCAACCCCGACGTCGATGCGGTGATGGCGCCCCCGTCGGGAGCGGCGGCGTGGCCGCGCTTCGTCGTGCGGCTCCGCGGGGCCGGCTACACGCATGTCTTCGACATCGACAACACGGAAAGGACCGCGCTCATCTCCCGGCTGAGCGGGGCGCCATTCCGGGTCGCGCTGCATCACGGGACGCATGCCCTCAAGCTGCGCGCCCTCTACACCCACGTGGCCCATGAGGCCGCCGATGTGCATGAGGCGCAGCCCATCACCGAGTATTACCTGAAGGCCCTCGGTCCGGCCGGCGTGCCCGTGGCCACCCGCGAAATCCGCCTTGTCGCGCCCGAGCCCGATGTCGCCGACTGGCGGCGCTACGTCGGAGCCCAGGGCCAGACGCTCCTTGTGCACCCGGGCAGCCGGAGCGCATGGCGCATATGGCCGGCCGACCGGTTTGCGGCGGTCTGCGACCGCGTCCAGGACGAGCTGGGCGCCCAGGTTGTCCTTGCAGGCGGCCCTGGCGAGGGCCGCCTTCTCGCGGAGATCCGGGGACTTCTCAGGACCCACGCCCTGGTGCTCGACGCGCCCCCCTCTCTCCCGCGCCTCGCCGCCCTCGCGCGCGCCTCCTCGGCCCTGCTTTGCCATGACAGCGGGCCCATGCACGTGGCGGCGGCTGTGGGGACGCCGGTGATCGCCCTCTACGGCTCCCAGAATCCGGTCCTTTTCCGCCCCGCGGGCCAGGGCCACGCGCTTCTCGTGCCCCCGATGCCGTGCGCGCCGTGCGGCTCTCCCGAGGCGTGCGTTCCGGCTGACTCCTATCGCAACCACTGCGTCCGCAGGCTGACGGTCGACGAGGTCTACGGCGCCGTGCGGGCGGTTCTCGCCCGCGCGCGCTGAGGTCTGATCCGGCCTAGGGCCGGCTGCTCGGCAAGACCTGGGTTGCGGTCGCCTCGCTCGGCGCCGATGCCCTCTCGTGGGCGGAGTAGATCCAGGCGGCCAGCACCGCCGCGGCGATGATCACGAGCGCCGCGGCCACCCGCCGTCCGCGCCGGAGCCAGCGCTTGCGCCGCTCGGACCGCAGGAACCGCTCGCCCGCCCGGCCGTCCTTCACCGAGGACGGATCGCCAAACCGGTGGATGAGCTCCGGGCGGGCGGTTCTCCTAAAGGCCCCCACGAAAGCCTCGCGCCCCATGCCGGGCGCCAGGAAGCCGAGTTTCCTCCAGGCATAGTCGGCGTCCACGGCAAAGCGCGGGAAGTCCAGGAGCGTGTGCGGGATGTCGTACGCAGCCAGGGTGTGCATGAGCCGATGGAAACCCTCGGCGAGAACGCCCTTTTGCGCGGCGGGATCGGACGTCCCCAGCAGGCCGCCCGGCAACGCGCCGTCCAGCCCCCCGATCCGGATCCGGCTCTTCGCCGCGTCGTCCAACTCGCGGATAGGCACCAGCACGTGATCGATGGCAAAGCACCCCGTGGCGAGGAGTTCCGGAAGCGTCTGGCAGAAGGTCGGATTCTTCACGACATAGGGCGACTCCTCCACGAGCATGTCCTGCTCGAGGCCCGCGGAGCAGTGCTCAAAGTAGTCGCGCGACCAGTTTCCCGGGGAGTAGCCGGTGTCGAGCCCCACCTCCGTCAGCAGCTCCACGAGAAACGTCGTCCCCGCCCGGCCGGTTCCGGTGATGATTACCTTGTGGACAGTCGCAGCGAGGCGCGGCATGCAGTTGGAATGACGCGCCCCGAGGGCCAAGGTTTTGACAAAACCTAGGGATTTTTTTCGGCGGGATCGGGCCTTTCGGCCCTTGTCCCGGTAACCCTCCGCCGTCCGGGCCGTCAAACCCCCAGAATCCGATGATGGTGCACATCGCCACGGTTCACTGGCAGAACGATAGCTGGATCGACATCCAGTTGCGGTACCTGAACAGGCATGTCTCCGAGCCGTTCCGGGTCTATGCGTTCCTGAACGGAATATCGGAGGCCCACACGGGAAAGTATTTTTATGCCTCCACCGAGCCTATCAGGGGGCATGCCGCGAAGCTGAATATCCTCTCGGATGTCATCAGGCGCTCGCAGGCCGACGACTCCGACATCCTGATCTTCCTGGACGGCGACGCATTTCCCATCGATGACATCGTGCCCCTCGTGCGGGAAAAGCTGGAAATCCACCCGCTCGTGGCCGTTCAAAGGTTTGAAAACAACGGCGACAGGCAGCCACATCCCTGTTTCTGCGCGACGACGGTCGGATTCTGGAACTCGATAGGCGGTGACTGGGCGGAGGGCCACTCCTGGGCCGACAGCGACGGCAGGCCGACCACGGATGTCGGGGGAAACCTGCTCGGAATCCTGGAAACCCGGGGAATCGAGTGGTGTCCCCTGCACCGAACCAACCGCCGCAACCTGCATCCGCTGTGGTTCGGCATCTACGGCAATGCGGTCTACCACCACGGCGCGGGCTTCCGAAGTTTCAAGGTCTCGCGGGCGGACCTCCAGCGCCTTGCGCAGGCGCGCGGGCGCCTGCCGCCGGCCGGGAGAATCACCGCAGGAGTTCTGGACCGCCTGCTGAGGCGGAGCCCGATCAGGGCGCTGAGGGCATGCGCGTCCCTGCAGAAGACAAACCGGCACAACACGCTCCTGTCCGAAGAGATGTTCGAAAGCATCAAGCGCGATGATCTGTTCTACAAAATGCTCATGCCGTGATTTGCCGGTGGCGGCCGATCCGGAAGTGCGCGGGCCGGCCGCGCCGCTTGACCTTCCGTGAAACCCTTGCATGGTTTTCCCGTGCGCTCGACCGCGGCATTGCTTTCAATCCTGGTCCTTGGGGTCGCCGGCGTTTTCCTGTGGCAGCGTTCCCAAATCGCCCTGTTGCGCGCGCAGGTTGCCCAGCAGGGAGCCGTTCTCGCGGATGACCGGGAGCGCCTTGCCGATCTTTCCGTCGTCCTTGCGAGGCCCGCAGTCGGGCGCATCGAGGCCTCGTCGGTTAGGGACCGGGCGACCCTGATTCCGAACGCGGATTACAATGGCGCGGTTCTTCGAGCGGATGAGCGCCGCGTCATTCTCGGCCAATACCGGGACGTGCTTGCCGAGCTGCAGCTTCCTGCGGCGACCGCATCCCGGCTCAAGGACCTGCTCACGGACCGCATCGAGTCGTTTCTTGACGCCCAGGACGCAGCCAGGCAGCAGGGATTCGCGGAGGGATCGGCTGAGACGGAGCGCGCCGTGGCCCTTGCGATCTCCGACGACGACCGCGAGATTGCCTCGCTACTCAGCCGGGACGCCGACCGGCGCCTCAACGAGCTTCTTTCCGTGTCCACTCCCGAGCCCGCCGTCATGCAAGCCGACCCTGCGCCGGTCGCAGTCACCGTTGTCGTGCAGGAGCCGCCTGCGCCGGCCTATACGGATTCGAACGCACAGGCCGCCGCCTCGTACGACGACAATCCAACTCCCTATTTCTATTATCCGTATACGGGACTCTATCTCGCTCGAGCGCCGGTGCGCCCCTTCATCCCTGCCAAGCCAGCGATCGCAAGGCCGCGTCGTTCTCTCGTCGTGTCTCATGCGCGGCGCAGTTAACTGATTTGCGCCGCGCGGGGCGGAAGCGCCCAGGTATGGCTTAAGCATATTTGAATCAGTGGCTTAAGATTACAAGAAAGGGTAAAAACCGGCTCGAGCGGCGCTGCCCCCACCCCCTAGGGCGACCGCTTCCCGCCTTCGGGAGTTCGCGGCGCCGACTTCCTCCGAGAAAATTCCCGGGAAACGATGCGGAAATGAGAAACCCTTTTCTCCCGTCATCCGTCATTCCGGTGGACCCACCATGCCCAGTACCTGCATGCCGGACAGGACCCTTGATGCGACCTCTTGGCCGGATCGAAAGGCCGAATCGCCGCTCATCACGATTGCGGTTCCGGCGTACAACCGTCCTGCCATGCTGGCCGAGACGCTCGCGAGCATAGCCGCACAGACGGCCCGCATACCGGTCGAGGTGATCGTCTGCGATGACGGCCGGATGGCGGACGCCCGCGCCGTCGTCGAGCGGTACCCGAAGGAATCCTACTCGTACGCGCCAAACCCGGTGGCGCTTGGCGCCGTCGGCAACTGGAACCGCTGCCTCAGGGCCGCCCGCGGCATGTGGGTCATGGTGCTCCACGAGGACGACGCGCTGTATCCCTGGTACCTGGAGTGTGTCCTTCCCCACCTGCGTGTCGGCATCGCGGCCGTCTGCATGAAGACCTCCCGGGGGCCCGTTCAGCCCAGGGCCCCGTATCCCAGCGGCGATCCGTCGGTCATCGCCTATCCCCCGCGGTATTTCCTCAAGAGCTCGATGACCCCGTTCCCCGGAGTCCTCGTCCGGCGCGATATTGCGCTGCGCCTGGGGGGATTCGACGAGAACTGGGGGCCACTGGCCGACTATGAATTCTGGTACCGGCTCGCCTGCGCGGGCCGGATCGAGGTCGTGCGCGCGGTCGGCGCCTTCTACCGGGTCGCGCCCGGCCAATGGACGGAGCGGACATGGGGCCGAATGCTCGGTCTGGCGCACCTCCTCAGGCTCCGGATCGCACGCGAGCAGCTCCCGGAGCACCCGCGCTTGGGCCGCTGGCTGGCCCGCTTCTTCACGTTCCGGAACGCCCGATGCTACGCGGAGCGCTTCAAGGCGCGACCGGCGATCCTCCGGCGCTGCCTCCGTCTCGGGCGCATGCCCCTGGCCACGCTTCCGAATGGTTGGGTGTGGCAGGCGCTAAAGTTTGCTTCCCGCACGGGCCAGCGGCATCTAGGGATTGCATCCGATGCCGGGCGAACCCCACAGATTCAGCAGAGCGGCTGAGGACCTGATAGCATCGCTCCGGAGGATCCCCTCGGAGGATCCAAGGGGAATCCGCAGACGCCCGTCGAAGGGGCTTGTCGAGCTGATCGACGGCCTCAGGGCAAAGTACGGGATCGGCACGCCCACGGCGGAGCAGGCCATCCGCGACCGCTGGCCCGAGATCGTCGGCCCCGCTAACGCGTCCTATTCGCATGCGATTCGCATCGACGAGCGCGGCAGGCTCATGGTCCATGCCTCGCACGCCGTGGTGCGGAACGAGCTCTTCCTCAACCGGGACGAAATCATCGAGCGGATTCGAAGGCTGCCGGGGTGCGCCTCGATCACGCGGCTGCACCTGTCCCAGGGGTGACCGGCGGCCGAAGTTTGGGCTTGCGCCGCATAGGCGGGTTTTTGAAGTTATTCCCTTGCGTCAGTGGGATCCCGTCGGTTGGGGGTCCCGCCATGACTGGTCCGGCATCCCGCCGGATCGGAACGGTGACGCCGGCTAAGCCGGGGTTCTTCCCCCGGCGGTGCGGGCGGCACGGGGCTCGAAAGAGCCCTCTATAGTCGTGCAACTCAACTACATAACAATGCCCACAGTCGCCAAGCCAGAAATCATCGCAGAGTACAAAACCCACGAAAAGGACACCGGTTCGAGCGAAGTGCAGGTCGCTCTCCTGACCGCGCGAATCAACCACCTGACCGAACACCTCCGCACCCACCGGAAGGACTTCCACTCCCGCCGCGGACTCCTGCAGATGGCGAGCCGCCGCCGCAAGCTGCTCGATTACCTCAAGCACCACAACCTACCGAAATACAACGAATTGCTGCAGAAGCTGAATCTGCGCAAGTAACGCTTTCGCCACACGGGCGATCCGATCCGCGGGTCGCCCGTTGTCGTTGAGACACTCGACATAGGACCGGGACATTTCCGTTTGCCGCCCAGGCAGCGCCCACCCCACCGGGACGCCAAACGGAAATCTCTCGAGCCTCCGGCGAGACCAACGAAAGCACGCCCGGCCTGCGCGCCGGGCCGTCCGCCCATCCCAATCCGCCCCGCAACGCCTTTCAGAACGCGCCGGGGCCCCTCGATCAAGAAACAGGAATCCAAGACATGAATCAGAAACATACCGTCACCATCCCGGAATACGGGATCTCGATCTCCACAGGCTCCATCGGAAAACTCGCCAACGGCGCCGTCAATGTAACCACGGGCGAGACGAACGTCTTCGTCGCGGCCACCGTCGCCGCGACGACCAAGCCCGGCCAGGACTGGTTCCCGCTCACGGTCGACTACCGTGAAAAATACCACGCCGCGGGGCGCTTTCCAGGCGGCTACTTCAAGCGCGAGGGCCGGCCCACCGAAAAGGAGATCCTGACGTCCCGCCTCTGCGACCGCCCCTGCCGGCCGC
>PLKS01000246.1 GCA_003140665.1 Opitutaceae bacterium
GTACATCTCGCGCACGGTGCGGCCGTGGACCGTGAGCAGGTCGACGCGGCTTTCGTTCACGATGTCAAGGATCCGGTCGAAGTTCGCGCTGTCGTCGAATCCGATCCGCATCTTCACCGTGAGGAGGCCCGGCACGGCCTGCCTGAGCGCCGCGAGTATGGCCGCGATGCGGTCGGGCTCCCTCAGGAGGCCGCCCCCGACGTTCTTGCGGTAGACCTTCGGNNGCCGGGCAGCCGAGGTTGAGGTCGATGCCCGCGATCGGATGCTGCGCGAGCGCCTCGGCCGTCCTGACGAGGTGGGGGATATCCTCCCCGATCATCTGGGCGAACACGGGGCGCCCCGTGTCGTTCTCGTCGATGCTCCGCAGGATGTGGCGCTCGGGCCGGGACTGCGCGTGCACCCGGAAGAACTCGGTGAAGAAATAGTCGGGCGCGCCGTACTCCGCGATGACCCGCATGAACGCGAGATCGGTCACGTCCTGCATGGGCGCGAGCGCGGTCAGCGGCTGGCCCGGCGCAAGGGATGCCGGCAATCGCCGCGCCGCGGTCAGGGCACGTCCTCCCCGGTATCGTCCTCGGCCTGCTGCTTGCGCACCTGCTCGAGGATCTCCGTCATGTCCTCCACCGCCTCAAAGACGGCGCGGGCGACGTAGATCGGGCGTTTCTGCTGGAGGGAAAGGACGATGGAGTCGCTCGGCCGGGCGTCGATCTCGACTATCTTCGTGCCGAGCTCGTTTTCCATCGTGAGGAATATCCGCGCGAAGAATGTCTTGTCTCGGGCGTCGTTGATCACGATGCGCTCGAGGCGGGTTCCCAGGCCGAGCAGGATGCTTCCGATCAGGTCGTGCGTCAGGGGCCGGTCCTTCTTCACGCCGTCGAGGGTCATCTGGATCGCGTTGCCGACGGAGTGGTCGACGTAGATCACGAATGTCTTCTCGTCGTTTCCCAGGAAGACGGCACAGCCGTTGGGGGTGGGCATCACCCCCTTGATCGTTGCGGCTACGACGTCATTTTGCATGGATCGGTGCTCCGGCTCAACTGATGGGTGCCAATCTGACGGGTGCGGGCGAAAAGGGCAAGCGGCGCGGAAAATGGGGGCTTCGTGGGGGACGCCCTATCCGAACCCGAGGAGGGCGATTCCCCATGAGCGCGCCGTCTCCAGCACGGCGGCCTTGTCGAGGATGATGACCCCCTTCGCCTCAAGCGCCGCGGCATGGATCCCCGAGTCGCGCATCGTCTCGAGCGTCTGCATCCCGAAGCACGGGACGTCGAACCGGAAGTCCTGCCGGCCCTTGATCGTCTTGACGAAGAGGGAGTCGCCCGCCTTGAGGGAACCGGCGCGCCGGAGCATCTCGTCGGTGCCCTCAAACGCCTCGACCGCGAGGACCGTCCCCTTGCGCACCACGCAGCCCTGGCCGATGTCGAGACGCGCGCATTCCCGGGCTATGTGCACGCCGTGGTCGATGCAGTCCTGGGCGACGGGAAACCGGCCTCCCGTCATGCAGCCCGGGGCGGCCAGGTGGTCGTCGAGGAAGGCGCGGGCGTCGAGCAGCCGGACGCCCAGCGCCTCGATCTCCCCCGCCACCGCCCCGAAGATGGTCTCGGCGTTGCGGCGCTTGAGCGAGAGCAGGATCTGCGCGGCCTTGAGGTCCGGCCGCAGCCCGTCGAACAGGCGCCTGGGGGTCA
This sequence comes from Opitutaceae bacterium, assembly GCA_003140665.1. GTDB lineage: Bacteria > Verrucomicrobiota > Verrucomicrobiia > Opitutales > Opitutaceae > Palsa-1447. The sequence goes on from PLKS01000246.1 coordinate 1,686, forward strand.
CCTGTCCGGCCATGATGGCGTAGCCCGCCCCGAATTTCCCGAGGAGGCGCAGGGTCTTGCCCACCTGGCCGACGTGCACGGTGTGGCGCTGCGCCTCGGGGAACGAGGCCACGAGCTCGGGCGCGGTCTCGCCCTCGAAGGCGATGAGCCTCAGCGGGACGCCCGCCTTGCGCGCCGACCGCGCAATGAGCTGCGGGTAGGATCCCTGGCCCGCGATCAGCGCGAGGGGGAGCTTTGGGTCAAACGTCTCGGGGAGAAACGCTGAGGGCGGCGTCGGCACGGACGGTGAAGGCCTAGGTCTGCGCGCCGTAGTACTTCTTGTAGCTCCTGTAGTAGCGGTAGTTCGAGTAGTACTCGATCCGCCTGGGCGACAGGCCGTTCAGGACGATGCCGAGGATCTCGTTCTTTCCCTCCCGCAGCGCCCGGATGTAGAGCTTCACGTGCTTGCGGGACGCGCGGTTGAAGCGGCAGACATAGATCACCTCGTCGGTGCGCTCCGCGATCAGCGTGGAGTCGGTGACGGCGCCCATCGGCGGCGAGTCGATCACGACGAGGTCGAACTGCCTTTTCAGGCGCTCGAGCAGCTGGGGGAAGATGGGATTCTCGAGGAGCTGGGTCGGGCTCTTGGACCTGCCGCCCGAGGTAAGGAGCCAGAGGTTGTCGGCCAGCTTCACGATCCCGAGCTGCGGGTTCGTCAGGATGTCGCCCTCGAGCTCGCCGCTCTGCTCGAACCATGAGATGATGCCCGTGGCGTTCTGCTGGCTGAAGTGCCGGTGAAGCATGGGGCGGCGCAGGTCGCAGTCCATCAGGAGCGTCCTCTTGCCATGGCGGGCGAAGCATATCGCCAGGTTGCACGAAATGAGCGTCTTGCCCTCCCCGGGAATCGTGCTCGTCACCAGTATCGACTTGGGGAAATCGAGCTTGGACTGGATCTTGACCGAGCTGTACAGCCCGAGGAAGGCCTCGTTGCCCGACTCGCTGCCCGAGTCCGTGTCCGCGAGGTTGAACTTCTCGTCGTTCCTCACCGCTCCCAGCTGGGGGATGATCCCCAGCAGGTGGACGCCGATGAAGGACTCGACATCCCAGGCGCTCTTCACGCGGTCGTCGATGAACCCCAGGCCGATCGCGATGCCGAGGAAGGTGAGGACGCCGAGACCGGCGCTCGTGCGGGTGATCGCCGAGATGTTCGGGGAAATGGGGGAGCCGGGAACCGTGGCCCGGTCCAGCGGGTGAAGCGAGATCTTGTCGAGGTTCTTGGAGGTCGTGGTCTGGTTCAGGCGGTCCAGGATCTCCATGTAGTAGCTCTTCGCCACCGTGGCCCTGCTCTGCAGGGAATTGTAGTCCACGCTCAGGGCCCGCAGGCTGAGCTCCTGCGCCTCCTGGTCGGAATACTCCTTCTCGAGGGACCGCACGCTGTCCTGGGAGGCCGCCAGGCGGGTGTTGAGGTCCGCGATCGCCATGTCGACGGCGCCCTCAAGCTCGGCCTTCGTCACCCTGATCTTGTCCGCGTTGTCGATGACCTTCGGGTGCTTCTCGAGGTAGCGCTCCATCAGCAGCGACTGGGTCTGCTCGGCGTCGCTCAGCTGTGCCTTGAGGGTCGGCACCGCGCCGTGGGTGGCGATGTACGAGATCTCGAGCGGGTCCTTGCCGCTCTTCCTGAACTCCGCGACCTGCTGGACCAGCTCCTGGACGCTCAGCATCTCGAGCCGGGCGTTCGTCAGCGCGGTGTTCACCGACTTCAGCCTGTCGGAGACGATGTCGATGCTCTTGTCGAGGGAGACCAGGTTGTGCTGGCTCATGTAGTCCTGCAGCTTCTTCTCCGCGTCCTCGGCGTCCTTGCGCAGCTGGTCGGCCCGTCCCGTCAGGTATTTCACCGCCTCCTCGTTCTTGCCGCCGACGCTCTCGAACAGGTAATCCATGAACTTCTCGACATAGCGGTTGGCGACGAGGGCCGCCGCCTCGGGATCCTCGTTCCGCACCGTGATGGTGATGAGGTAGCTGTTCCTCAGCGGCTCGGCGTCGATGGAGCCGAGCAGCGCGGCCGCGGACGGGGGCGTGGCCCCCTGGGGAAGGCGCTTGACCGCGGCCCTCTGCAGGATCTTCCGCTCATCGGGGGTGAAGGACTCGATCACGTTCGCCCGGAGCCGGTTGCTGTCGATGTCGTGGATGTAGGTGTTGAGGTCGATCTCCGACCGGACCGAGGTGTCGACGACACCCTGGCTCGTCACGACGGTCTCCGGCTTCTCGAACTGGAGCGACGCGACGGCCTCGTAGACCGGCGTCTTTCGCGCCTGCCAGTAGAAGAAGCCGACGGCGACGACGATGGCGAGCGGGAGCGCGACCCAGACACGCTCGCGCATGATGATGTAGTAGTCGCGAAGCGTGCGGCGCTCGACCGCGACCTCGTCGTCGTGGCCCGAGTGCCTGGAGGCCTTCGATTGCGCGGTGTCCTGCATCGTGAGTCCCGGGTCCTCGTCAGATGATCCGCTCGGGGACGTACACGATGTCGTCCGGCTCCAGGAGAAGGGAGCTGTCCTCGCCGTTCGTCTTCACGTTGCCCTTGCCCTTGATGAGGCTCTCGACGTCGATCGAGATGACCTTCGTCCCCCCGTCCGGAAGCATCCGGGTGACCCGGACCGCGGTGCCCTGGGCGGTGTCCGTGAAGCCCCCCGCCTTGGTCACGAGGTCCAGCACGCTGATGGTCGCCTCGACGGGAAGCTGGTAGCGGCCCGGGTTCTTCACCTGGCCCTGGATCGACACCTCCCGCGGGGAGTACTCCTCGACCGTGACGGTGACCTCGGGCTTTCGCAGGTAGCGGCCGTCCATGTAGGCGGACTCGATCGTGCGCTCCGCCTGGCTGAGCGTCTGGCCGTACACCCGGACCTCGCCGACCAGGGGCAGGTTGACCGTGCCCTTGGCGTCGACCCGGCACACCGTCGAGAGGTCGTCCTCCTGGAAAATGCGGATGCTCAGCTTGTCGGTCGACCGGATCCTGTAGGTCTGCGTCTTGTTGGAGCTGCCGGAGGCGGCCGCCCTCTCGTCGGCCCGCGCGGGAGTCGCCGCGGCCGCGACAACCGCGNNCAAGGATCTGAAGGCGATGTTCACGGGGCGGTATCTACCAATGGGACGTGAGGGACAGGTTTATCTGTTGGCGCGGAAACTCCGCGTAAGCGAGCGTGGACCAGTTCCTAAAGTAAATGTAATTAATCGAGGCCTTCAGGTGTTCGTTGAGGGTGTAGGAGTAGGACGCGTTGACGCTGGCGAAGTCGTCGACCCGGCGCGCTCCGCCGGCCGCCACCAGCCCCCCGTCGCCAAGGAATCGGCACTCCCCCCCGGACACCTGCAGCGAAGCGCTGGCCTTGGTGGTGAAGGAATCCTTGAAGGTGAGCCCGACGCTCGTCGAATCGATGGACTGCGCGGTCGCGGTTGTCGAGAAATCCCGCGAGAGGTCGGCGGTGAGGGTCATCCGGCGGTTCATGTTCCAGGCCAGCGACCCGCTTGCGGTGAAGTCGCCATACTCGCCGGAGTCGATGCCGCCGGTGGTCGACCTCACCGTGTAGCCGCCCTGGATCGAGCCGTTGAACGGCCCGTAGACCCTGCCGTTCACCCCGGCCGAGAGCGAGTTGTCGACGTCGTCGGTTCCGTTGGCCAGGCCCGAATACCGGGCCCGGTAGTCGATGAAGAAGTCCCGCTCCTCGTCCAGGATGTAGAACAGGAACAGGTTGCCCGTGTAGGTGGCGAGGTTCGTGAAGAGCTGCTGGTTCTGGTAGGCGACGTAGTCATAGTCCAGCGAGCCGGAAATCGAGTAGCGCTCGATCACGGGGTACTGGAAATTCAGGGCGACGTCGTAGTTCCAGGAGACGTCGCGGGTGTTGACGTCGACGTCCGCCCGGTTCTCGCGCTGCACGCTGACCAGGAGGGAGCCGGTCGTCCTGCCCGTCTGCTTGTTGAGCTCGAGGGTCACCTTCGGATCCACGTAGTCCTGGTCCCTGAAGTTGGCGTAGCGGGCGAACGTGAGCGTCGCCGTCGCGTTGACCCCGATCAGGCCCGCCCTGCGCGTGAACTCGGTTCCCAGCGTCCCTTCGAAGAGCATGCTCCCGCCGCTCTGCGCGTTCGCGAACACGTTCGAGTCGTAGCCGATCTCGACCGAGCCGTCGACGAAGAGATGGTCCCTTCCGTCCTCCAGCGAGACCAGGGCGCGTGCGGGGGAGGCGAGGATGGCAGCCGCGATCACGGCAAGCGCCGTGAGCAATCGATGCTGCAATTTCATGGACTCCCGTGCAGGTGAAGAGAAGCCGGATTACCGGCCTGAAAGATTGGCGGCGCTCACGGTCGGCTGGACCGGCGGATTGGCGGGCGCGACGGGGACGGGGACGATTTCCAGGCCCCCTGCCGACTCCCCGTCGAAGAGCGTGACACTGTCGCTGGCGCCGTCCTGCATCTCGAAATAGACAAGCTTGCGGGCGGCGTCGGCGGCGAGCACCCGCTCCATCAGCCACGCGGCCAGGCCGTCCGCCCCGTCGGAGATCGGCCGGACATCGACCGTGTTCTCCTGGCCCGGCTTGCCGGCCCTTATGGTCACCTGGTAGCCGCTCTTGACGTCATAGGTGACGCCGTCGGGGCTGGACTGGACCGAGGCGCGGCCCTCCAGCATCGAGATCGTCGTGCTGGTGTCGCCGGCCTCGATCACGGCCTGTCGGCCCTCGATGACGGCGGAGGCATGCGAGGTCTCGACCAACAGCGTGCTGCCGGCAGCCATCTTGCTGGTCGACAGCCCGACGACACCGTAATCGATGAACATGTGGGTGCGGGATATCGAGGGCTCCTCCTCCATGTCGGTCCGGCTCGGCCGGAAGGGCGCCTGGACGAAGGCGCGGATCTCGGTGCGGGTGGTGACGTCGAAATAGATCCCGGTGCCGTTCGAGAGCACGATGGAGGCGTTCGAATTGGCCTTCGTCTGGATGGCCGTCCCCTCGCCCTTGTAGACGGCCTTCTTCGCCAGGGTTGAGATTCCCTTCACCGTGCTGATCTGGGTGTCGCCCTCGCTGTCCGCCACGAATATCTTGCTGGTCGGATTGCTCCTCGGGACCTGGGCATGCGCGATCGCGGCGGCGCAGAGGGCCGCCATGCCAAGGCGCAGGAGATTGCGGGATTTCATCACGCGGCAATCCTACCTTTCCCGGCAATCCACGCAAGAGAGTATAATTGCTTAGGTTTGGTCCCGCTAGGGCTCAACCGATTGGACCGAAAGGACCTGCGTCGCCGGCTACGAAACGACGAGGTTGAGGATTCGGCCCGGGACATACACGACTTTTACGATCGTGCGGTTCCCCGCAAACGCGGCCACTCGGGGGTCGGCCGTCGCGAGCGCGACCGCCTGCTCCTGGGTGAGCCCGGCCGGAACGAGCCGGTCGCCGCGGTGCTTGCCGTTGACCTGGAAAACAAGCCGGACCTCGGCGGCCGAGATCCGCGCGGGATCGAACCTCGGCCAGGGAGCCTCGGAGGCGAGCCCGGGCGCGCCGAGGCGCGACCACAGCTCCTCGCAGATATGGGGGGCAAACGGGGCGAGGAGCTGGATGAAGGCGAGGGCGGTCGCACGGCTGACCCGGGCCTCCTTGTGGAGCGCGTTCTCGAAGATCATCATCTGCGAGATGGCCGTGTTGAACCGCAGGGCCTCGATGTCGTCCCCCACCTTGCGGATGGTCTCGTGCAGCAGCTTCTGGAGCTCGGCGGAATCCTGCGCGCCGCCCGCGATCTTGGGGTTTGCCCCGCCGTCGTCGCCGATGCAGTCGCGCCAGACCTTCTGCAGGAAGCGGTGCGGCCCCTCGATGCCCCTCGGGTTCCAGGGCTTCATCGCCTCGAGCGGCCCGAGGAACATGAGAAAGAGGCGCAGGCTGTCGGTCCCGTGGCTCTCGATGATCGCGTCGGGGCTCACCGCGTTGCCGCCGCTCTTCGCCATCTTCTCCCCGTCCTCCCCGAGGATGATGCCCTGGTGGAACAGCCTCCTGAACGGCTCGTCGGTCGGCACGGCGCCGATGTCGAAGAGGACCTTGTGCCAGAACCGCGCGTAGAGGAGGTGGAGCACCGCGTGCTCGGCGCCGCCGACGTAGAGGTCGGGGCCGCCCCACCTGGCCAGCGCCTCGGGCGATGCGAACTGGCGGCTATTGCGCGGGTCCGTGAACCGCAGGTAGTACCAGCAGGATCCGGCCCACTGGGGCATCGTGTTGGTCTCGCGCCGCGCCCGGATCCATGTGTCGCCCGCCGGGGGGGGCTCGGTGGCGGGCACGGCCATCCCCGTCGTGAAATCGAACCAGATGTCGACCCAGCCGGGCACGTTCGCCAGCGCGCTCTCGCCCGTGCCGCTCGGCAGGTAGGACTGCACGGGCGGCAGCTCGAGCGGGAGCGCGGACTCGCAAAGGGGAAGCGCGAAGCGGACGACGCCGTCCTGCTCGAACGACACGGGTTCCTCTGGAAGGGCGCCGGCGAGGCGGGGCGCGGCCCGGCGGTAGTCCCCCTCGCTCACCCACACGATGGGGATCGGCTCGCCCCAGTAGCGCTGCCGGGAGAAGAGCCAGTCGCGCAGCTTGAAGTTGACCGAGTGCCTCGCGGAGCCCTTCGCGGCCAGGTCGGTCGTGATCCGGCGCCCTCCCTCGCGCCAGTCGAGGCCGGTGTACCCGTCGGAGTGGACCAGGTTGCCGTCGCCCGTGTAAGGGAGCTTCGGCGCCTGCCCGTTCGAGGAATGGTCGGCCGGCTCGATCACGGGCACGACGGGCAGGCTGTACCGCGCCGCGAACTCGAAGTCGCGCTCGTCGTGGGCGGGCACGGCCATGATCGCCCCGGTCCCGTAGCCCATGAGCACGTAGTCGGCGACCCAGATTGGAAGGCGTGCCCCGTTCACGGGATTCACGGCGAACGAGCCGGTGAAGACGCCTGTCTTGTCCTTCGCCAGGTCGGTGCGCTCGAGGTCGCTCTTGGAGGCGGCCCTCCTGCGGTAGTCCCCGACGGCGACCCGCATCTCGGGCGTCGTCAGCGCCTCGACGAGGCCATGCTCCGGCGCGAGCACCATGTAGGTGCAGCCGAAGAGCGTGTCCGGCCGGGTCGTGAAGACCCTGAGCCCGCCGGGCCCGGGTTTCTCGAGGCCGAAGGTGATCTCGGCGCCCTCGCTCCGGCCGATCCAGGCCGCCTGCATCCGCTTGGTGGAGTCGGGCCAGTCAAGCCCCTCGAGGCCCGACAGCAGGCGGTCCGCATAGGCGGTTATCCTCAGCACCCATTGCCGGAGGTTGCGCCGCTCGACGGGAAACCCGCCCACGTCGCTTTTTCCATCGATCACCTCCTCGTTCGCCAGCACGGTGCGCAGCTCCGGGCACCACCAGACGGGGCGCTCGTCCACGTAGGCCAGGCCCCTCCTGAAGAGCTGCAGGAAGATCCACTGCGTCCACCGGAAGTACCTCGGGTCGGTCGTGTCGATCTCGCGGTCCCAGTCGTACGAGAACCCCAGCGCCTTGATCTGCCGCCTGAAGTTGGCGATGTTGTTCTGGGTGTTCGCGGCGGGGTGCGTGCCGGTCTTCACGGCGTGCTGCTCGGCGGGAAGGCCGAACGCGTCCCATCCGATGGGGTGAAGGACGTCGAAGCCCCGCGCGCGCCGGTGGCGGGCGATGATGTCCGTCGCGGTGTACCCCTCCGGGTGGCCTATGTGAAGGCCCGACCCCGAGGGGTAGGGAAACATGTCGAGCACGTAGAACTTCGGCCTGGACGGGTCCTTCCCCGCCGCGAAAGTCCGATTGCGCTCCCAGAAAGATTGCCAGCGGCGCTCGATTTCTTGAAAGTCGTAGTCTTTGCTGTCGGTAACCATCGTGTGAAACCCGCCATAGTGAACCATTCGCTCCACCGGTCAATCTTGGCCGCCGTCCCGCTGTTTCTCGCCGCCTCAACGGCCCAGGTCCGCGCCTCCATGAGCGGCGGATTCGACCGCCTGCTCGACTCCGTGGTCCGGATCGACGTGCGCGAGCTCAACTTCGAGGAGGGGGCGCGCAGGATAGACGCGAGCATCGGCTCGGGTGTCATCCTTACGCAGGACGGCCTGATCCTGACCAACGCGCACGTCGCCGGCCCGAGGTCGGTCGAGATCAACGTGACGCTTTCGAACCTGGAGCGGGTGGGCGCGAGGCTCATCGGCTGGGACCACTGGACGGACCTATCGCTCCTGCGGATCAACCTGGACGACGTGAAGCGGCGCCAGCTCGCGTTCAAGCACGCGGAATTCGGCGACAGCGAGAGGCTCTACGTGGGCGAGACCGTGTATGCCGTCGGGACGCCCCACGGGCTCACCCGGACGGTGACCCGCGGGATCATCTCGAACAACAACCGGTATTTCGAGGACACCGAGGGCGTCGACGGCTACGAGACCGGCAACTTCAACACCTGGCTCCAGACCGACGCCGCGATCAACCCCGGCAACTCGGGGGGGCCCCTGGTGACGGAGGACGGCCGGATCGTGGGGATCACCTCGCGCGCGTACCTCGGGGCCAACAACCTGGGATTCGCCATCCCCTCCAGCATCGCCAGGCGCGTCGTCGCGGGGCTGGTCCACGACGGGTCGATCACGCGCAGCTACATCGGGATCGTGCCCAAGGCGCTCCAGGACCTCGAGGGCTTCTTCGACGTGGCGACGAACACGGGCATGCTGGTCGACAGCGTGGAGTCGGGATCGCCCGCCGCGCTTGCCGGCATCCGGGCCGGCGACATCATCNNACATCATCCTCGCGATCGACGGAAGGAAGATCGACGGGCGCTTTCCCGAGCAGCTGCCGCCGATCGAGAACCTGATCGCGAGCCAGGCGGTGGGCTCCTCGCTCGTGATCGCCTACAAGCGCGCGTCGAGGGAGGCGTCCGCCACCCTGGTCACGGCAAGGCTTGAGAGCCGGATGGGNNGAGGAGTGGGTCTCGGACACCTGGGGCATCGGCGTGCGCAAGATCTCGCGCGCGTTCGCCCGGGAGAACCAGCTCCACGACGACACCGGGGTCCTCGTGATCGGCGTGCAGCGGGGGTTCCCGGCGGACGTCGCGGGCCTGGCCAGGGGGGACATCATCACGAAGATAAACCAAAGCCCCGTGAACTCGCTCGACGTGGTGAGGGAGGTCGACGCCGCCTACTCCGCCAGGCCCGCGCCCACGNNGCCCACGCTCTTTGAGGTCCAGAGGGAGAGGCGCGTCTCGCTCGTCGTGCTGAAGCCATGAAGCGCCTGTCCCTCCTTGTTGCGGCCGCGGCCTGCCTCGCCGGGGCGCGGGCCCGCGCCGCCGACCTGCCCTCGCTCTGGGCGGAGCGCGCAAAGTGCACCGTGGCCGTCGAGTACGTGACGGAGACCGAGCTCGAGCGCCGGCCCACGATCGCCTACGGGACCGTCGTCGACAGCGCGGGGACGATCATCCTTCCCTCCGCCGCGATCGACCTGCGGATCTCCCCGAGGCAGATGAAGGATTTCAAGGTCTACCTCCCCGGCGACCCCGAGGGTTCCCCCGCGGAATACCTTGGCCGCGATGCGTACACGGGCTGGCATTTCGTGCGGGCGGGCCCGTCGGTCCTAGGACGGCTGGTGCCGGTGACGGCGTTCACGGGCTCGGCCCCGGGCCGGGAGCTCCAGCTGGCCGACGAGGTCTGGGGGGTGGGGCTCCGCAACAAGGACGAGGATTTCATGCCCTACATTCTCCAGAGCCATGTCGCGCTCATCCAGTCGCTCCCGCAGCGCACCGCGATCGCCCAGCAGGAGGTGGCGGGGCCGGGCCTGCCCGTTTTCGACCGCGACGGCAGGTTTGTCGGCCTCGGCGCAAGCTCGTTCGGGCAGACGTTCCTTGAGTTTTCGGGCGCGGAGAGGGGCGGTTCCCCCGTCATGCTCGTGAACCTGGAGGAGAGCAGCGCGTTCCTTGTCGCGGACGAGGTGCTGCCCTTCATCGGGCGGATCCCGAAGAACGTGTTCGGCAGGCCGCTGGCATGGCTCGGCGCGTACGGCCTCGAGCCGATGGACCGCGAGGTCGCGGCATTCCTGAAGCTTGAGTCGCAGTCGGGGGCGGTCGTGAGCGAGGTGCTCGAGGGGAGCCCCGCCGAGAAGGCCGGGATGAAGGCGCGCGACATCATCCTCGGGGTCGACGGCAAGCCGCTCCCGCGCTTCAGGCCCGACCGCGTCGTCGTCGACTACGTGGAGAGGCTGATCGCGGCCCGGGCGCCCGGCGACATCCTGGCGCTGTCGGTGCTGCGCGGCCCGAGCCGCGTCGAGCTCAGGGCGACGCTCGAGGAGGAGCCCCGCCTGGTCCGCGAGGCCGACCGGACGTTCTTCGAGAAAATCGGGTTCACGGCCCGGGAATTCGTCTACGGCGACGCGATCGCCCGGCATTCGAAGGCGAGCGAGCTCAGCGGGGTGGTGGCGCACCTGGTGAAGCCGAACAGCCCCGCGGACATCGCGGGCCTGCGGCCCGACGACTGGATCAGGGAGATAGACGGGGCCGAGATACCGGGTTTCGCCGCGGCCGTGGCCACGCTCGCGGCGATCGAGAAGGACTCCAGCCGTCCGGAGACCGTGTTCCTGGTGAGCCGGGGAAGCGACACGGCGGTCCTGCGGATCAAGCTGCGCTGACAGGCCGCCCCCGAGACCATGTTCACGGGAATCGTCGAGGAGGCGGGTTCGGTCGAGTCGTTGGAGAGGGCCGGCCCCTCATGGAGGCTGCGGGTGCGCGCCGCGAGGACGCTGGAGGGGATCGTGTCCGGAGACAGCATCGCCGTCAACGGGTGCTGCCTGACCGCGGTGGCCTTCGACGGCGCCGGGATCGCGTTCGACGTCCTCGAGGAGACGAGGCGGCTCACGAATTTCAGCTCCCTCGCTCCCGGCGCCCCGGTCAACCTGGAGCGCAGCCTGCGGCTCGACGGCCGCTTTGGCGGCCACTTTGTAACGGGCCACGTCGACGGAAGGGGAGTCGTCGAGACGTTCGAGCAGCGGGGCGCCGACCACTGGCTGCTTGTCCGCGGGCCCGCGGGGTGCGGGCGGTCGCTGGTCCTGAAGGGCAGCGTCGCCGTGGACGGGGTGTCGCTCACCGTGGCCGGGGTGGAGGGGGACGCCTTCGCCGCCTGGATCATCCCGCACAC
>PLKS01000190.1 GCA_003140665.1 Opitutaceae bacterium
ATCGGCCCCGGGCGTGGGGCCGCGCCTCGCGGCCGCGCGCGAGCGCCTCGACGAGAAGGACCTCAAGGGGGCCCTGGCGATCTACGACGAGGTGCTGGCCGGGGCCGGCGACCGCGCGGACGTGCTCGTGGCGATCTCGGGCGATCTCGGTTCGACCGGTAACATCCCCCAGATCATCGAGATCATCGCCCCGCGCTACGACGCGCTGCGCCATGGCTCCGCGATCGGGATCAACCTGCTCCAGGCCTATCTGGCCGTCGGCGACGCCGACGCGGCGCAGCACGTGCTCGACATCCTCTTTGGCCTCAAGCGCCCGGAGCTGGAGGACCGTCTCCATGGGTTTTCCAATGCGATCGCGGAGCTCATCACCGGGGGCGCCGTGCAGGGCATGCCGCGGTTCGACCCCATCGCGGGGGCGCCGCGGCCCGTCGGGCTGGCCATTGTCACGCTCAGCAGGCCCGTGTGGGCCTACGGCCTCGAGTCGATCGAGGAGATACTCCCGAAGAAGGACGGGCGGCTGCGCCGCGTGGCGTTCGCCCAGTTCTCGCTCCCCGGCGCGTACGTCGACGTCGAGTCGGCGATGAGGCAGCCCGAGGATGAGCTCGGGCGGCTGTCGCGCGCGCTCCCCCTCTGGCTCGCCGAGACGTTCTACTTCTCGACCCTGTATTCCTCCGTCGCCGCGCTGGGCTGCTACCACGCGGCCGATGGAGCCCGGCGCCCGGCGATATTCCCGACGGACTGGACCGAGGAGAACCTCCGGCAGCTCTGCGACACGGCCACCGACGGCCTGGATTACGTCTTCACGGGCTCGCTCCGTTGCGAAAGCGGGGAGTTCGCCCTCGTCATGCGGGTCTGGGAGATGAAGAAGTTCCGGGAGCGCAAGCAGATCTCGGTCCGATGGACGGCGGCGACCGCGGACGCGGAGCTTGCGAAGCTCCACGAGTTCATCCGTGCATTCATGGAGTGGGCCCCCTACCCCGAGGGCGTGGGGATCCCCTACTCCGCGCCGTCGGCCCCGACGGCGTGGCTCGAGGCGCTTGGGGCCCTGCTGAGCCTGTTCCTCCTCGAGAAGGAGCTCTTCCCGCGTGAGCAGCTCCCGGAGTTCGCGCCCATCTTCGACGCATTCGCGCCGCACGCATTCAGCCCGCCTGCCTCGTCGCTGGCCTGGATTTCACTTCGCTCCCGGGCAACGTCGCTCGGCCTCGTTCCGAGCATGGCCGAGGTTCTCCTGAGCCGCCACCCGGCGGTCGTCCGCGCCCGCAAGCTGCTCAACGCCTGATCGCGGCGCCGATTTCGGACCGCCCGTCATGCATCCGTCCACCTCCGACCTTCGCATCAGCGCGACGAGGCCGCTCCTCGCCCCCGCCGTCCTCGAGGAGGAATGCCCCCTGGACGATGCCGGTTCGCTCCGCATCGCCCGGGCTCGGCGGGACATCGCCTCCATCATGTCGGGGGCGGACGACAGGCTGCTCGTGGTGGTCGGCCCATGCTCCATCCACGACCCCGCGGCGGCGGTGGAGTTCGCGGGGCTCCTTCGCGCGGCGGCGGACCGGCATCCGGGCGACCTCCTGGTCGCCATGCGCGTCTATTTCGAGAAGCCCCGGACCGTCGTCGGCTGGAAAGGCCTGATCAACGACCCGGACCTGGACGAGACCTTCCACATCAACAAGGGGCTGCGCCTTGCGAGGAAGCTCATGGTGGACATCACGGCCGCGGGCCTTCCGATCGCGACCGAGTTCCTCGACACGACGCTCGGGCAGTACTATGCGGACCTGGTGAGCTGGGGCGCGATCGGTGCCCGCACGGTTGAAAGCCAGGTGCACCGCGAGCTGGCCTCGGGCCTCTCGATGCCCGTCGGGTTCAAGAACCGGACGGACGGGGACGTCCAGGTTGCGGTCGATGCGATCCGGTCGGCGCGCCACGCCCACTGCTTCCCGTCGCTCACCCGGGAAGGGGCGCCGGCCTGCATGCAGACGACGGGAAACGAGGACACGCATCTCGTCCTGCGGGGCGGGTCGCGGGGCCCGAACTATTCCGCGGAGGACGTGCGAGCCGCCGTCGAGATGCTGTCGGCGAACGGGCTCCCGCCGCATCTCATGGTGGATTGCAGCCACGCCAACAGCGGGAAGGATCCCGAGCGACAGTCGGCGGTGGCGGCCGATCTCGCGGGGCGCATCGCGGCCGGCGACCGGTCCGTCGCGGGGGTGATGATGGAGAGCAACCTCCTTGGCGGTTCGCAGGACTTCCGCGCCATTCCGCTCGTGCATGGACGAAGCGTCACGGATGCGTGCCTCGCGTGGGAGAAGACGCTCCCGGCGATCGCACGGCTGGCCGGCGCCGTGGGCGCCCGGCGCAAGGCCCGGGCCTGAGGGGCCGCGGGGTCCCCTGCTAGCTCGCCGGCGGATCAGCCGGGACGGCGGGCGGAGCCTCGGTCACGGATTCCGGAGGCGCCTCCCCGTCCCCGGCCTCCTTCTTCGGTCGCGGGTGGCGATTCCCTTTCCCATCCTGGTCCCCATCGTCCGCGCTGGAATACTTTGACGCCTTTGCATTCAGCCAGAGCTCGCCCTTGCCGTTCAGGTTGAGCCAGAAAATCTGGCCGGCGTGCTCGGCAAATGCCGGTTTCTCGCGGGTTTTCTCGGGGACCCGCAGGCCCGACGAGACCAGGGCGCCGAGAAGCTCGTCAACCGACTTGCCCAGTTCGCCCGCGAGGCGCTCCACCGGCGCCGCGAGTCCCCCCGTCTTGGTCTCCTTGAGAAGGAGCCGGACGGCGGCAAGCACGTTGCCCGGCGCGGGAGAGGCAGAATCGGACGGCGGCTGCGCGCCGGCTGTCTCATCCCCGCGCTTCTCGCGGGCGTTGATCCAGATCCCCCCGCGCTGATCCATGTTGAGCCACCATAGTTCGCTCCCGATTTCCAGGTGTGCGGGCGGGTCGCCGGCGGAGCCCGGCGTAGCGAGCCCCATCGCGTTGAAGGCCTCGACGAGCGCGCTCTCGCTGCACTTGAGCGCGCGCGAGAGGAAGCTGATGCTGCCCGAGCCGCCCGGCTCGCGGCGGTTTCGGCGCATCTGCGGCCTGATCCGCCCCAGCAGGGCGTCGCCGGTGGGAAGCGGCGCGGCGGGTGCGCCCGGATCCTGTTCCGCGTCCTCCCTCCTGGCCCTGGGCTTGCGTTCCTCCTGCTGGCCGCCGGGCTCCTCCCCCACGGGGGCCTCCGCCGGCTCGACCCGGGCCCCCTGGACGGTTCGGAAGACGGGGCGGGACTTCTCCTTCGTGTTGACCCAGAGCTCGCCGCGCCGGTTGACGTTCACCCAGTAAAGATCGCCATCGTAGTCCACGTAGACGGGCTTGGCATTCTCGTCCTCGGGGACCTCCAGGCCGCACTCCTTGAGCGCCCCGATCACGTCGTGCTCGGAGATGTCCCACTTCTTGGCGAGGTAGTCGACTCCGACCGAAAGTCCCGGGCCGCGCTGGTTCCTTCGAAGATGGGGTCGCATGGCCTCGAAGAAGGTCGGCAGCTCGTCCTCGGCGCCCAGCTTGTCCCATTCATCCTCGGGTGCGTCCCCCTCGGGGGCATCGGGATCGGAGTCACGCTCCGTGTCGCGAAGCCGCCTCAGCCCGTCCTGCTCGCGCCCTCCCTCCTCCGTGGGCGCCTCGGCCGGGGCGGGGGCCGACGCGGCCGTCGC
>PLKS01000006.1 GCA_003140665.1 Opitutaceae bacterium
CTTGCCACCTTCCAGTGCGATATGCACTTGCCACAAGTGAAGTCGTCGTGAGGCACCTCGCGGTGCTATAAGTCGAAGTTGCACGCTCCGTGTCTAGAGCGACCGGGCCGCCGACCTCGTTAAACGGCTTTGCCGGCGACGCGTTCCAGAATTGTCCCTTCTGGCACACTACTGGAATTGCCTAAAGGTCCACCCTAGGGCCTGGTCAGTCGGGAATCGAAAGCGAACGGATGCGGCCCAGAGACGACCCAGGCTATGCTGAACTGGGGATGTGCCGGATTAATCAGGCAGTTCATCTCATTTGGGACTATCGCACTCGGAACGAAATGCCCTACCGAGGATTGAGAGGCCAGCCATGCGTCACCGTACGCTTGTGTGAGGGCGACGTTTGTTCGCCACTCGGCCGGCAGAACGGGTGCGGCCGCAATCGATGCGTCAGGCACCTCGATCTCCCACCGGTTGAACGGCTCGATGTTGTTCGACCGCTGGATGTGGACCAGGCCCTCCGCCATCGCCAGCGAAGTGTTTTGGGCGACGTAGACAATGAGACGCCCTTGGGTGTGCCATCGGCCCTTTCCGTAGAGACCACCGCGGCCGCTAAAGGCATCAGCGGCGTTGGCGGAGTACGTCGCGAGTGCGATTCGGTGCAGTCGCACGGCTGATTACATCACGTTGCCGTACGCGATGCCGTTTAGGACGGCTTCAATTTCCCGGGCCCCAAGGCCAGTGTCCAGGAGGTCGATCGGCTTCGCTCCCTCGAGCGCTGGTGCCGGCGACATGAGCCAGTCAGAGACAGCCTCGTCTGTAGAAAATATCTTCCTGGCCTGGTGCTGGATACGTGCGATGCGCACGAGCTTTTCGGTGTTCTCACTCGAGAGGCGGGCGAGCTTCTTGCGCTGGTCCCTTATCGTGCGAGGAGATACTCCCAGCTTCGCTGCTAATTCGTCAACGGTCAGTGATAGCGCAATTGCAACCCCTACAAATGCACGGGCTGGGAGGCCGGCGCGGATAACCTCGACCGCCTTGGCCGTCGGCATCTCTGCAACTTCGAATGCGGTTATGGGCATGCGATTAATTAACGGCAAGATTGCCGAGAAAACAAGCCAAAATGCCGCGTCTTCAGCACCAAGGCTTGTCTTTGTGCCTATCCTTAAAGCCGCGTACTTGTGGCAAGTGCATACCCCATCAAGGGAAAGCGCCTAAAACCTACTTCTGGGCTCTTCCCGCCTCGCCGCTTTCGAGGTGTTCGGCCAGGGCCCGCATCCTTGCTGCCGTTGTTTCAAGCGAGGCATTGCTCGCGTTCAACGCACTGACGGTGCCCTGGAGCTTGGCAACTTCGCCGAAGGGATGGGCATCGAAGGCCTCGGCGATGTGCTCCTCGATCAGTTCGATGTTCTTCTGAAGGGGCCGCAGTATCAACGGACGCGTAATACTGACCCACTAACGGACGTCTAATTTTGACCCACCCCTGTTAGGCCGGAGGAGGATGGATGTGGGCCCGGGCGGAGCGAAGCGCAGCCCGGGCCCACATCCGAGGGTGAGCATCCTTCGGCTTTCTCGGTTGGTTAACATTTCACGCCGTCATGGTAGGCTGGCCGGATTCACCCCCTGCCGCCCCATGCTAAATCTGGATCAGTTTATGGACATTCGTTTTCTTCAAAAGCAGGGCCATTCGGTGCGAGAGATCGCCCGTTTGACCGGCCATTCCCGCAACACCGTCCGCAAGATGCTGCGGGCGGACGGTTCGCCGCGGCCGACGCGGCGCGAGTGCAAGAGCATACTGGACCCCTGCAAGGACTACCTGCGCCAGCGCTGGCAGGAGCACGGACTTTCCTCGGTTCGCCTCCACCAGGAGATCGTGGCCCTGGGCTTTCTCGGATGCTCCAAGCTCGTCAGCCGTTTTATTGCGCGGCTTCGCCGCAGCATACAGGTGAGCCAGCGGCTCACCGTGCGCTTCGAGACCCCGCCTGGCGAGCAGGCGCAGTGCGACTGGGCCGAGGTCGGCCGCTTTGCGATGCCGGACGGGATCATGGCCCGGGTCTACGCCTTCGTCATGGTCCTAAGCTTCTCGCGGTACATGTACATCGAGTTCACCCGCTCCATGCGGGTGGATGTCCTGATCCGCTGCCATCAAAGCGCCTTCGCCTTCTTCGGTGGATGGCCGAAGCGGATCCTCTATGACAACATGCGCCAGGTCGTCATCCGGCCGGACCGGGTCAACCCGCGTTTCAATGACTTCGCCCGCTACTACGGCTTCGAGGTGAAGCGCCACCGCCCCTATCGGCCGAGAACCAAGGGCAAGGTAGAGCGCATGGTCGGCTACGTCCGGGGTAACTTCCTAAACGGCCGCAGCTTCGCCGGGATGGAGGACCTCAACGGCCAGGGTCGCCAGTGGCTGGGCTCGGTCGCTAACGTCCGCGTCCATGCGACGACCGGCGCTCGGCCCTGCGATCTCCTGCTGGAGGAGCCCCTGACCCCGATCGCCGGCCAGCAGCCCTACCACCTGGTCCACAGCGTCACCCGCCGGGTCGGCGCCGAGGCCCTCGTGCGCTTCGAGAGGAGCGACTACTCGGTGCCGGCGGGCCTGGTCGGCCAGCAGGTCTACGTGGACGCCTCGGCCGGCCGGATCCTCATCCGCACGAAGGACCTCGTTGTCGCCGAGCACGAGCGCGCCAAGGAGGCCGGACAGCGCGTCGAGGCTCCCGTCCACGTGCGCGAGCGCTGGCAGCGCTCGCTCGAGGCCAGACCGGCCCCGCCCAAGGGCTGCCACATTACCTTTGCTGAGGAGGTGCAGGTGCGACCGCTCGCCGTCTACGCGGAGGTGAGCTCATGAGTGCCGCCTATGAGCAATTGGCCGTCGACGCCCTGGAGCAGATCGGCGCCACGACGGCCCGGGCGCAGTTGGACCAGGTCGCCCAGCAGGCCGCCGCCAAGAGCTGGTCCTACTCGCACTTCCTCGGCCGGCTCCTCGAGCCCGAGCTCGCCGCCCGCCGCCAGCGGGTCATCGACACGACGCTGCGCTTCGCGGGGCTAGGAGCGCATGCACAAC
>PLKS01000243.1 GCA_003140665.1 Opitutaceae bacterium
GACTCCCCCGACACAAAGGCCTTTCGCTTCGTCTCGACGGAGTCGTTGTCGTAGTAGCCCCTCGTGCCCTCGACGAAGTACACCGCTCCCGGCGGGGAATCCTTCGGGATTTCCCCGAGCTTCTTGACGGGCCTGGTCGCCAGGTAAACCCCTCCCAGGACAATGCCAAGGACGACGCTCAACACGGCGCCCAGGGTCACCTCGAACCAGGACGGCCCCCTATTTCTCCTCAGCTTGTAGATCATGGTTGGAAAATCATCCGCCGGTGGGCGCGGCCGGGGCCGGCGCCCCCTTGGAGCTGCCGGCTGCCGGGCTCGCGGCGGNNCGCCCGCCGAGCTCGCGGCGGGCTTCGCCTCGCCGGCCGGCTTGGTTTCGCCCGCGGCCTTGGTTTCAGCGGGGGCCTTGGGCTCCGCCCCCTCGGGCTTCGCCAGGCCCTTGTTCTTGTAATCGGTGATGTAAAACCCGCTGCCCTTGAAGATTAGCCCGGCGCCCCCTCCGACAAGGCGCTTCAGGGCGGCCTTGGAGCATTTCGGGCACTTCTTCAGCGGCTCGTCCCGCATCGATTGGAACTTGTCGAAATGGTAACCGCACTTCGAACAGGCGTATTCGTAGGTGGGCATCGGATGGAACGGCGATTGTATGGGCAAATGCCGCGGGTTTGGCGAGTTTGTTCTCGGCACCCGTCCGCGTTGCCTCTCAGTCTGCGGCGATGGATTTCGCAGCGGCATTGCAATCCCGGGTGTCCAGGGTCGAGGCGGGGATCGACCGCCTCCTGCCGCCGGCATCCGAGCCGTCATCCCGGCTGCACGGCGCCATGCGCTACTCGATGCAGGCCGGGGGCAAGCGGCTGCGCCCGGTCCTGGTCCTCGCGGCCTGCGAGCTCTTCGAATCGGCGCCCCGGGCCGACCCCCTCCCCGCCGCCGTCGCCGTCGAGTGCGTGCACACCTATTCGCTCGTGCATGACGACCTCCCGTGCATGGACGATGACAGTCTGAGGCGCGGGCGGCCGACCGCCCACGTGGCGTATGACGAGGCCACCGCGCTCCTCGCGGGCGACGCTCTGCTCACCCACGCGTTTGCAATCCTTTCGGGGTCCTATTCCGGCGATTCCGCCCTCGCGGCGTCGCTGGTCGCCGAGCTGGCCGAGGCCGCCGGGAGTCGGCGGCTCATCGGCGGCCAGATGGAGGACCTGCTTGCCGAGCGAATCCCGGGGGCGACCCCGGAGACGCTGAGGTTCATCCACCTGAACAAGACGGCGGCGATGATCGAGGCGTCGCTCGCGATGGGCGGCCGATGCGGCGGCGCGCCGGCCGCCTCGGTCGAGGCCCTTCGCGCAAGCGGGAGGGAGCTCGGCCTGGCCTTCCAGATCGTCGACGACATCCTGGACGCCACCGCCGACACGGCCACCCTCGGCAAGACCGCCGGCAAGGACGCAAAGGCGGGCAAGGCTACCTACGTCTCGCTGCACGGTCTCGATGCCGCTCGCCGGATCGCCCGCGAGAGCTCGGACGCGGCGATCGCCGGCCTGCGCCGGCTGCCCGGCGACACGGGATTCCTCGCGGCCCTGGCCGAAAGCCTGGTGAACCGGACGCATTGACCGTTGCAAAAGCGGCGTTCTTGCGGTTGCTTTCGGGAGCCCCATTCCCCCAATGCCCCGACTTTTTCTGCGCGCCGCCGCGGCTTCACTGGCTTTCGCGACGCCGGCGTTCGCCTCCGAGACGGTGACCCGGGCCCAGGTGCTCGAGGCGATCCGCACGTTTGACGCAAACGCCCTGGGAAGCCTCGCGGCGCCCAAACCGGAGGCCGAGGCGGGAGCCGAGGTTGCGAGGGCCTCGAACACGATCCTCGCGTACGCGCTCGAGAGCGACGACGTCCTCGTCGACCTGGGCCCCGACTCGGTCCCGTGGTGCGACGTGAAGAAGGGGCTCTCCGACCTCTCAAACTCCGGTGAGCGCGGGCTTCTGCTCGCGGCCTACATCTCCGGATGCGTCAAGGCGCAGCTCCAGTCGGGAAAGCAGGACGCGAATCCCCTGGCCGGCTGGGTCGCGATGCTCCGCGTCTACCGCGCGGTCAAGGTGCGCGAAGGGGTCAAGATTCCCGAGATTGAAGCCTTGCTGGCCATGCAGATGAACGGCTCCATCGACGCCTACGCCGTCGCCGCGCTCAAGAGGTCGAGCGACAGCCTCCGCCGGACCTACGGCCCGTCCGCCGGGCCGCCGAGGCAGGAATCGCCGGCCCTCGCCGCGCAGCCCTGATCAGGGGACTTCCGTCGCGGCCTTTATCAGGTCGACGAAACTCCGGACCTCGAGGCTGGCGCCCCCGATCAGGCCGCCGTCGATGTCCTTCTGGGCGAGGAGTTCGGCCGCGTTGGCGGGCTTCATCGACCCGCCGTAGAGTATCCTGACCCGCTGCGCCGCGGGCTCCCCATAGAGCTTGGCGAGAAGGCCGCGGATGAACCCGTGGACCTCCTGCGCCTGCTCCGTCGTGGCGACCTTTCCCGTCCCGATCGCCCAGACGGGCTCATAGGCGATGATGATGCCCGCGGCGAGGTCCTTGCTGACGCCCTCGAGCGCGCGCTCGAGCTGCGTCTGGACCAGCTTGAGCGTCGAGCCAGCCTCCCGCTCGGCGAGGCTTTCGCCCACGCACAGGATCGGCCGCAGCTGGTTCTTCAAGGCCGAGAGCACCTTCTTGTTCACGAGCTCGTCGCTCTCGCCGAAGAGCGCCCGGCGCTCGCTGTGCCCCAGGATGACGTGGGTCACGAAAAGCGCGCGCAGCATCGGCGCCGAGACCTCGCCCGTGAAGGCGCCCGACGCCTCGAAATGCATGTTCTGCGCGCCCAGCTTGACCAGCGATCCGTCGACCGCGCCGGCGACGCCCTCGAGCGCGGTGAAGGGAGGGCAGATGACGACCTCGACGTTCGACTGCGTCCCCACGGCGACGACGACGCCGTGGGCGAGCGAGACCGCGTCGGCCGAGGTCTTGTTCATCTTCCAGTTTCCGGCGATGAGTTTCTTTCTGATCATGGCTTGGTCCCTTTGGAAGTGTGCCTCAGGATTCCAGGAAAGCGACGCCGGGGAGGACTTTCCCCTCCAGGTACTCAAGGCTCGCCCCGCCGCCCGTCGAGCAATGGGTGACCTTGTCGGCCACCTTGAACTTCCGCGCGGCCGTGGCCGTGTCGCCTCCCCCCACCACCGCGGTGGCGCCGTGGGAGGTGGCCTCCGCGATCGCCTCGGCCATCGCCTTGGTGGAGGCCGCAAACTTCTCGAATTCGAAGACGCCCGACGGGCCGTTCCACACGATCGTCTTCGCCCGGCGAATGGCCGCGACGTAGAGCGCGATGGATTTCGGGCCGCCGTCGAGGCCCATCCAGCCCTTCGGAATACCCGTCGAGTCATCCGCCGGCCGCGTGGCCGCGTTCGGGTCGAACCGGTCCGCGCAGACATAGTCGACCGGCAGGACGATCCCCACGCCCCGCGCCTTCGCCTTGTCAACAAGCTCGCCGACGATCTTCGCCCCCTCGGGGTCGAAAAGGCTGTCTCCGATCTCCATGCCGTTCAAAACCTTCTTGAAGGTGAACGCCATCCCCCCGCCGATGATGATCTCATCGGCCTTGTCGATCAGGTTGCGGATGAGGGGTATCTTGTCCGCGATCTTCGCGCCTCCCAGGATCGCGAGAAGCGGCCTGCGGGGGTTGTCGATCACGGCGGAGAACGCCTTGAGCTCGGCCTCCATGAGGAACCCTGCGGCCTTTTCCGGGAGGTTGATCCCCACCATCGACGAGTGGGCGCGGTGCGCGGTGCCAAACGCGTCGTTGACGTACGCGTCTCCGAGCCTGGAAAGGCTGGCGCGGAAAGCCTCGACCGCGGCGGGATCCGCCATCTTCGAGCTGCCGTCCTTCAGCTTGACCTTTCCCTCCTCCTCGATGTGAAACCGGAGGTTTTCCAGGAGGATGACCGAGCCGGCGGCCGGATTCGCGCAGGCGGCCTCCACGGCGGGCCCCACGCAGTCATCGAGGAACGTGACGGGCCGGCCGAGCAGCCGGCCCAGCTCCGAGGCGACCGGCTTGAGCGAAAACTTCGCGATTCGCTGCCCGTCCGGGCGCCCGAGGTGGCTCATCAGGATGGCGGAGGCCCCCTGGTCGAGCACGTACCGGATCGTCGGAAGGGCGGCCTCGATCCTCTGGTTGTTCGTGATCGCGCCGGTCGCCTTGTCCTGCGGGACGTTGAAGTCCACCCGGACAAGGACGCGCTTTCCCGAGAGCTTGAGGTCGCGGACGCCCCTGAAGCTCATAGGCCGGACGCGATCTTCCTGAGCAGGTCCACGCACCGGTTGCTGTAGCCCCATTCGTTGTCGTACCAGCTCACGAGCTTGAAGAAGCGGCTGTTGAGCTCTATCCCCGTGCCCGCGTCAAAGATCGATGAGTTCTTGTCGTGGATGAAATCGCTCGAGGCGACCTCGTCCGACGTGTAGGCCAGGATCCCCTTGAGGTAGGTTTCGCTCGCGCGCTTCATCGCCTCGCAGATCTCCTTGTAGGAGGTCGCCTTCACCGTCTTGACCGTGAGGTCGACGACCGAGACGGTCGGAGTCGGCACGCGGAACGACATGCCGGTCAGCTTGCCCTTCACCTCGGGGCATACGAGGCCGACGGCCCTCGCGGCTCCGGTTGACGCGGGAATGATGTTGATCGCCGCGGATCGCCCGCCCTTCCAATCCTTCTTCGAGGGGCCGTCCACCGTCTTCTGGGTGGCCGTGTAGGAATGGATCGTCGTCATGAGGCCCTCCTCGATCCCGAAGCCCTCCTTGAGAAGGACGTGGACCAGGGGCGCCAGGCAGTTGGTCGTGCAGGAAGCGTTGGAGATGATGTGGTGCGCCGCGGCGTCGTACTTGGAGTCGTTGACCCCCATGACGAGCGTGATGTCCTCGCCCTTGGCCGGCGCGGAGATGATGACCTTCCTGGCGCCCGCCGCGAGGTGTCCCTTGGCCTTCTCGGCCTCCGTGAAGAGGCCCGTGGACTCGATGACGACCTGCACGCCGAGGGCGCCCCAGGGGAGCTCGGCCGGGCTCTTCGCGCTGACGACCCTGATGTCGTGGCCGTTCACGACCAGGACGTCGTCCTCCGCCTTGTCGGCCGCCGATTTCTTCGAGGCCACGGTGCCCCCGAACCGGCCCTGCGTGGAGTCGTACTTCAGCAGGTAGGCGAGATTGTCGGCGGGAACGATGTCGCCGACAGCGACGACGTCGAACGTCGAGCCGAGGAGACCCTGCTCGACGAGAGCCCGGAATACGAGCCGGCCGATTCGGCCGAAACCATTTATAGCTACTTTGACGGCCATGGGAGTGTGCGGATTGTGTGGCGTTGGTGTTGGCGGGCGGGCGGCCCCTGAGCCGCGCGAGAGGGCGCGGAGCGTTTCAATGAACGAACCGCGCGGGCGAAGGCAAGGGCGTTAATGCCGCGGGGGAGGCGTATGACAGGGACCGGGCCCCCCTCAGGGGACCCTTGCCAGTTCCTCGCGGATCACCGCCAGCGTGCGTTCCACCGCGCCGCCGTTGTCGGCGCGCCACGAGGCCGCGGCCGCCGAGATCCGGCCCCTTTGCGCGGGATCCCCGAGGAGGGCGGCGGCCTGGTCCGCAAGGTCCGCGGGCCCGGCCACGGTCCGCGCGGCGCCCCGGTCAACCAGGTCGCGCGCGATCGACCGGAAGCTCCCCATTCCCGGCCCGAACAGGACCGGTTTGCCAAGCGCGGCCGCCTCGACCGGCGTCTGTCCCTCGGTGTGCGGCGCAAGGCTCTTCCCGACAAACACAAGGTCGGCCAGCTGCGTCATCGCGCGCAGCTCGCCCGTGGTGTCGCCGACCGAGACGTCGACGAGGACGGGCGCCGCGCCCCGCGAGCGCATGTGAAACGAGAGGCCCGTCGGCTCCAGCAGCCTCTCGATCTCGGCCCGGCGCTCCGCATGCCTGGGAACGATGAGAAGGGAGCACGCGACGCCCCTCGAGCGCGCGGCCAGGAGGGCGCCGACAAGCGCCGTCTCCTCGCCGGGCCACGTCGACGACCCGAGCAGGACCAGCCGGTCCTTCGGAAGGCCCAGGTCAAGCCGCAGCCGCTCCCGGGCGTCCTCGTCCAGCCGCGGAATCGCGACGTCGAGCTTGATGTTGCCGGTGACCGACATCCGGGCCGCCGGATACCCGAGCGCGCGAAAACGCTCGGCATCCTGCGCCGAGCCGGCCAGGAGGCGCGTCATGCCGCCGAGCACGAACGCCGCGGCCG
Source organism: Opitutaceae bacterium (assembly GCA_003140665.1). Lineage (GTDB taxonomy): Bacteria > Verrucomicrobiota > Verrucomicrobiia > Opitutales > Opitutaceae > Palsa-1447. The sequence goes on from PLKS01000243.1 coordinate 6,266, forward strand.
GCGGGAAACGTCGAAGGCGCCCGAAGCTGCGGTCCGAGATCCGGGCGTTGATGCAGAGCACCGGGACGCCGCGCTTCGCGGCCTGGTGCATGTGCTCCGGCCAGCGCTCCCCCTCCGTGACGATCGCGAGGTCGGGCGAGATCCGCGCCCACGCCCTCGACGAGAAGGGCATCCAGTCCACCGGAAAGTAGGCGATGCCGCAGACATGCGCCAGATGGGCGCCGGCCGCGACCCGGTAGCCCGTGCTCGTCGTCGTCGTCAGCATGACCTCGACGCCGTCGGCCGCCAGAGCGCGCACAATCGGCTCCACCGCAAGGATCTCGCCCACGCTCACCGCCTGCAGCCAGACCCGGCTGGCGCCAGGCGCCCTGGCGGGAAGCGGCGGAGGCCGCCCGAACCGGTGCCAGAACCCGCCGCCGTAGCCGCCCCGCCTGCGCATGCGCCAGAGGTAGTACGGCGCCGTGGCCACCAGGACAAAGGGGAAGAGCAGCCTGTAGATCCAGATCATGTTCAAAAGCCGGTAATGACTCCTTGAAAAGAGACATGCAATCGGTCCGCCGATGCCACAACAAGTCTCGAGGCGACCGCATTTTTGCTCTTGTACGCACACAGGTGGCGATAACGATTGTATTTTCGCCATGCGCAGACTCCCCGTTGTCGCCTCGTTTCCGCTGTTCCTCGCCCTGGTGGTCGGCCTCGGGGCCGCCATCCCGTTCCCCCAGGCCGAGAGCGACCTGCACGCCGATCCGGCCGCAAGGTTCGGCACGCTCCCCAACGGGCTGCGCTACGTCGTGATGCCCAACCACGAGCCCAAGAATCGCGCATCGCTCAGGCTCCTCGTGCTCGCCGGGTCATTCCAGGAGACCGAGTCGCAGCGCGGGCTCGCGCATTTCCTCGAGCACATGGCCTTCAACGGGAGCACGCATTACGCGCCCGGCACCCTTGTCGAGAAGCTCCAGCGCCTGGGGATGGGATTCGGCGCGGACACGAACGCTTCAACGTCGTTCGACCACACCCTCTACCAGCTCGAGCTGCCCGACAACTCCCCGGCGACCCTCGACTTGGGCCTGCAGATCCTGGCCGACTACGGCGCAGGCCTCCTCCTGGAGCCCGCGATGATCGAGAAGGAGCGCGGGATCATCTTGNNATCATCTTGAGCGAGAAGCGCGCCCGGGACACGGTGGGCTATCGCTCGATCGTGGCGCAGCTCGGATTCATGGAGGCCGGGACCCGCGTTCCCGACAGGCTCCCGATCGGCCTCGAGGGGGTGATCGAGAAGTCCGGCCGCGAGGCTTTCGTCAGTTTCTACGACACCTGGTACCGCCCGGAACGGATGGTCGTCATCGTCGTGGGCGACGTCGACGGGGCCGCGACCGAGAAGAAGATCGTCGACGGGTTCTCGGCGCTCGCGCCGCGGAGCCCGGCCCCGCCGGCGGTCGACCTAGGCAAGGTGCCCGATTTCCAGGGGGTGAGGGCGCTCTACCACGGGGAGCCCGAGGCGCCGGACACCGAGGTCATGATCGCGTGCACGGTCCCGTATGCCCATGAGCCCGACACAGGAGCCAACCGGGTCAGCTACCTGCCGAGGACGCTCGCCTTCGAGATGCTGAACCGGAGACTGTCGATCCTCTCCACTAAGGAGCACGCGCCGTTCATCCGGGCCAGCGCGAGCGTGGACGAGTCCTACAACCTTTTCCGCAGGACCGAAATCGACATGGTCTGCGCGGCGGACCAGTGGACCGCCTCGCTCGGGGTCGCCGACCAGGAGCTGCGCCGCGCGCTGTTGTTCGGCTTCCGGGCCGACGAGCTCAGGGAGGCCGCGAGCGACCTCAGGAACGACCTCGAGCGGGCGGCGAACACCGCGCCCACGCGCCGCTCCGATTCCCTCGCCGGCGAGGTCGCCGACAGCCTCGTCGAACGCAACGTGTTCACCAGCCCGGCCGACGACTTGGCGCTGCTTGGCCCCGCGCTTTCCAAGGTCTCCCTCGACGACTGCACGCTGGCCTTGCGGAAGGCCTGGACGGCTCCGGGAAGATACGTCGTCGTCACCGGAAACGCGGCGATATCCGGCGACGGGAACGCGGCGGTCGCCGCGGCATACTCCCAGTCGATGGAGGTCGCGGTGAAGGCGACCAGCGCCGAGGCAAAGGGCGAGTGGGCCTACTCCGATTTCGGCCCGGCGGGCGAGGTCACGACGCGCAAGCATGTCGACGACCTCGACCTCACGGAGGTCACCTTCGCGAACGGGGTCCGGCTGGACCTCAAGAGGACGGACTTCGAGGCCAACACGATCCATGTCGCGGCGCGGCTGGGGACGGGCCAGCTCACGGAGCCGGCCGTGGTCGAGCCCGGCCTTTCCGCGTTCACGGGCGCCACCTTCGCGGCGGGAGGCCTTGGCCGGCACAGCTTCGATGCCATCAGGCGCATCCTGGCCGGCCGGACGGTGGGCGTCCAGTTTGCCTCGACCCTTGACGCCTTCGTGCTGGGCGGGGAGACGGACAGGGAGGATCTCGCGCTCGAGTTCCAGTTTATCGCGGCTTCGATCACCGACCCGGGTTACCGGCCCGAGGCCCTCCGCGACGCCCACAAGCGCATAGAGTCGGAGTACCTGCGGTTCGACCACTCGATCCGCGGCCCGCTCGCCCTCAATATCCCCAAGCTCCTCTCGAGCGGCGACCCGAGGTTCGGGCTGCCATCGAAAAATGTGATGATGTCGCGCACCTTGGAGGAGGAGAAGGCGTGGCTCGCGCCCCAGCTTGCGAGCGGCGCCCTCGAGGTGTCGGTCGCGGGCGACTTCGACGTCAACACGGCGATCGACGACGCCGCGAAGACCATCGGCACCCTCCCGAAGCGCGCCCCGAGGCCGCCGCTCGACGACCTGCGCAGGGTGGCGTTTCCGAGCCTGCCGTTCTCGAGGGAGTTTCCGGTCGACACCAAGATCCCGAAGAGCCTGGTCGCCGTGTACTGGCCGACGTCCGACGGCATGGACGTCCGGAGGGCCCGCCGCCTGAACATGCTGGCCCAGGTCCTGGGTGACCGCCTGCGGGTCAGGGTGCGCGAGCAGCTGGGGAGCGCCTACTCCCCGACCGTCGCCAGCACCGCAAGCGACGTGTTCCCCGGCTACGGCTACATCGTCGCGATCATCGAGGTCGAACCGGCCAAGGCGAAGGACATCGAGAAGGTCGTGGTCGCCGTCGCGGGCGACCTGAACGCGAAGGGCTCCACCCAGGACGAGTTCGACCGCGCCAAGAACCCCACCCTCACCTCCGTCCTCGATTCCGAGCGCACCAACCGATACTGGATGACCGTCCTCGGGAGGGCCCAGGAGAAGCCCGAGGTCCTGGACTGGGCCCGCGGGCGGCTCGCCGATTTCCAGGCGATTTCCAAGGCGGACGTCGACGCCCTGGCGAAGTCCTATCTCGCCCCGGCCAATGCGTCGCGCGCCATCATACGGCCCGCGGAAGTGCCGCCCCCGTCCACGGCCGTCCCCCCGCCGCCCGACGCCATGTAGGACGCCCCGCTAGACGCGGCCGAAGACAAGCGAGGCGTTGGTGCCCCCGAAGCCGAAGCTGTTGGCGAGCGCCACGTCGACCCGCATCCCGACGGCGGTGTGCGCAGTGAAATCGAGCCCGAGCGCGGCGCAGGCGGGATCGACGTTGTCGAGGTTGATCGTCGGCGGGACCAGGCTTTTCTCGATGGCGAGGACGGCGGCCAGGGCACCGAGGGCGCCCGCCGCGCCAAGGAGGTGCCCGGTCATCGACTTGATGGCGCTGACCCGGGGATTGCTTGCGCTTCCGGCAAACACGGCCGCGATCGCGGTCGCCTCCTCGCCGTCGCCCCCTGGCGTGGAGGTGGCGTGGGCGGAGACATATCCCACGCGATCCGGCGCGACCCCCCCGTCGGCGAGCGCGAGCTGCATCGACCGCCGCGATCCCTCGGCCTCCGGCGCGAGGGCGGAGAGATGGTGGGCGTCCGCGGTCGCGCCGTAGCCGAGGAGCTCGGCGTATATCCGCGCCCCGCGGCGGCGCGCATGCTCCATCTCCTCCAGCACGAATACGACGGCGCCCTCTCCGACCACGAAGCCGTCGCGCTCCGCGTCGTAGGGGCGCGAGGCCTTCTCGGGGGCGTCATTTCGGGTCGACAGGGCCTTCATCTGCGCAAACGCGCCCACGGCGACCGGGGTGATCACGGCCTCCGCGCCCCCCGCCAGCATCACCTCGACGTCGCCGCGGCGGATCGCCCGCGCGGACTCGCCCAGCGTGTGCCCGCTCGTCGCGCACGCCGATGCGATGCTCATGTTGGGCCCCCGGCAGTTCAGGAGGATGGCCAGCTGGCCGGCCAGGATGTTGGGGGCCGACTGCAGGATGAAGAAGGGCGAGATCTTGCGGAAGCCGCCGAGGCGCCAGGTCTCATGCATGGCGACGATCTCGGGGAGCCCGCCAAGGCCGACCCCCAGGTTGACGCCGATCCGCTCCGGCGCGATGACGTCGCGGACGGAATCGAGGCCCGAGTCGACGTAGGCTTCAAGGCCGGCGCCGAGGCCCAGGTGCGTGAAGCGCCCCAGCTTCCTGACATCCTTTGGCGATAGCGGCGCCGACACGGGATCCGAGTCCCGACCCCGCGGGCGCACCGGAAAGGCGATCGGAGCGGTCGGATCAAATCCGCGCACTTCGCCCGCTATCCTTGCGGTGCATCCCGATGCATCAAAACGGGTTATGGGGCCTATGCCACTGCGCCCCGCCGCAAAGGCGGACCAGGTCGCCGGGGCCGTAAGGCCGACGGGAGTGACCGCACCCAATCCGGTGATGGCAACTCGGCGGGAGGGATTTGAAGCCGGCATGGTTTCACAAAGGACACAATGTCGTCGCTCACAGGGCAAGTCTTTGACTTTGCCCCCCCCATATGATCCGTTTGGAGGCCCTATACGATGCAGCAGCTTCACGCCTACTGGCGCATGGATTACATTGAGGCGCCGCGTTATCCGGCAACGATGCAGCGACCGTTCACGGAATTGCCGGCCATGGGCGACGACCGGGCCGCCCTGATCGTGCACCGGTCGGCGCATTCTTACCTGGTGCTGAACCGCTTTCCCTATAATCCGGGCCACCTTCTTGCGGTGCCCTTCCGGGAGGTCGTCGAGCTCGAAGGGCTGCACCGCGACGAACGGGCGGACCTGATGGAGGAGATCGTGCTCGCACGGAGGCTGCTTTCCGCGGCGATGAAGCCCGACGGCGTCAACATCGGCTTCAACCTGGGTGCGTCGGCGGGCGGAAGCATCGCCCACCTCCACGCCCACGTGGTCCCGCGCTGGAACGGCGACAACAACTTCATGCCGGTCGTTGCGGAGACCCGCGTCCTCCCGCAGTCGCTGGAGGCGACCTGGGTTAGGCTTGCGGCAAGCGTGGGCCAGCTCGCCCCCAATTCCTGACACCACGGCCGTGCCCGCAAAGACCCTACATTTCCAGAGCCCCAGGCACCTGAGTCAGCTCTACGCCGGCAAGGACGAGAACCTGGCCCATGCCGAGCGCGCGCTGGGCGTCAAGCTCGTGACCCGCGAGGACTGGCTGAAGATCGAGGCGCCCGAGGAGCCCCTCGCGCTCGCGGAGGAGTTCTTCGCGTTCCTCAACGCGGCCCGGAGCCAGGGCATGACCATCAAGACGCCCGACTTCGCCAGGCTGGTGGATTCGTTCGCCAAGGGCGAGGCGGGGCGGTGGCAGGCGTTCCTGGATGATCCCCTCGTCATCGCCACCAACCGAAAGAGCGTGGTCCCAAAGACCATCGGCCAGAAGGAATACCTCCAGTCGGTCCTCAAGAAGCCGATCGTGTTCGGGATCGGGCCCGCCGGCACGGGCAAGACGTACCTGGCGATGGCGGCCGCGGTGTCGGCGCTCCTCAACCACGAGGTGAAGCGGATTGTCCTGACCAGGCCCGCGGTCGAGGCGGGCGAGACGCTCGGCTTCCTGCCGGGNNTCCTGCCCGGCGACATGAAGGACAAGGTCGATCCCTATCTGCGCCCGCTGTTCGACGCGCTGCACGACATGCTCGACCCCGAGGAGGTCGTGAAGCTGACGGAGAAGGGCATCATCGAGATCGCCCCGCTCGCCTACATGCGGGGCCGCACGCTTTCGAACGCGTTTGTCATCCTCGACGAGGCGCAGANNAACACGACGCCCGAGCAGATGATGATGTTCCTGACCCGCCTGGGCGAGGACTCGCGGATGGTCGTCACGGGTGACGTGACGCAGATCGACCTGCCGCGGTCCAAGCAGTCCGGCCTCCTCGAGGTGCGCCACATCCTCGGGGACACGCCCGGAATCGTGTTTCACACCTTCACGGGGGCCGACGTCGTCCGCCATCCGCTCGTCCAGCGGATCATCGAGGCGTACGAGCGCTACAAGAACCCGATGACCGGGGACGGTTCCGCCGGAGGCCGCTAGGATGTCCGTACGCAACCAACTCAGGCTCCTGGTGGGAGGGCTCGGCGCCCGCAAGGGGGACGCCAAGGCGCCCGGATCGGGCTTCCGGGACTTCCTCGACAGGAGCCGGCTTGTCGCGGGCCTTATCTTTGTGGTGACGGTGGCCGCGATCGTGGTCATCAGCTCGGCGAGGATGAGGGTGCTCGACCTTCCCGTGCTGCCGAACCAGATCGCGCCGGTGAGGATAGTCGCCGGGGTGCCGTTCACCTACGTGAGCACGGAGAAGACGAGGGCCGAGCGGGAGCAGCGGCTGGGCGGCCTCCCGCCGATCTACCGGCTGGACATGGCCCCGATCGAGCGGTTTGAGGGGGCCGCGCGCCTCCTCCTTGCGAACCTGGCTGCCTTCGAGGCCTCGCATTCCGAATTCTCGACGCTGTTCTTTGACCGGCGAAAGGCGCTGGCCTCGCTGGCGGACCAGTTCAACGCGCGAGGCCCCTACGAGACGAACGCGGACGACCTGGCCGCGCTCCTCACCGCGGGCGACGCCCAGGCGCGCGCTGCGCTCTTCGAGAGCGGATTCGCCGCGCTGCGCCAGATCTACGACGAGGGCGTCCA
>PLKS01000218.1:0-283 GCA_003140665.1 Opitutaceae bacterium
TTGCCGTCGCCGTTGAAATCGTTCTTCGCCGGCTCGACCGGTTCCTCGCCCGACTGGAACAGGACCCAGTTCGCGGCGACGGTTCCCAATGTGTTTGATTCGACAAGCTGCGAGCCGAGCACCCCCCAGACCGTCCGCTCGCCGGTCTCCGCGTTGGTCATGACAATATCCGCCACGCCGCCTCCACCATTATTCCCGACCGCCGATATCCGCAGGTTCGCGGGGATGATCCCGATCGACTCGTCCGTGGTGTGCGTGGTGCCGCTCATGAGCCAGATCAGGC
>PLKS01000218.1:295-8908 GCA_003140665.1 Opitutaceae bacterium
CAGATCACGCGCTCGCCCGTCGTCGTGTTGGTCCAGAGGATGTCGGGATACCCGTCGCCGTTGAAGTCGGCGACCCCGGAGATGATCCAGTTGGTCGGGACTGTGCCCAGCGAATAGCTCTGCAAGAAGCTGTTGCCGTTCATCATCCAGATCACGCGCTCGCCCGTCGTCGTGTTGGTCCAGAGGATGTCGGTCTGGCCGTTGAGGGAGAAATCGCCGGTGCCGTCGATCTCCCAGTTGCTGCCTAACGTCGTAAATTGAACGCCCGAGGAGAAAGAGGTGCCGTTCATCGCCCACACCACGCGGTCGCCGGTGTTCCGATCCGTCCAGTACAGGTTCGAATTGTTCAGGTTCACCACCTGGTCGATATTTGGTGCGGCGCTTGCCAGGAAGTTCCCGCCGACCTCCCCGAACTGCGCCGAAACCAGGTTGAGACCCACGGCGAGCGAAGAGATGGTCAGGGTCGCCTGCCCGTTGCTGTTCACGGGCACGGGCGGTCCGAACCCACCAAGGTTGATGTAGAATTCCACCACCCCCCCCGGGATGGCCGACGACGGAGCCTCGGCCGACACGGTCGCCGTGAAGGTCACGGACTGACCGCTCGCCGAGGGAGTCTGCGATGTGGTGACCTGAATAAACGTGGACGCCGCGGTCACGGTTATGAGGGACTGCCCCGAGGTGCTGGAAAGGAAGGTCGGCCCACTGGGGTTGTACGTGGCCGTAAAGGTATATGGCGAGTCAGCCACCTGCAAGTTGTTGACAACCAATTGAGCCTGGCCGCTTCCGTCCAGCGTCACAGGTTCACTTCCCCCTGGGACACCGTTGAACTGCACCGAACCCGTCGGCACCGTGGGCACAGAGAGCCCACCAAGGGAATCATCGATCACAACCGACACCTGCGCGGTCAGGGTCACCTGCTGGCCGTAGACGACGAAAGGCGGTGCAGAGAGGCTCGTCGTCGTAGACTCCCCGCCCGGGGTTGCCTTGGCCGTCTGCAGGACGATCGCAAACAGGAATGTGGCGACGCGGAGGTCCGGGCTGAAGCGGAACATGGGCTCGAGTCTGGCAGCCTCGAACAGGCCGAGGCAAGACCGAAGAGCATCCGGCATGCAGGGAATCCGGGGCAAGAACGGCGAGCGGCACGGGGCAGATCCCATTCGACAGCCCACCACGCCCCGGCGCATCGGAGGGTTTGGTGGGCCCACAGGGATTCGAACCCTGAACCAAAGGATTATGAGTCCTCTGCTCTAACCGTTGAGCTATAGGCCCGTGAACGGAGATGACATCAAGAAGCACAAGAGCTCGTGTTTCCGATCTCTTACGCGTCCTTGATCATTCCGACGCACATAGTCCCCCAAGTATTTGAAGAAAAGGCGACATTTTTTGGGTCGGGTATTGGTCAGCTGATTGGCTTGCTGCGAAGCTTAATGACTGTCTCCAGCATGGCCCGCTGGCATCGTTGCGGCGGCATGCCGCGTAGAACGCTCTCAAGATCGTCCACGACGAATTGTCCCATCCAGGGCCATATCTCAGGGATGTTGCCGGCCCGATGCGCCTGCAGGAGCGTATTCGGGGTCTTGCGTGCCCGATGGTTTGCGGGGATGGGCTCCTCGGGCCAGACGTCGATGCCGGCGCGAATGTGTCCCGATTCCGCCGCATCCAGCAGCTCGTCGAATTTGACGATGCCGGCGCGGCTCGCCAGCACCACGATGCCACCCTTCCTTATGGTCTCGAATTGGAGCCGGCCGATCTGTCCGGCATTCTCCGTGGTCGTCGCCGCCAGCAGGAACACCACGGCTGCGCGGGCGAAGCACTCGTCCAGCGCGGCTGGGATCACCCCCATTTCAACGAGGACGCCCGGGGGAATCCATGGATCGCAGACCAGGATCTCGCCGCCGAAGGGCCGGAGGAGCGGCAGGAGCGCCCGTCCGACATTCCCGCAGCCGACGAGGGCGAAGGGCCTTCCGTGCAGGAGGATCGAGTCATGGTTGTCGCCCTCGCCGTAGAGCGTCTCGGTCCCGGCCCGTATCGAGGCATCGGCCTGGTGAACGCGCCGAGCCAGCGAAAGGGCCATGCAAAGCGCCATTTCCGCGACGGGCTTCGCGAAAACCGGGGCGGTGGAAAGCACCGGGATTCCCCGGCGGTCGCACTCGGCATAGTCGATGTTGGGCAGGAAATTGCTCTCGACGTTGAACACCACCTTCAGATTCGGCGCACGGTCCAATCGCTCCCGGTTTAGGTCGGTCTGGCCGATGATGGCGGCTGCCTCGGGCAGGAACCTGTCGATGTGCCCTGCCGGCGCCGGCGATCCGTCGTGCCAGATCACCCGCCCCAGCTTTTCCAGCCGCTCCTTTGTCGGCCGGTCGAAAATAGAGTCCACGCGTCGCGGGTGGGGGTCGAGAAGGATGAGGGGAGGGGTTTTCAATCCTGGGCCGGGACACTAGCAGGGAGAGCCTCCCTACCGCAATTCCCGCGATCGGCATGCCGCGGGCTCGCGGGGCCTCCGTTCGGTACAGTTGTTGTCGCCTTTTGACGGCCGCCGATCTTCCTCGGATTCGCGCCAGATGCCAGGCTTACCCCCTTTCCCATGGCCCACATGAGCAGGGCCGCCGCGTTCTCGCTCTTGCTCTGCGTGCCGCTCGCCCTGGCGGCGGACGAGGTGATCAACGATGTCACGGAGCTCAACCCCATCGTCGTCAGCAGCGTCGTTGCGCCCACGTCGATCGACGAGATATGCGCCGCCGTGAAAGGCGCGGGCGGGGCCGTCTCGATCGGCGGCGCCCGCAAAAGCCAGGGCGGCCAGATCGCCACCGAGGGAAGCCTGCACATCGACATGCGGGGCTTCAACAAGGTCGTGGCGTTCGACCCGCAGAAGAAGACGATCACGGTCCAGGCAGGCGCCACCTGGAGGGATATCCAGGAGAAGATCGATCCCTACAACCTGTCGGTGAGCATCATGCAGACGTACTCCAACTTCACCATCGGAGGGGCCCTCAGCGTGAACTGCCACGGCCGCTACGTGAACGCGGGCCCCCTGGTCCTTTCGGTGAAGGCGATCAAGGTGGTCCTCGCCGACGGGAGCGTCGTCGATGCGACGCCGACATCGAACAGCGACATCTTCTACGGGGCGATAGGCGGCTACGGCGGCATCGGCGTGATAGCCGAGGCCACGCTCAAGCTCACCGACAACGTGAAGGTCGCGCGGAGCGACGAGGTCATGCCGATCGGCCGCTACAGGGACTACTTCTTCCGCCACGTCAGGAATTCCCCGGATGCCGTGTTCCACAACGGGGACATCTATCCGCCGGGGTATGACACCGTCCGGGCGGTCACGTGGAGCCGGACGGACAGGCCGGTGACGGTCAAGGAACGCCTGATCGGGCGGCACGAAGGCTACTGGCTCGACCGGCAGCTCATCTGGATCATCTCGGAATTCCCGTTCGGGAAGTGGCTCCGGCAGCACGTGATCGATCCCATCATCTACCTGTGGTCGCCGGTGGTATGGCGCAACCACGAGGCGAGCTACGACGTCGCCGAGCTGGAGCCCGGCTCGCGGAAGACCGACACGTATGTCCTCCAGGAATATTTCGTGCCCGTGGGCCGCTTTGACGAGTTTCACCCGAAGATGGCGGATATCCTCAGGCGGCACCGCGTGAACGTGATGAACATCTCCATCCGGCACGCGCCCAGGGATCCCGGCACGCTGATGGCGTGGGCCCGGTGGGAGTGTTTCGCCTTCGTCCTCTACTACAAGCAGGGCACCTCGGCGGCGGACAGGGACGAGGTGCGCGCCTGGACGCGCGAGCTCATCGACGCCGCGGCATCGGCCGGCGGGAGCTATTATCTTCCTTACCAGATCCTCGCCACGCCGGAGCAGTTCCGGAGGGCCTACCCGAGGGTGGGGGAGTTCGTGGCCCTCAAGGAGCGGGTGGATCCCGGGCACAAGTTCAGGAACAAGCTTTGGGACGCCTACGACCCGGTGGCGGGCCCGGCGCAGGCCCGCTGACCCCGGGAGTGCGCCGGGCGGCGTTCCGGGCCGGTTGTATCCATAACTGAGATACAGTCATGCATTTTGCAACCGCCCATGATAAAAATGTATCAAATCCCGGCGCGGCGAGAACAATGCGTTGAAGTCGGCACGCGATGGGCGATCTGTCCCTCATGCACCTCTTTGGCAAAGGCCCGGCGGCGGGCGTGGCCCTGCTGATGGCCTCGTCCCAGGGGGGGGCCGCCGACGCGAGCATCGGGGTGATGACGCACTTCGCCCAGGGCTGGGACACGAGCTGGGCCGACACCGCGGGGGGCATCTCGATCAGCGGCGTGCGCGACGAGATCTACTGGGCCCAGGTTGAGACGTCCCCCGGCGTCTACTTGTTTCCGGCGGCGTTCGACGCCTATATGGCCAGGCTCAAGCGGGACGGCATCTCGCCGCTCGTTATCCTGGATTTTGCCAACCCCCTCTACGACGGCGGGAACACCCCCTACACCGCGGCGGGGATTGCCGCCTATGCCCGGTACTGCGTCGCCGTGCTCGGACACTACGGTCCGCAGATAGAGGCCGTGGAGATATGGAACGAATACAACGGCTCGTTCTGCACGGGACCCGCCACGAACGACCGCGCAGGGACCTATGCGGCCATGCTCAAGAAGGCCTACTCCGCGATCAAGGCGGCGCGCCCGGACGTCACCGTCCTCGGCGGCTCGACGTCCGGCACGCCGATCCCGTACTGGCAGCAGCTGGTGGCGGACGGCGCGCTGCCCTACATGGACGCGCTGTCCATCCACCCGTACCGCTATGACACGCCCCCCGAGGGGATCGAGAACGACGTCGCCTCGCTTCAGGCCCTGGTGAAGAACAGCAACAATGGGCAGTCCAAGCCGATCTGGGTGACGGAGATCGGCTGGGAGGAGCAGGCGACCCCGCTCCTGGTCGACGACGCCACGCTGGCAAAGTACGTGACGCGCGTCTACGCGCTCCTCCTCTCGGCGGGCGTCGAGAAGGCGTACTGGTACCTCCTGCACGACGATTTTGACGAGCCGATGGGCCTGTACGATTCCGACGGGACGCCGAAGTCCGCGGCGTTTGCCATGGGCACGCTGATCAGCGAGCTGGGCGGCGCCCCCTTCGTGAGGAAGGAGACGACCCCCGACAACGTCTACTCGATGCTCTTCCAGGGAACGACGGGAAGGCAGGTCCGCATCCTGTGGTCCATCTCCAGCCGGTCGGTCGACCTCGGCGGCGTGACGAAGGCCGTCGACATACTGGGGAACTCCCTGGGCACCTCCGGGCGCTACACGCTTTCCGACGCCCCGATATTCGTGGAGGGAAGCGTCACGGGGGTCCCGGCCCCGTCGCCCTCCGACGAGGTCATCCTGACCTCCTCCGCCGCGGATTTCGCCGGGGTGCAGGGCTACCGGGGCTGGACCTACGGCTATGTCGACGGAGCGGGCCCTTTTACCGAGATGCCGACGTACACCTCGGACGAATGGAGCTACTACTGGACGGCCGATTTCTCGTACCTGTCGGTGACCGCATCCGACATGCACCCCTCGCTGGACGGCTCGAGCCCCGTTGGCGTCGTGCGGCGCTGGACCAGCGCCGTCTCGGGCCTCGTTCACCTCGTCGGCGACTTCCAGGGCACGAGCCAGGGCGACGGCGTCGGAGTCGCCATCCTACTGGACGGCAAGCCGGCGCTCGCCCGCGAGCTCATCGGGGCGGCCAACCCCGCGTCGGAGTCCTTTGACCTCTATGAAACCGTCAGCGTGGGGAGCACGGTCGACTTCGTGGTCGACGTGGGGCCGGCGGCAAACATGAACTACGACGCGACCAGTTTCTCGGTGCAGATATTGGCCAACGGCGCGGCGGCGGCCTCGAGCCCGACCGACGCGGGATCGGGTTCCGCCTCCGCGGTGACGCCCCTTGCGAGCGGCACGGTGCTGGCGGACTCCGCCCGGGACTTCTCCGGCACACAGGGGCAGGGAGGCTGGTCCTACGGGGACTACGCCGGGGGGAGCACCACGAGATTCGAGGCCGCCACGATCTTTGCGTCGAACGCCTGGAGCGGCAGGTACGCCCTGCTGGCGATAGCCGAGGCGACGCAGCATGCCGCGATCGGGCTCAACGGCCTGGGCGGCGTCGCCGCGGTGCGGCGCTGGACAAGCGACTACACCGGGAACGTGCACGTCGTGGGATCATTCCAGGATCTTCGGCCCGGCGGGGGCGCCAGCGGGACCGTCCTCATCAACGGGAGGTCGGTCGTGACGCCGCCCATCATCGGCGCCGGCGGGGGGGCGGCCGTCACCTCGTTCGACTTCGTGGCCGCGGTCGCGCAGGGCGACGTGATCGATTTCGCGGTCATCCCGGGCGCCGTCCTGCAGATCGACATCGAATGCCTGGCGGTGTCGGCGACGATCAGCGTCCAGTAGCGGGCGGCGATCGCCCGGGAAGCACCCCGGGGACAAATGGGCGGGGCCCGGGCCGATGCCCGCCCGCGGGAGGGCCGGCGCCTACGGCGCCGCCGCCGCGACGCGGTAGAGGCGGGCGCCGTGCCACTCTATGTCGGGAGCGAAGGTGCCGGAAAAATCGCCAAGGTCGCGGCGGCCCCAGAGGTCCCGGATGCGTGCGTTCCCGCCGATGCCGAGCTGGACCAGTTCCAGCGGGACACGCTGCGTCGTGGCGCCGAGGTCGCCGGCCGTGTAGCCGTAGGCGGAGAAGACCATGCCCTCGCCCTTCGCGTTCTCGCGGGCGGCATCGTCGAGCCGCGCCTCCCCCCGGATCGCGGTCGCGCCGGCGGGCACGGCCAGGCCGCTGACGCGCTCCCCGTGGCTGCCGTACTCGCGGTCGGCGCGGACCTCGCGGCCGTCGGCGTAGACCCAGCGGATCTCGCGGAAGATCGAGGGCCACCAGAAGCGGGGGGAGCTCCGGTCGTCGGCCGCCAGCACGATCGTCTGCAGGCCCGCGACGGGCACCTCGAAGGACACGGCCTGCCCGGGAGTCCGCATTGAAACGGACTCGCTTTGCCACAGCCGTCTGGAATCGCCCAGGACCCAGGGGTCGCGGGCATTGAAGAGCGCCACGTATTTGCCGTGGCCGTCGGCCGCGTCCGCGATCCACGCGATGCCGCCGTCCGCGTTGCGGAAGAGCTGGCGGTTGCCGGAGCTGGCCTGATTCACGGCGAGCACCTCGTCGTTGGTGAGCAGCGCGAGGGTCCGCGGGTCCAGCTTCGTGAGGTCGGCGCCGATCATCAGCGGGGAGCGGGCGATGCACCAGAGGGTCATCAGGGTGACCTCCTCCTCGTGCGTGAACCAGGTCCCGCGACCCATCTCGATCGTGCCTATCGGGATCATGTCGGCGTCGGGCCACGCCCCGGGGCGGCGCCAGCGGGACCACTGGTTCAGCCGCTCGAACTGCGCGTCGAGCAGCGACCAGTGGTCCCAGAAGTCGTCCGAGATCCGCCACATGTTGGCGTGCTCCACGACGTGTGCCGCGGCGCGGATGTCGGTCTCGCCCGGCGAGAGGCTGAGCACCATGGCGCGGCCCGAGCGGTCGATCGCCCGGCGGACCGCCTCGATCTCCGGCTCGTTTCGGACGTAGGGCCGTGAGATGTCGTCGACCTTGACGAAATCGACCCCCCACGAGGCGATCAGCCGGAAGACCGAGTCGTAGTATTCCTGGGCGCCCGGCTTTGACATGTCGACCCCGTACATGTCGCTGTTCCAGGGGCAGACGCGGACGCGGTCGGCGATGGCGGACGCCCGGTAAGGGGTTCCTTCGATCGGCAGGTTCCCCTCGACCGCCTGGCGGGGGATGCCGCGCATGAGGTGGATTCCGAACCGGAGGCCCTTTCCGTGGACGTAGTCGGCGAGCGGCGTGAAGCCGCGGCCGCCACCCGAGCTCGGGAACTTGTTGGGAGCCGGCACCAGCCGCCCGAACGTGTCGAGGGTGAGCCGGGCGTCGGCGTGGTAGCCGTAGCCGGTCGCGCCCGGCTCGTACCACTGGATGTCGACGACGACGTACCGCCAGCCGTGCGGGGCGAGCTGGTCCGCCATGAAGTCGGCCTCGGCGCGCGTCTGCGCCTCAGTCACCGTGGTGGCGAAGCAGTCCCAGCTGTTCCAGCCCATGGGCGGGGTCCGGGCCCAGTCATGAAAGTCCCCGGCCGCGCCCGAGGCGACGGCCATCGCGGTGGGAATCATGAGGGCCGCCAGGAGGATGTTCCAGGCTCTCAAGGGCGGGGCAGCCTGCGCGCCACCTGCGGTGGGAAGGGGCGCTCCATCTTCAGGCGCCCGGTTCCCAGCCCGGCTCGTAGTCGCGCCGCCAGAGCTTCATCGCCTCCTCGTCATGGANNGATGTGCCCGTCCGCGGGATTGCAGTCGAGGGCGCGTCCCACCCTCTGGGAAATGTTGCCCAGGTGAAGCATCGCGACGCTCTTGTGTCCCTCGGCGATGGGGGAGCTCAGCGGCGACCCTGTCCGGATCGCGTCGATGAAGTTCTGCATGTGCATCCGGTCGAGGCGGATCCCATTGGCGCTCCGGGTGTTCGTGGCGTCGCCCTCCTCGGCCTCGGCCGAGGACTTGACCTTCCTGTTCTTGCCGTCGAACACGGTGTAGTTGTTT
>PLKS01000119.1 GCA_003140665.1 Opitutaceae bacterium
CCGCGTCCATCACCCAGTCGGCGACGTAATTGACCGAACCGCCGCCGGACGGTTTTATCGCGCGCGCCGGGCTGATCAGCGCGCGCTTGGCGGCGTCGTCGCTGATCATTTTCAAATCCGCCATCGCCGCGATCACCATGCCGGCGCGGCGCTCGGCGTCGACCTCTATCGCACCTTTGACGCGCAGGGCGGCAACCTCTTCTTCTCGCCCTACAGCATCTCGGAGGCGCTGGCCCTCCTGTCCGCCGGTGCCGACGGCAGCACAAGGAAGGAGATGCTGGATGCCCTGCACTGGACGCTGCCTCCCGACCGCATGGCGGCGGCCTTCGGGGCGCAGGACCTCCTGATCGACGGGGCGGCCCCGGACGGCGCGGTCGTCTCGGTCGCCAATGGCATCTGGTATCAGCGCGGACACGAGCCCAACGCGCCGTTCCTTGAGACGGCGCGCCGGGATTACCGCTCGGCGGTGCGGGAAGCGGACTTCACCGGGGACGTGTCCATCCCCCAGCGCGAGATCAACGACTGGGTGGGCGGGAAGACCGCCGGAAAGATCCCGGACCTGTTTCCGGACGGCGCCCTGACGCACAGCACCCGGCTTGTGCTCGCCAATGCCATCTACTTCAAGGCCCGGTGGGCGCAGCCCTTCAATCCGCGCCATACCGCGCCGCGGCCGTTCTTCACCGCGGTCGGCCAAAGCGTCATGGCTCCCACCATGGCCCGGACGGCGAGATTCCGGACCACGGGCGCGGACGCCTGCGACCTGCTGGAGCTGCCCTATTCGGGAGGGGGGCTGTCGATGGTGATCCTGCTCCCGAGGACGCGCGACGGGCTGCCCGCCCTCGAGCAGCAGCTGGGCGAGGCGGCCCTTTCCCGATGGCTCGCGGCGCTGGATCAGGCCGGATCGCAGGAGCTGGACGTCACCCTCCCCCGTTTCAAGCTGGCCTTCTCGGCGGAATTGACGAAATCCCTGGCGCAGCTCGGCGTGGTGACCGCCTTTGTGCCGGGCGGGGCGGATTTCTCGCCGATCGACGGGGGGCGGGACCTCTATGTGTCGACCGTGATCCACAAGGCGTTCGTCGACGTGAACGAGGAGGGGACCGAGGCGGCCGCGGCCACGGGCATCGGGATAAAATCGGCCGCCGTCCAGATGTCGCGGAGCTTCAGGGTGGACCACCCCTTCCTGTTTCTCATCCGCGACACGTCGACCGGCAGCCTCCTTTTCCTCGGGCGAATCGTCGATCCGCGGCCGAGGTGACCCGTCCCGGGGCGTTATCCCGGGCCGGAGGCGCCGTTGAATTCAACGTTGCCGCCCGAAAGGATGACGCCCACGCGCAGGCCCGCGACCGGCACCTTCCTTTCGGCGATGGCCGCGTACCCGACGGCGCCCGACGGCTCGACCGCGATCTTCATGATCTCCCAGATCTGGCGCATCGCGAAGGCGATCGCCGCGTCCGAGACGGTGGCGATCCCGTCGACGTTGCGCCGGATGACGGGAAAGGTCAGGTCCCCGACAAGCGCGAGAAGGCCGTCCGCGATGCTCGACGGGTGGTCCACGGCCTGGCGCACCCCGGACGAGAACGACAGGCTGGCATCGGCGGCGCCCTCCGGCTCTCCCGCATAGACCCCGATCCCGGGCCGGAGCGCCCTGGCCACGACCGAGGTGCCCGAGAGGAGGCCCCCGCCCCCGACGGGGCACACGACGACATCGAGGTCCGGCACCTCCCCGAAAAGCTCCAGCGCAGCCGTGCCCTGGCCCGCGATGACCCGCAGGTCGTTGAAGGGGTGGATCAGCGCGGCGCCGGTTTCCCGCACGACCCTTTCCGCGGCCGCCTCCCGCGCCTTGTGCGTCGGTTCGCAGAGCACGACGGTGCCCCCGAGGCGCTCGACCGACGCAAGCTTAACGCGGCTGACCGTGCGCGGCATCACGACAAACGCAGGGATCCCCCTCATCCCCGCGGCCCATGCGAGCGCGGCCCCGTGGTTGCCGGACGAATGGGTCGCGACCCCGCGGGCGGCCTCGGCGTCGGCGAGCGAAAGGACCGCGTTCATCGCGCCCCGCGCCTTGAAGGACCCGGTCTTCTGGAAATTCTCGCACTTGAAGAAAAGGCGCGCCCCCGACAGCGCGTCGAGGCGGGTGCTCGTGAGCACCGGCGTGCGGTGGACACGGCCGCGGATGCGCGCGTCCGCCGCGCGGATGTCCTCGAGCGCGATTTCGCTCACGGCGCAACGTCCCCTACTGCGGCGCCACGAACGGCTGCGCCTGGTAGACCTCGACCAGCGCGACGCCGGTCGTGCCATTGGCCCCCGTCACCTGGGCGGAGTAGGACCCGGGCTGAAGGGTGAGCAGGAGCGCGCTGTCCGGGCTTCCCGCGGTCAGGGGAAAGGCCCCGACCGACGCGGCGACCGATGAGATCTGCGGTGGGTTCGGCGCGTTTTCCCATCCGGTGTTGGTGGCGATCGCCGTGCCGGCCGCGTTGAACACGGTCAGGACGGGCTGCGCCAGGAACCCGGTGACGCCGAAACTCTGGAGGGTCGGGCCCACCGCCCGGATCAGCACCGCGGCGGGCTGGGATCCCTCGACGACGAAGCCGGCGATGAGGATGTTGCCGCCCGTTCCCACCTGGGCGCGCGTCGAGATGTTGGCCAGGAGCGTCGGATCCGACGCGTCCACCTCGTAGACCTCGATCAGGCCCACGCCCGTCGTGGAGCCGACGCCGGAGAGCTCGACCGAGTAGGCCCCCGCCGTCACGGTCGCGAGCAGGGCGCTGTCGGCGCTTCCGGGCGCCAGGGCGAAGGCCCCCACCTGGGACATCACCGTGGCGAGCTCCGCCGCGTTCGGGTTGGTTCCCCAGCCCGTGTTCGAGGCGATGACCTCCTGGGCTGAATTGTAGAGCGAGATCGAGGGCTGGGCCAGCAGGCCGGTGACGCCGAACTGCGCGAGCGCGGGGCCGACGCCGCGGATCAGGACCTGCTTGTTCACCCCGGAGGGCCCCTCGACCACGAAGCCCGCGATGGCTATGTCCCCTCCCGTCCCCACGAGCGCGCGGCTCGAGATGTTCACCAGGCGGCTCACGGCGCTCACGATGGCGGTGCTGCTGGTCGAGGACGCGACGGAGTTGGTCACCGAGACCGTGTAGCTGCCGGTGGTTGTCGCCGTGTAGGTGGATGCCGTCGCCCCCGGGATGGCCACGCCCTGGAGCATCCACTGGTAGGTGAACGGGCCGGTGCCCGCGACGGTGACCGCGAGCTGCGCCGTTCCGTCGAAGGTCACCGTCGTGCTCTGGGGCTGGCCGGTGATGTCGGGATATCCCGCGGGGAACGAGACCGTGAGCGTCGCCGTCGAGCTCGTGGCCGTGCCCTCCGCGTTCAGGACGGACACGAAGTAGGAGCCGGCCTCCGACGGCTGGACATCCGTGAGGGTGTACGACGCCCCCGTGGCCCCGGCGATCGCCGTGCCGTTGTAATACCACTGGTAGGTGAACGGGGCCGTTCCCGAGACCCCTACCGTGAACGTGGTGGTCGAGCCAAGATTCACGGTCCGGCTTGGCGGCTGGGTCGCTATCGAGGGGGGCGAGATCACGCCGGGTATGACCCGCCGGATCGTGCTGTTGAGCGTGTCGGCGACGTAGACGACGCCCGCGCCGTCCACCGCCACGTCGCCCGGCGTGTCGAACCGGGCGACCGCCTGGAGCCCGTCGATGTTCTCGGCAATCCCGGCCGAGCCGGCGACGGTCGACAGGTAGCCGGTCGCGGTCACGACCCTGACCGTGTCGTTGCCGGCATCCGCGACATAGACGTTCCCCGAGCCGTCGACGCCGACTCCCGCCGGGCCGTTCAGCAGCCCCGTGCCAAGGGGGCCGTCCTGGCTGCCGGGCGTCTGGGCGACGCCGGCTATCGTGCTGACGACCCCGGCGGGCGTGATCTTCCGAACCGTGTCGTTCCCAAAGTCCGCCACGTAGACATTCCCCGAGGCGTCCACCGCGATCCCGGTCGGGTCGTCAAACTGCGCGGCCAGCCCCGTGCCGTCGAGCGAGCCGGAGGCGCCCGCGGTTCCCGCCAGCGTGCTGACGGAGCCGGCGGGCGTCACCTTGCGAATGACGTCCCCCTCGCCGTCCGCGACGTAGACATTCCCGGCCGTGTCGACGGCGAGGTTTTGCGGGTCGGTGAAGAGGTCCCCGGTGTCGCCCTGCTGCCCGGTCGTGCCGGCAAGCGTCGATACCACCCCCCCCGAGATCTTGCGGATCGTCCGGTTCATGTCGTCGGCGACGTAGAGGTTGCCCGACGTGTCGACCGCGACGCCGCCGGGGCCGTTGAAAAGCGCCACGGCCACGGGACCGTTCGTGCTGCCGCTCATCCCCGCGATGCCGGCGACGGTGGTGACGACGCCCGCGGGGGTGACCATCCGGATCGTGTTGCTGTAGGAATCCGAGACGTACAGGTTCCCGCTCACGTCCACGCGCACGCCGCCGGGCAGGTCGAAACGGGCGCCCCACCCCGTGCCGTTGACGACACCGGAGGATCCCGGCCAGCCCGCCATGGTCGTCACGCCGGTCGTGTTCACGGTCAGGCTTGCGGGCGGGCTCGTCACACTGCCCGTCCCGTTGGAGACGATGCACCGGAACTGGTCGCCGGTCATCGCCGACGTCGTCCCGCTCACGACCAGCGTGGAGGTGGCCGAGCCGCTGTAGGACCCGCCGTCGGCGAGATCGCCCCACGTCGAGGAGCCGTTCGGGAGCCGCTGCCACTGGTAGGTGAGGGGCGCGGTTCCCTCGCCGACGACAAAGAACGTCGCCGGCTGCCCGACGGTGGTGACCCGGTCACCCAGCTGGCCCGGGATGTTGACGGGAAGGTTCGCGCTCAGCGAATCCGCCAGCAGCGCGGCGACGTTGGGAACGCCGATCCCCGTGCAGAGGTCGTAGCCCGCCGTCGCCTGGTAGGACCCGTTGTTTCCCGTCGTGATGTCGCGGAAGGACGACGTGCCGATGAGGGGATAGATCCTCGGGTTCAGCAGGCCGAGCGGACCGGTGCTGCCGCGCTGCTGGTTTATCAGTGCGCAGAAAGCCGACCACACCGGCGTGGCCCAGCTCGTTCCCCCCGCCACTAGGGTCTTGCCCCCGACCACGATCTCCGCCCCGAAATTCGGGTCGGCGGCCGCGGCCACGTCGGGAACGCAGCGCATGCTCCCCGCGGGAACCCCCGTCCCGGCCTGCCAGGACGGCCGGCTGAACACCGCGCTTATTCCGCCGCCGGTGCCGGACCAGGCCGACTCGGACGCCACGGACCCTGTCCCCGTGATCGACAGGCTCGTGCCGCCCACCCCGGTGACGTCCGGGTCGGAGGTGGGATAGGTGACCTGGAGCACGCCGTCGGGATTGGAGCCGTCATCGCCCGAGGCGGAGAGCACCGACACCCCGCCCGCGGCGAGATTGGCCATGTATTGCGCCTCGATGATCAGGTAGTCGTGCTCCACCTCGAGTTCATTGCCGCCTATGCAGATGCAGAGCTGGTGCATCCCGGGATTGCTGGGGAGGTCGGCGTACACCTGCTGGAGGATCTCGTCGTTTTCCCCGGGATCGCCCTCGTTGGCCGCGTAGATCCTGATCATGGCGCCCGGCGCGAGGGCGCTGGACCATTCCACGTCCAGCGAGACCTCGTCGATCACGTCGCTGGCGGGCGAGGCGTTGGGGCCCCCGGCTACCGGGACCTGCTGGATATTGCCGGTCACGGAATCGGTCACGCCCGCCATGGTCCAGAACGTCGTGAGGTCGCTGTTCGCCGGATAACCCAGGGCGTAGATGGCGATCGTCTGCCCCGAGCCGTTCTCGGTCAGCCCGGTCGCATCGTAGGCCGCGGCGATCTGCGCGGGCAGGTAGGCCGCCGTGGCATTGGCCTGCAAATTCGGGCGGTGCAACCCCATCGCCGAAAGCGGATGCCGCTGGATGTGGGGCTGGAGGCCGTGGATCCCGAGCACCGCCGGCGCAATCTCCACGGGCAGGCTGGGCGCCGTGATGGCGGACGTGTATTCGGTGCCGTTGGCCGCGGCCACGCGGGCAAAGGTCAGCTGGAACGCCTGGGCGACGGCGTCCACCGTGCCGCGCCCAAAAATCGCGAGCCTGTTGTCGTCGGTACGCGTGACCTCCAGACCCTGGGACTTCAGCCATTGGACGACCCGGTCATGGTCGGCGGCCAGGGGAAAATACTTCGCCGCCATCTCGGCCGCCCCGATCTGCTCGCCGCGGGCCACCCTGGCCTGCAGCCCGTCGAAAGCGCGCATCCGCAGGGCCACCTCGAAGGTGAGGGTCGCGGAGTGCTCGTCGGCGTTCAGGACCATCCGGGAAATCGTCGCCGCATGCGTGCCCCCGGCCGACGACGATGGAATCTCCCGGATGCTCCCGGCAAAGGCGGCACGGTCCGGCACTTGCGCGGACCGGCCCGGCAATGCGCAGGCGGCCATCGCCAGCAGGAAGCCCATGAGCCGGTGAATCCCCCTCATATGGAATGCATTGCGCATGCGACCCCCATAATGGGGCGAAGTTTCCGCAGAAAGCACAAATCCGTAACAGTTCATAAAGCTAGGGGGAACCCGGCAGCATGGGGCTTGGGGCGCGGTGTGCAATCCAGCTTCTCGCTCGGAAGACACCCGGCCTGCGCCCCGCACCCGGGACGGCGTTTTCGTCTCACGGCGGCCCGGAAACCCCTACTCCAGCCATATCCGCTCGATGTCGACGCCGTGGACGTCGCCGTACTCGGCGGGGGGTATGCCCGGGCCGATCGAAACGAGGACGCTCTCCGCCCGGTTCATTTCCAGGGGAATGTCCCCTCCCACCGAGGACCAGAAAGGGATGAAGACGGGGTATCCGTGGGGGATGTTCGGCGAGCGGACCTTGCGCAGCCCGCTGATCGGCAACTCGAGGGCGCCGTACCGGGGCGGCACGGTGACCGTTCCGCCGTAGGCGACTCCGTCGGCGGTGACCAGGGCCAGCTGCAGCGCGCAGGGCTTGTCGGTCGCCGACTTGCCGAAAAGGACGATCTTGGCCGCCAGCGCCAGGTCCGGGCCCCTCCCGTTGATCCTGTCCTTGAAGCAAAAACGGAGGGAATGATCATGCTCCCCCAGCTCGAGGTCCGCAACCAGGACGGCCATCGCGCTCGCGCCCGGCCTGTCGGCCGGCACGATGTCATAGCGCACGCCACGGTGGTCGGCGGTGATCCTTGGGGCGTCCGCGACGGCGTCGAACAGCAGGATCGGCGCCCCGGCGGGAACGACCCGCGCGGTCCAGGGATCCCCGTAGAAGTCCCAATCGGTGGGCCGGCCCTCCATCGCCGAGGGGAATGACTCGTATCCCCGCGGGCCCTTCACCGCTATGTGGTAGCGAAGGGTGCCCGGGCGGAGAAGCATCCCGGGAATCTCGGCGGAATAACCGAAGCCCGCGGTCCTGCTCATCTCGAACGTCTGCAGGTTCCGGCCGTCGGGCGGGCCGCCGCCCGGCTGGACACGCTTGCCGGGCGGAACGCGCTGGTCGGTCACCGAGGGGCGCTGGGGCAGGTAGGCGACCAGCTCGACCTTCTCGACCGGGTCGGGCGAAACGATGGCGGCGGTCACCCGGAGCGGCTCGCCGGCCGGCGCCTCGACGACCGGCTTGTGGATTACATACGTCCTGTCGACCGACGCGGCCGGCGCCACGAATTCCTTGAGGGTGATGTTTTCCCACCTGTCCTGCGGGCGCCACCGGGTCGTCACGCCGGCGCGGGTCAGCAGGTAGGCGCCCGGCCGGACGCTCAGGGTCGAGCCTTCCGCGTTGCCGTTGAATCCGTTGCCATCGTTCAGGCCGACGGCCTTGAATCCCGCGCCCAGGTCCGGGAGGTTGATCCGCATGGGCCATTCGTTCCAGGCGATGACAGAAACCTGCTTGTCCGGGTTCGGCTTCTCGAACGGGTCGCGGACCCAGATGGCATCCGGCATCACCTCGAGGCGCCAGACGCCGGGTTCGAGGCGATCGAGGAAATAAGCCCCCTGTCCCGGATAGTCGACGATCGGCGAGCTTCCATAGCCGGCGACCTGGGCCAGCCGCCCGGGAGCGGGCGGATTTGTCGAGGTCCGGTTGGTATAGAAGAATTTCTCGTCGGTCGCCAGCTCGGCAAGGTCATCCCCGTAGCTGACCCGGACTCCCTCGAAGGTCGCGTTCCCGGGGTAGCCGCCGTAGTCCTTGTACAGCGGCACCCGGCGAAAGGCCTCGCCCGCCACCTTCATGCTCAATGCCTTCTGCGGGGCGTAGGCCAGGTTCAGGTAGTGCGTCTGATATTCCGTGTTTTCCGCCGCCAGGTACATCGGGTCGTAGGCGAACTGGGTCGCGAATTGGGCGCCCGCCTTCCGCATGGACCTGGCCATCGCCGGATAGATGTAGGACCGGCCGATGTCGGCGGAATCGAACTCGTAGAAGACCTTCGCCTTGTCCCTGAACTTCGGGTTGTCGGCGAAGGGAATCGGGTAGTCGTCCACGTAGGGCAGGAAGTTTCCCCACTGCTCATGGTTGGCGACCAGGTTCGAGGGGTACCACTGGAATGTCCCGCCCTGGACATTCGCGTCCAGGTACGCCTGGAAAACCGGGAGGCCATGGCTCATGTTGTAGAGGATCGGCTTTCCGCAGCCCGTGTCCCGGATGGCCTTCGCCATGCTGTTGATGTAATCGACGGTGAGCGCGTAGTCCCAGTGGCCGGGCTCATTGCAGATCTCGAACGCGAGAATGTCCGGGTCGTCCTTGTACGCCAGGCCCGTGTGCGGGTTCACGTGGTCCATGAACTGCGTCAGGTAGCGCTCCTGGAGCGGCCACGACTCCCTGTTCTCGAGGCAGCCCTGCTTCCCGTACTTCCTTGAGAACCCGTTCGCCGGCGTGCCGCCCTCCGGGTAGCCGTTGTCGCCAAACTGCATCGTCGTCAGGATGATCTTGATCCCCCGTTCCTTCAGCTTCGCGAGGAGATAGTCGAATGCCTCGACGTGCTCGTTGACGACGAGGTTGCCCGCGGGGTCGCTGATTTCCCGGTCCCACACGTGGACGCGGTACGCATCAAGCCCGAGGCGCGCGAAGTGGTAGACGTCGGCGTCGATCGCCTTCTCGATCGGGATGCCAAGGCGCCTGTGGGCGCGGAACGAATAGGCGAACGGCGCCGTGTAGTTTACGCCAAACTGGGCGACCTCCTTCTGCGACGCGGTCCAGCGCATCACGCCGTTTCCATCCACGAAGGTGCTCGGGGGGTCCGCCGCAAGGAGCGGAAGGCACAGGACGAGGGCCAGGCCTGCAGGGGCAATTCGCATGTTTCTCCGAACCGCGGCCGGGAGGAAGGTTGGGCCCTACGGCCCGGCGTCAAGGAAAGGCTGAACCGCCGCGAGGAATGCGGGGGGATTCTCGATGCAGGGGGCGTGCCCGCAGTCGGGAATCACGATCAGCCGGGCGCCGGCGATCCGGGCCGCGAAATCCTTGCCGTCTTCCAGCGGAACCGCGCCGTCGTATGCGCCCCAGACGACCAGCGTGGGGATGGTGATTCCGCCCAGTTTGTCGTCCACGGCCTCCGCCTGGATCGCGGGATTCGTGCTGAACGAGCGGATGGTCCAGGTGTCGCCCTTGCCCATGCTCCACACAAAGGAGGCCCTCACCGCGTCGTCCGTCCGCCATGCCTCCCCGTGAAATATGAGGGCGAGGAGCGACTTGGTGCCGGCGATGGAACTCACCGTTCCCGGGCCGTCGTTCATCATTTTGGCGAGCGCGCGATGGCCGGCCGCATCCGCCAGGACGAGCCGAGCCGGCTTGGGGAGCGCGAAGGAGGGACCGGGCGCAGGCCCGGAACCCAGCGCCTGGATTGAATATTGGGCGGCGACCCACCCGCCGAGGGATTCGCCGACGAGCGCGAACGCGCCGGGTTTCCTTTCCCTCAGGAATTCGCCCAGGAAATCCACCCAGGTCTGGATGCCATAGTTGATGAACGGCTTGTCCGAGCCCCCGAAGCCGAGCTGGTCGAGCGCCAGCACGCGGTGGTGCGCCGCGAGCGGCATGATGCAATGGCCCCAGTCACCCTTGGCGCTGCTCCCTAGGCCGTGGAGCAGCACCACCGTGGGCCCCGCCCCCACGTCGTAATACAGGATCTTCTCGCCGAAGAGCGCCGTCGCCTGGGGCGCCGGAAGCTCCGCGGCGGTCTGGGCGGTGCCCGCCATCGGTGCGAACAGGAGCGCGCAGGCATGAAGCAGTCGGAAGCGGTGAGCCTTCATGCCCGCATCTTATGGCAAACGCGGACTTCCAATAACATACAATTCCACGCTGATGCATCCCGCGCCAGGGGCGCCCGGAAGTGTTTTAAAATTGAATAGCGCAACCCGCGGAATATTCAATCTGCGGCCAACGGCGCGCGGAAGTGAGAGCTGCGGCGAACGATGATCTTCACCACCTACTGGTTCAGCGTGTTCGCCTGCGCCTTTTTCCCGCTGTTCTGGGCGGCGCGGATAGGCTGGCTCCGGCTGGGGCTGCTGCTGGCCGCTTGCTTCACCTTCCACGCGCACTTTGCGGGCGCCGCCGGGATGCTTCCGATCATCGTCCTTGCGACCACGACGTACGCCGCCGGCCTGCTGCGATGGAGGCCGGTCCTCTACGCGGCGATGGTCCTCCCGGTTCTCGCCCTCGTCTTCTACAAGTACACCCACTTTGTCGCGCTGAATATCGTCGCGCTGGCGAACCCGGCATGGGGCCAGCATACGGACCGCCTTGCGTCCGCATTCCTGCCGATCACGCCGCCGCTTGCGGTGAGCTTCTTTGTGTTCGAGTTCGTCCATTACCTGTACGACGTGAACAAGGGCTCCCCGTCGATCCGCAATCCGGCCCACTTCTGCGCATTCACCTTCTTTTTCCCGTCGCTTGTTGCGGGGCCGATCAAGCGCTATCAGCCCTTCCTCGCGTCGCTTCGCTCGGGCCTCGTCGCCGTTACGGTCGATGACGTCAAGCTGGGCGTCATGCGCGTCGCGCTCGGGCTCTTCAAGAAGGTGGCGATAGCCGACAATGTGACCGAGGGATTGCGCTTCTGGCAGCCGAAATACGCCCACCTGACCCTCCCCAGCCGGTGGGAGTTCCTGTTCGCAATCGGCATCCGAATCCTCTTCGACTTCAGCGGGTACAGCGACATCGCGATCGGGCTGGGCCGGATGATGGGGGTGTCGCTTCCGGAGAACTTCCGCTGGCCCTACCTCGCCACGAGCGTGACCGAGTTCTGGCATCGCTGGCACATCTCGCTGAGCACCTGGGTCCGGGACTACGTCTACATCCCGCTGGGTGGGGGCCGGAGCGGCCTGGCACGGAAGGTCGTCAACGGGTTTGTCGCCTTTGCCTTGGTCGGCCTGTGGCATGGCCCCGCCTGGAACTTCGCTTTCTGGGGACTCTATCATGGCGCGGGTCTGGCGATCAGTTCCAACTACGAGGCCGCGCTTGGCCGGCCGGGGCTCGCGCTCGCCGCATTCTTTGCCCGCTTCCCGCCCGTGGGATGGGCTCTCACGCTGGTCTTCGTCCTGATAGGCTGGCTTTTCTTCTTTTATCCATTCGCGGAGGCCTGGCAGATGCTGAAACTGCTCTTGACGACTAGCCGATGAAACCCGGGGCGGAAAACAGACAGAAGGGAGGGAGGGCACGGGCGCTCGCCGCACTTGTCCTGGGCCTGCTGATCGGCGCCTTCTTCCACTATCTGCTGTACCGCTATTCGCTGCCGTCCAAGCCCTTCATATATGTCGCATTCTGAGCGCCACCACCGCGATTCGAGGAATCCACCCATATGATGAATCCCGAACCCCAAGGCGGTTTTCCGGACGCTCCGTTTGGGGCGCCGCCCAGCTCCCCCGACTGGAGCGGGCACGGGGCGCATCCCGCCGGCCCGGGAGGCGGGTTCATCGCCGCGCTTCCCGCGCGGCCGCTCCTGATCGGGGTGGCGGTTGGGTTCGGCCTGTGCTGCCTGGCGGGGCGCGTCGTGAGCAGGCTTCCCATGCTCGAGAACTTCCGCCGCTTCCATGACCTCATATCGCCTACGGCCCTGTTCTATCCGACGGCCTCCGAGCTGGTCTCGCATGTCGAGCACACGGTGCCGCGGGACAAGCACCTGGTGGTGGTCGGCGGGGCATCCTACTTTCGGGGCGCCGGGCAGAATCCGGATGAACTGTGGACCCTTGAGCTGCAGCGGCTGCTCGGGGACGACTATTGCGTCGTCAACTACGCCATGAACTGGGGTGGGATCACCCCGTTTGCCGGGGTCGCGTTCCAGGCATTGGCCAGGGAATACCCAAGGATCTCCTTTGTCGCCAATGCCAGCCCCGTGGTGGTAGACGACGTCGACGGCGGGGAGATCTACCGGTATGTTTTCTGGGACGCCTATTACAAGGGCATGCTCGCCCTCCCCGCCCCGTGGTCGGACCAGGTGCGGGAAATGGCGAGACGCGAGCGCAAGGACCCGGCCGGCCTGGAACTGCACCTGGGGAAATGGACGGATCAGTTCTCCTACGCCTGCGACCTCTGGACGTACGTCGGGTACAAATGGTTCTTCACCGTATGGAGCGACCACGCGTCGGAGACGATGACCGCCGCCCGGCGGACGTATGCCGACCCGTTCAACGCAAAATTGGCGCAGGAGCAGCGGGCTTTCCGGCAGGACCAGGGCTACGTCCAGCGCTACGAGGCCTGGAACAAGGACTTCGCCGCAAAGGGGTTCCTCCCGGACAAGGATGGCCAGCTGAAGCTCGATCCCCCCGCGTTCGGCCTCATCTCGCAGCTGAGCGTCGGCATGTTTCCCGACGACCTGAAGTCGAAATGCTACCTCGTCTTCATGCGCTTCAATCCCTATTTCATGCAGACGTTCACCGCGGACGACTGGAAGCGCCACGAGTTGATGTACCGCGTGGGGCAGCAGGCGTTCGAGCGCGTCGGGTACAGGGTGGTCGAACTTCCCGACGCAGATTTCACGGCGGACGATTTCTATGATGCCGGGCACTACATGGCCTCGGGAGGGCGCAAGGTCGCAAAGGCGGTCGCCGCCAGCATCAGGGAAGCCGACAGGGCCGCCCAATCCCCCAACCGCTAGCGACCGCGCGGCTCAACCCTTGAGCGCGCCGGCCGCGATCCCGCGCACGATCTGGCGCTGAAGCGCAACATAGACGAGCAGGATCGGGAGCGTGACGAGTATGATTCCTGCGA
Organism: Opitutaceae bacterium; assembly: GCA_003140665.1. Lineage (GTDB taxonomy): Bacteria > Verrucomicrobiota > Verrucomicrobiia > Opitutales > Opitutaceae > Palsa-1447. The sequence continues at coordinate 13,212 of PLKS01000119.1, forward strand.
AAAGCATGCCGTATTCCGTCCGGTACTCGGCCGCAATCGACAGGTTCGCGAGACCGAGCGGCAGGGTCCGGGCCGAGCCGGCCGCGTCGCCGCTCACGAGCATGAACGCAAAGAAATACTCCTTCCATATCCCGATGAACTGGAAGATGGCCACGGTCACCAGCCCCGGCCTGGCGAGCGGGAGGAGCACCCTCCAGAAAGCCGAGAATTCGCCGCAGCCGTCAACCACCGCGGCCTCGTAGAGGGAGCGCGGCAGCGACCGGAAAAAGCCCGCCAGGATGAAGACGGCGAACGGCAGTCCGTTCGCCGTGTACACCAGAACGAGCCCAAGCCGCGAGTTGAGGAGCCCCGCGGAGCGAAGCTCAAAGAAGATNNCAAAGAAGAGCGGGACGATCGAGAGCTGGGCGGGTATGGTGAGCCCCGCGACGATGAGCGCGAACACGACCCTGCCGGCGGGGTGGGCGAACCGCGCAAGCGCGTAGGCGGCCATCGCCCCCAGCGCGACGATCAGGGCCACGGAGGCGCCCGTCACGATCACGGAGTTGGTGAAATACTCCGCAAAATGCGCCTGTTTCCAGGCGCGCCCGTAGTTGCCTGCGTCCAGGCTGGCCGCCGTCGGCAGCGCGAACGTGTCGCGAAAGATCGCGTCGTCCCTCTTGAGCGACGAGTAGCCGACCCAGAGCATGGGGAACACGAGCCACGCCGAATATCCGAGGAGGGCGATGAACGCGACGCCCCTGGAAAAACGGAACGTGCGGGCTCGGGAAGCGTACATGCGGGTCAGGTTTCGACCGGATCGCTCCTCAATCCGCGCAGGACCGCGGCGCTGCCCACGATCACCAGCGAGAACAGGATGACGGCGAGCGCGGCCGCGCGGCCGATGTCGAAGTCCTTGAACATCGTCGTCACGAGGAGCGTTCCGAGCGTCTGCATCGAGGCGGAGGGATCCTGCGACGTGAGGAGCCAGACCATCTCGAAGGCGTTCAGGCCGCCGATCACGAGAAACACCACGGATATCGCCACGATCTCCCGGATCAGCGGGAGCGTGATGGTGAAGAACTGCATCCGGACCGAGGCCCCGTCGATGTCCGCGGCCTCGTACAGCTGGGGATCGATCCCCTCCATGGCCGCAAGGTAGAGGATCAGGTTGAACCCGCACGCCATCCAGACGTAGATGGGAATCAGCGCCGCGTAGAGATGCTCCTCGGACAGCCACGGGTAGTCCGCGAATGACCGCAGCCAGTCCGAGCCAACGGCGTTCCCGAGCGCGACCAGCCCCGCGTTCACGAGCCCGCCATGCGGCTGGTACGCGGTGAGCCAGATCAGGGTGGCGGCGATCCCCCCGAGGAGGTTCGGGAAAAGGAGTATCATCCGGAACGCGCCGGCCCCCCACACGCCGCGGTGGATCAGGACGGCGAAGAGGAGCGCGAGCGGCACGACAAACAGGGCGGGGACCAGCATCAGGTAGAGGTTGTTGCCGAGCGCGGTCCACAGGACGTCGCCCTCAAAGAGGAGCGACTTGAAATTGTAGAGTCCCGCCCAGGTCCTGGGGCCGATCCCGTCCCAGTGGCTGAACGCCCACAGGAAGGCGACAAACGCGGGCGCCAGCATAAGCGCCGCGTAGAGGAGGAAGGCCGGCCCCACGAAACCGGCCGCCATCGGCGGGCGGAGCCTCCCGAAGCCCGAGGCGTCACCGTCGCGGGGCGCCGAGGCGGCGGCCGCCCCTCCAAACGCCTGTCCCAGGCGCCCGCGGGCGAGCCACGTGGCGAGCGAAGCCAGCGCCACGATCATCGCCGTCCCCAGGTAGGGATGCCGGTAGTCGATGCGGTCGGGCTCGGCGATCCGGGCGCGGTCGTCGGCGGCCGCGAGCTCGAGCCTTCGCGCAAACTCCCGGGGGTCCAGCCGCCCGTTCATCAGGCCCCGCGTCGCGTCGACCCGCACCTGCCGGATCACCGGCGTCAGCATCATCACCTGGGGCATGTTGAAGGAATCCCCCGCGCCCGCGATCATCGCCGCGGTGTCGCGCATCCTCGCCGAATAGGCCGAGGCCGGCACGCCCCGGACGGCGACCGGCGCATCGGTCAGGCGGACGAACGCCTCGGCCCGCGCGCGCGAGGTGAGGAACCTGAGGAAATCGATGGTCAGCCGCACCCGGGCGGGATCGCCCGTGTTGAAGACGAAGAAGCAGTCGCTTCCCGCCTGGATCGTGGAGGGGTCGGCGACGCCGTCCGCGGACACGGGGAAATTCATCGTTCCCACGTCGAACCCCCTCGGGATCTTTCCGGCCATCTCGTTGAAGAACCATGATCCCGACGCCGTCATGGCCGCGCGGCCCTCTAGAAAAAGGAGCTCGGCGCCCTGCGCGGTCTCCCCTTCCCATCCCCGCTGGACGTCGTCGCGAGTCACCCGCTGCAGGATTTCCGCGCTGCGTATGATCCTTGGATCCGTCCACGCGCCGGGCTTGAGCTCGCTGATCGCGCCCCATCCCGCGGGGCCGGCGAGGTTGTGGTAGGCGGCCCGGAAAAACGCGTCGGGATAGAGCCAGCGCGTGCCCGGAAGGCTGACCGGGGCGATTCCCGCCGCCCGGATCTTCCCGCACAGGGCGAAGAACTCGTCCCATGTCCGCGGTTCCTGCCAGCCGTGCGCATGGAACAACCCCCGGTTGTAGAAGAGAACCCAGCAGGAATAGACAAAGGGAAGCCCGTACACGCCGCCGCTGATCCTCCACGAATCGAGCGAGCCCGGCATGAAGGTGTCGCCCCACCGGGCATCGCCCTCCCAGTTCCTTCCGTCGAGGTAGGGGCGCAGGTCGACCATCTTCCCGGCCCGGACAAGGGAGGGCCAGAGTATGTACGGCGCCGACGTCGCGTCCGGCGGGTGCCCGTCGATGATCCGGATCCTGACCTGGTCCTGGATCCGCGGATTGCCGTACACGTGGACCCTGACCCCGGGCCGAAGGGCCTCGAACTGCCGCGCGGTGTCCTCGTAGAACGCCGTGCCGTAGCCCCCCTCGAAAACGGGCACGTCGAGCTCCGTCGTCCCGGCGCCCGGCGCCCGCGAAGCCGCCAGCAGGCCGAGGCAGACCAGACGGGCGGACAGCCTGAGCGTCACGTGCGGAAGCCGGCCCTCCTGAGCGCGCGGCGAAGGGCCGCGATATGCTGCCTGTCGCGCGTCTCGACCGTGCAGGTGACATGGGTCGCGCTCACGTCGGGGCCGCTGAACGCCCGGTCGTGCGCGACCTGGTTGATGCTTGCGCCGCAGGAGGCTATCACCCGGCAGAGTTCGGCGAGGCCGCCGGGCCTGTCGCTTATCCTGACCGTGAAGCGCGCGAGCCGCCCGTCATGGACCAGTCCCTTCTCGATGACCCGGCTCAGGATGACCGGGTCGATGTTGCCGCCGCAGACGACGAGCGCGACCCGTTTTCCCCGCAGGCCCCTTATCCCCCCCGACATCATGGCGGCGAGGGGCGTCGCCGCGGCCCCCTCGACCACCGTCTTCTCGAGCTCGAGCATCCGGAGGATCGCGAGGGATATCCACTTTTCCTCGACGCGCGCCACGCGGTCCACGCGGCCGCGGATGAGGCCGAAGGCATTCTCCCCCACCGTGAGGGTCGCCAGTCCGTCTGCGAGCGTGGCGCGCCTAGGCACGCGGACAGGGCGGCCGGCCCTGAGCGCCGCGGTGAGGTTGCCCGTCGAGACGCTTTCCACCGCGATGACCTCCACGCGGGGCCTGAGCGACTTGACCGCCACGCAAAGCCCGGCCAGGAGGCCCCCGCCCCCAACCGGGCAAACAATCGCCTCGACGTCGGGCACCTGCTCGAGGATCTCCAGGCCGAGCGTCCCCTGGCCCGCGATGATGTCCGGATTGTCGAACCCGTGCACATAGGTCAGCCCCTCCCCCTCGACAAAGCGGTTCGCCTCCGCGCGCGCGTCCGCGAAATCGCCCCCGTGGAGGATCACGCGCGCCCCCAGCCGCTGGCAGGTCGTTATCTTGATCAATGGCGCGAATTCAGGCATGACCACGGTGACCGGGATTCCAAGGAGCCGCCCGTGATACGCCAGCCCGAGCGCGTGGTTGCCGGCCGACGCGGCGACCACCCCGCGCAGGCGGCTCGCCGCCGGGAGAAGCAGGAGGGCGTTTCGGGCGCCCCTTTCCTTGAACGACCCCGTCCGCTGGAAGTTGTCGAGTTTGCAAACGATTCGCGCGCCAGTGATTTCGCTAAGCGGAATCGATTCCGGACACGGCGTCACGATGACGCCGCCTTTTATCCGACGGCGGGCCGCCGTGATGTCGGACAACGTGACGGACTTTTCTGACATCGATTTGCGAGGAATAGCGTTGCGGGCAACCCGGGCGGGTTTACACCCAAAACGACCGATGTATCAGGTTACCTTTTCAGAGCAAGCCATGCGGGAATTGAACAAGCTCGACACGATGGCGCAGCTCGAGCTCGTCGAGCCCATCAGCAGCCTCAAGGCGGCCGACCTGGAGCACCCGCGGGAGCCGCTTGGGCGCTTCCAGCGGCGCGGAAAGCCCTTCTACCGGCTGAGGGCGGGCGAGCACCGGTTCTACTTCGACGCCAATGGCGACATCCTCCACGTGAACTACATACTCCACCGGAATTCGCTCGAGGATTTCCTGCTGCGCAACGGGCTGCCCGTTTCCGAGCAGCAGCTCGCCGAGCAGCATTCGAAATTCTGGAAATACCTCGAAAGCCTCACGAAATGATCTTCCCAAGGCGCAACCAGGACCCGCGCGCCGCCGCCGACCTCGCGGCGCGCGAGGACCCCTACAACGAGGCCCAGGCGAGCCGGATATACATCCTGCCGAACCTGATGACCGCGGGCAACCTGTTCTGCGGATTCATGGCCGTCGTGAACTGCATCCACGCAAGGCTCGCGGCAACCGCGGAGAACGGCCTCTACCTCGACGCGACCTCGGGGGAGCACTACCGGTACGCGGTCTACTTCATTTTTGGCGCCTCGCTGTTCGACATGCTGGACGGGCGCCTCGCGAGGATGGGCGGCCGGGAGTCGCTTTTCGGCGCCGAGTTCGACTCCCTGGCGGACGTCGTCTCGTTCGGCCTGTCGCCCGCGCTCCTCATGTTCTGCCTTATCCTCGCGCCCTCGCAGCAGTTTCCGTGGTTCAGGGAGATCGGGTGGTTCGTCGGGTTCGTCTACCTCCTGTGCGCGGCCATGCGGCTTGCGCGCTTCAACGTCATCACCAACCCCCTGCTCCACCGGGGGAAAAAGGAGGCGAGCAAGGATTTCGTCGGCCTGCCCGTGCCCGCGGCTGCCGGCACGGTCGCGTCGCTCGTCCTTTTCCTCCTCAAGCTGGACGACGCCGACAAGTCGCTCAGCTGGTTCGCGCTCATCCTTCCCTTCCTGATGCTGCTGATCGCCTTCCTGATGATGAGCTCCTACCGGTACCCGAGCGGCAAGAACCTCGACCTGCAGACGCAGACGCGGCTGCGAACATTTGTCGTTCTGCTGGTGCTCGTGGGGATTGTCCTGCGCTTCAGGGAGGTTGCCCTGCTGGGGTTGTTCCTGATGTACATTTTTTTCGGGTTGATTCGCCATTGGCGGAGGTCCCGCCCCGCCAAGATCCCCCGCTGAGAGCCGCTTTTCCCCCGATGCGAACATCCTGTCGGGATCGTGTGTGCGGTTTCCGAGCAACTGGCCGCCTGCGAGTAACCTGCCCTTTGCACACATCGCCCGGGGAATTGCTCACGGGCGAAAATGGCTGCTTTGCCGAGCCAGCCGGCCAGGTTGCTGGTGATTCGAGCGCCTTATACGACTACTGCTTTAATTCATTATTGAGTCTACAGTCATTTGGACTTTGTTAGCTTCTCCCGCTTTCCACCGGGATCCCGCTCCGGACCCATGAAATTCAAGACCAACCGCGATCACTTCGCAAACGGCCTCTCCCAGGTGCTCAATGTCGTCGGGTCGAAGGCGACCATGCCGATCCTGAGCAATGTGCTCATCGAGGCGGAAAAGGACCAGCTTTCGCTCACGACGACAAACCTGGACCTTGGCATCCGGTGCAAGATAAAGGCCGACGTCAAGGAAGGGGGCGCGGTGACGCTCCCGGTGAAGCGCCTCGCAAGCATCGTGCGCGAGTTGCCCAACACCGATGTCACGGTGGATGCGTCCCCAAATCACCAGGTCAAGCTCACCTCTGGCGGGTCCACGTTCAGGATCATGGGGATGGCCAAGGATGATTTCCCCCCCCTGCCGGAATTTGGCGACGAGAAGGCCCACACCCTCCAGCAGTCCGAGCTGGCCGCGATGCTCAGGAGCGTCTCGTACGCCCAGTCCCAGGACGAGACGCGGTACACGCTCAACGGCGTCTACTTCAACTTCAAGGAGGGAAGCCTTTCGCTTGTCGCGACGGACGGGCGGCGTCTCGCACTGATCTCCAAGGACATGGAGGTGCCCTCGTCGGGAACGGGCGCGATCATCCTGCCGGCGAAGACGGTGAACGAGCTCGCCCGGATCCTCGACAAGGGGGACAAGGTGAAGATCAACTTCAACGACCGGCGCTGCGCGTTCCAGATAGCGACGGACAAGGACGAGAGCGGGCTCATCGACAGCGTATACCTCTACTCCAAGGTGGTCGAGGGGAGCTACCCGAACTACCAGCAGGTCGTCCCCAAGGAGACCCACCAGCGCATCAAGCTCGAGCGGGAGCTCTTCCTGCAATGCGTCCACCGGGCGGCGCTCGTGTGCTCGGAGAAGTCGAACTCGGTCCGGATCAAGCTGACGAGCAACCTGCTTGAGATCACCGCGCAGAGCCCGGATTTCGGGGAGGCCCACGAATCGATGGCGATAGGGTACAGCGGCCCAGACCTTCAGGTCGCGTTCAACCCGGCGTTCGTCATCGATCCGCTGCGCGCGCTGACCAAGGACGAGGTGTTCCTGGAGTTGAAGGACGAGGTGAGCCCCGGCGTCTTCAAGACGCTCGACAACTTCATCTGCGTCATCATGCCGATGCGGCAGAGCTAGGTTTTTCGCCGCTTCAAAGGGCCACGGCGGGAGGCCATTCAGCGCGCGGCCCGTGCTGAGGAGTGTCCGCAAAGCGGCAGGGAAGTGCGGATCGGCAATAGGTGGAAAAACCTGTTTTGCATGATTGTAGGCGCCGAACCCAGGCAATTGCCGCCGCGACTGGGCATTGAGGTGGAATCCGGCCGTCGTTACGTAAATGATTGATGCCTGACGGGTTCAAGTGATTCGCGCTCGAAGCCCGCGAAAGCCTGGACGCATGTGCCAGGGCATCCCCCATCATAAATTTCGGTTTGATCAAAGGTTTGGCCCCGCAATCAGTCTTATATCTCAAAATCAATGAATGACTGACTCGGAAGAAGACGTCTGGGTGGCGCGGAGTCGCCATGGAGATCCGGATGCCTTTGGCGCCCTAGTCCAAACCTATCAACGCATGATCCATGACCTCACGTACAGAATGACCGGATCGATGACCGCATCCGAAGACCTCGCCCAAGAAACCTTTGTCCGGGCTTTCGCGCGCCTCCATACCTTTCGTGGCGATGCGAAGTTCTCGAGCTGGCTCTATCGAATCGCGCTCAACCTCTGCCTGGATTGGCGGGGCCGCGAATCCCGGCGCGATCACGCACAGCGCGTCTGGGCTCAAGAGGAGCAGTCCGCGCGGGAATCCCCTCCGGAGGCGACGGGCGAACGCGTCCAATCAGCGCTTATGCGATTGCCGGCAAAGCAGCGCGCGGCAATCGTGCTCACGGTCTGCAACGGCATGAGCCACGCGGAAGCCGCGACGGCCTTGGGCTGCGCCGAAGCAACGGTCTCATGGAGGGCGTTCGTGGCTCGCCGTCGGCTGGCGAGGATCCTTTCGGACGAAGATTTCCAATGAAGCCTCCCGACTTGGAAAAACACCTCAGGGCGGCGAATGTGCCCGACCGCGGCGCAGCGTATTGGGCGAATTTTCCCGAGTCGGTGAAGCGGCGGCTCGGGACCGAACGGCCGCCGGCGGAACGGAGGCGAATGGGATGGCTCCCCGCCTCGGTCGCGGTCGGAACCGCGGTGGGTGGCGTTGTCCTCGGATTCTTTCTCTGGCACCGGCCAGCCCAGGCGCTCGATGCGTACTCCAGGCTCAAGAGCGGGCAGGCGCTTTACGAAGCCCTTCCCCGTTATCTCGGCCGCCTCCAGGCCATCGAGCAGGACGGCAACGGTCTTCGGTTGGTGTTGTCCAAGGAAAGGGATGTTCCGCCGTCGCTGCCTGTTTGGGTGGAAATCTACGAGAGCGGGCATCGCCGCTCCCTCGTCATCTTCAGCGGCCAAAGTTTCCGCTTTGGCGGAGGAGACATTGAAGTGCTCGCCAATCCGGAGGGCCAGGTGATGCTGGTGGGCGAGGATTTCCTCTGGACGAACCGCGGGAAGCCGGCCGCCACCGATGGAATGCGCGTGGAGGCCCGGCTGCTCCCGAAGGTCTTCTAGTTTCTCCTGATTCTCATGAAAGCAACGTTCCTTTCGCTATGGGCGGCCGCTCTCTCCGGGGCGTCCCTGGTCGCGCAGAGCCCTCCGGGTGAATTGCCTGTGGCCGTATTCAATTTTGAGGTGTCGGCCGATGTTCGGCCCGAGCTGGGCGCCCGCTTCGCGCGCCTCGTGGCGGCCGATCTTTCGACGCTGTCGCCGGTTTCCTCCGTCCCGGAGGACAGACTCTCAGGGCTCTCCCCCCAGCCGCGCTTCAACACCGCCGAATCGATCGCGCCCGATGCCGCCGGGCGGCTGGGCCGCCGGGTGGGTGCCGTCGCGCTGGTTAACGGGCGCATGATCTTCGCCGGCCGGAACGCCACGATCGTCGCAAAGGTCATCGACGCCGACACGGGCCGAGTCTACGGCGAATCGGTTCAGGGCGACTTGGGGGTTTCGCTCGAGGATCTGGCTTCCCGTATCAGCGTCAAGATCGCCGCGCTGGTGCTCCAATCTCGCGGGCTACCCGCCACCGCCTGGGCGCCGGCGACCATGCTGCAAGTGCCCGGAGCTATCATGGTCGTCGACGGGTCGCCTCCCCGCGGGGCAGCGGACCTGCCGCTGACGCCGGGCCTGCATGATGTCCTTGTGAGCTACTCCCGGAACGGCGCCTCCACCAGGGCGCGCTTCATGCTCAGGGCGCAGCCAGGCGCAACCTATCAGCTCGTCCTCCGGGACGAACCGAATCAAAGGGTGAACCTGTGGATCGCCGATGCCTCCTCCTCAGCCCAAGTGACCACCTCGATTGGACGAGAGTGGATCAAGGGCGGGGATAACCCCCTGGTCTGCACCGCGACCTATCCGTTGCCTGGGCCCCGCTCCGGCGTCGCGGCCGTGGCTGACGACGAAGCCATCTACGTCATCGGTGGCGAGGAAAAGGGAGGCCGGCACAGCTTCCTGGGCGACATTGTCCGCTTCGATCTTCACAGCCATGAATGCGTCATGCTCACCCAGACGGTGTTTCAGCGCGGATTTCTCGGGGCGGCGCTGGTCGGAGGGAAGATCTATATCATGGGTGGCGACGCCAAGTACGCCACCCTTCACACAATGCAGGTCTACGATATCGCCGGGAAGACCCTGTCTGACGGGCCTTCCATGCCCCACGCCCGCAGGGGTTTTGCCACGGTCGTCGTTGGAAATCGAATCTATGTGATGGGTGGTTCCATCACGCCTCCCAGCTCGACGACGAAGGTCGACGTCTTCGATGCCACCACGCAGACTTGGACGAACGGCCCGGAGATGCTGTCCGCGGCGGACGGCCAGGCGGTGCCCGTCGATCACCGCATCGTCTTTCCAGGCGGCTTCAGGGGCGACATGCGTGCCACGCGCATGCGCGGGGACATCGCTGACGTGCAGGCGCTGGACTTGCGCGAAGGGAAATGGGACTTCTTGCCGCCGCTCGACGAGCCAATGGGCGGCAGCGCCGTGGCTGCCCTCAATGGATGGGTATTCCTCTTGGGCGCCTTCATCGACAGCAACAGGGCCATGGCCTACGACGTGGGCACCGGCCGATCCGACGATTTCGACATCGGCGAGAAAGGAGCCAGGAACAGCGTGGCGGTTACGGTCGGCCGGGCCATCTATGTGATCGGGGGCAACGTTCAGTCTGGCCACTTGGCCTTCACTTCGGACAATATCAATGTCTTCGAGGAAAATCCGAATTGGAAAAGCGATGCGGGCCGGGGCGAGCCGCTCGCCGGACCCTAGACTTCCCCCCGAACGGGCCAGTCACATGCCGAGCAGCGTGCGCGCCCTGCGGTTCTCGATTCGATCAAGCTTTTCGCGCTGCTCGGGCGCGAGCATGTTCCGAAACTCGGTGCGCCCCGCCTCGACCGCAGCCTTGATCCGCGCCCCGCGCTCGTCCGCTGTCAGGTGCTCGTCGGCGCGCGCGGCCCAGATCTCGGCCATGGCCTTTGCGTGAATATGCCGGAACGCCAGCCGCTGCGTCGGGTCCAGGCGGAGGCGATGGGCCAGCCTTTTCATCCGATTCCAGCGCATGGCCAGCCTCATGCGAGCGCGCCATTGGCCCCTCGATGGGGCTTCCGACAGGGAATGGCCGACCGCCGGCGGGGTGGCCGCCGCNNCGGCGGCGGCGGCGGCGAAGGCGGCGGCGGCAGGGCCGTCGCGTTCGTCTGCGCGTACACGGCGGTGCCAATTCCCAGGCAGCTTGCGACTCCAAGAGCTATCAACGTCCTTCCGGTCATGGTCTTCATGGTATTACCTAGTGAGGACGACAGGCGGCTCATAAAGTTACCTCGGGTTGCCAGAATCCCTGGCGAGAAAGGGAGTCCCGGGCCGAACGCACGCAGCCACGCTAGGCGACCAGCTTGTCTATGGTGATCGGAAGGTCGCGGACCCTCACGCCCGTGGCATGGTAGACCGCGTTCGCGACCGCGGCCGCGCTGCCGGTTATGCCGATCTCCCCGACGCCCCTCACGCCGAGGGAATTGAACTGGAGGTCCGGGTGGTCCGTGAACTCCACCGTGATGTCGGGGATGTCCGCATTCACCGGCACCAGGTAGTCGGCAAGGTTCCGGGTGGCCGGCGCGCCCCGCGCCTGGTCCCAGTCCGTCCGTTCCATGAGCGCCATGCCGATTCCCCATACGATTCCCCCCTGTATCTGGCTGCGGGCCGTCAGCGGGTTCATGATGCGGCCCGCGTCGATGACGGCCACCATCCTGCTGACGCGGACCTGGCGCGTCTCGGGATTGAAGCGGACCTCCGCAAACTGGGCGCCGAACGAGTGCGCTGAGGGCCCCTTGTCGAGGAGCTGCGCGGCAGCCGCCGCGAGCGCGCCGTGCTCGGCCTTCTCCTCGAGGAAACCTTCGCCCGATTTTGAGACCGCCTCCTGTAGCAATGCAAATCCCTCCAGCTTCTTCCTCAGCTTTTGCGCAGCCTCCTGGACCACCGGGCCGACGCTGGCGCTGGTCGAGGAGCCTCCGGACACCCCGGCCTTCGGGAGGAGCGAGTCGCCGAGCTCGCACGACACCCGCTCCACCGGCACGCCGAGGGCGTCCGCGGCGACCTGCGCGAGCGTCGTGTAGGTCCCCGTCCCCAGGTCGTGGGTCGCGGAACGGACGACGACGCGGCCATCCGCATAGATTCTTACCGCGGCGGTCCCGTCGCGGCGATTGGCGGGGTACGTCGCGGTCGCCATCCCGAGGCCGACCAGCTCCCCCTTTTCGCGCATGGAGCCGGGCTCCCGCTGGCGGCGGTCCCATCCGAAGAGTTCCGCGCCCCTGCTGTAGCATTCCAGGAGGTGCTTGGACGACCAGGGCTTCTTCTTCTGGGGATCCTCGTCCGCGTGGTTGTGGATCCTCAGGGCGATCGGATCCATTCCCAGCTTTGCCGCCAGCTCATCCATCGCCGACTCGATCGCGAATGTCCCGGGAGCCTCGCCGGGAGCCCGCATCGGGCATGGGGTGCCGGTGTTGAGGCGGGCAACCCGGTGCGAGACCCGGAGGTTCGGGCACTTGTAGAGCATGGACGTCGCCAGGCCGCAGGATTCGACGTGGGTTCCCTTCATCGATGTCTGCGTGTACGTCGCGTGCCCGACGGCGGTCAGGGTCCCGTCGCTTCTTGCCGAAAGGACAAGTTCCTGTCGCGTCGGGCCCCTGTGGCCGACGCTCGTGAAGAGCTGCGCCCTTGTCAGGACGAGTTTCACCGGCCTGCGGGCCTCCCTCGACGCCATGGCCGCGGCCAGGGAGTGCGGCCAGGAAAAGCCCTTGGATCCGAAGCCTCCTCCGACGAACGGGGACACGATGTGCACCTTTTCAGGCTTCAGGTCGAAGGACTTGGAGACGACCGAGCGAAGTCCCATCACCCACTGGGTCGGCTCGTAAAGGGTCAGGAGATCGTCCGTCCAGTCAGCCACCGTCGCATGCGGCTCCATCGGGTTGTGGTTGAGGTAGGGAGTCCGGTAGGTCTCGGCCACCTCCACGGCGCCCTCCGCCCTGCCCGCGTCGAAATCCCCGCGCTTGAGCTGAAGCTTCTGGGTCCCGAAGACCGTTGCCGGCTCGTAGACCTGGGACGGGTGATTCTCCATGTCGACCTCGAACGGGGCGGGCTCGTAATCCGGCCTGACCATGCCCGCGGCGTCCTCCGCCCTCTCCGGCGTGTCGGCCACGACGACGGCGAGGTACTGGCCCCAGAAAAAGATCTCCGGGTCCTGGAGCGGGAAAAAATGCTCCGCGAATTCACCCCCGGTCGCCATGCTTCCGGGCGGCTTGAGCCGCGGTGCGTTCTCGGGGGTCACGATGGCGACCACGCCGGGCGCGGCCCTCGCGCGGCTGCAGTCAAGCCCGCGGAGCCGCCCGGCGGCCACCGTGCTCTGGACGAGGGACGCGTAGGCCATCCTGGGCAGGCGCACGTCCGCCGCGTAGGACGCGGTGCCGGTCACTTTCTTGACGCCGTCCTTGCGCACGACTTCGCGGCCTAGCGAGGGCGTTGTCATGACAATGCCGCCAGGCGCTGGAGGGCGGTGACAAGCGTCCGTTTTGCAAGCGGCACCTTGAAGGCGTTGTGGCGCCGTGGCCACGCGCCCGCGAGGGCGGCGTCGGCGGCGGCGGAAAACGCCGATTCCGACGGGGCGCGCCCCTCGAGGGCGTCCTCCGCCTCCCTGGCACGCCAAGGCACCGTCCCCACCCCTCCGAGCGCGATTCGCACATTCGTCATGGAGCCCGGGCCGACGTCCGCCGCGACCGCGGCGGATGCCAGCGCAAATTCAAAGGACTGGCGGTCCCTGACCTTCAGATAGAGGGAACGCCGCGCCGTCGCGGGGTGCGGGAGCCTGACCGCGATGATCAGCTCGCCCGGCCGGAGCACGGTCTCGCGCTCGGGCGTGCCGCCCGGCTTCAGGTAAAGCTCGGTGATCGGTATCTCCCGTTCGCCGTCCGGGCCCAGCGCCTGGATGCGGGCGTCAAACGCGGTGAGCGCCACGGCGAAGTCCGAGGGATGGGTCGCGATGCACTGGTCGCTTCCGCCCAGGATCGCGTGGCTCCGGTTGAACCCGTCGAGCGCGGCGCAGCCGGTCCCGGGCGACCGCCTGTTGCAGGACGCGGTAACATCCCTGTAGTACGGGCATCGCGTGCGCTGCAAAAGGTTTCCCCCGGTGCTCGCCATGTTCCGGATCTGGCCGGCCGCTCCTGAAAGCAACGCCTGCGAGACCGCCGGGAACATGGCCTGGATGGCGGGATTCCATGCGAGGTCCGAGTTGGACACCATCGCCCCGATGCTCGTGAAGTCGCGGTCGACGCGGATCTCGCGAAGCGGGAGCGAATTGATGTCCACGACGACGTCGGGCACAAACACGCCCTCCCGGAGAAGGTCCACGACCGTCGTTCCCCCCGCGAGGTACATGGAGCCGGGATTCCTCTGGGCGGCGTCCAGCGCCCCCGCGACGGTGTCGGCCTGTAGGTAGGATATGTCCTTCATGTCCCCGGTGTGCCCGCCGAGCCCCTCACCTCGGTGATCGCCGCCACGATTCCACAGTAGGCGCCGCAGCGGCACAGGTTGCCCGACATCCCCTCCCGGATCCCCTCCGGGGTCGCCGGCCACGGCTCCTTCAGGAAGCCCGCGGCGGACATGAGCTGGCCCGGGGTGCAGAAGCCGCACTGGAACGCATCGTGCGCGATGAAGGCGGACTGGAGCGGATGCAGCTTCTCCCCGTCCGCCAGCCCCTCTATGGTCACGACCTCCTTTTTCCCCAGCCCCGCGGCCAGCGTGAGGCACGAGAGGACGCGGCGCCCCCCGATATGGACGGTGCAGGCGCCACACTGGCCGTGGTCGCAACCCTTCTTCGTGCCGGGATGGTCCAGCCTGTCACGAAGCAGGTCCAGGAGCGTCATCCGCGCCTCGATCGTGCAGCTCACCGGCCGGCCGTTCAGGATGAACGAGAGGGGCACGACCTTCGCGGGGGTGCCCCGCGGCGGTTCACCCGTGCCGCCCGGCGAGGATTGCCCGATCCCCCGGCCCGGCCCGGCCATCAGCATGCCCAGCAGCAGCCCCTGCTTGATGGCGCATCGCCGGGTCATGCCCGCGGTGCCGGGGTCGCTCTTGCTGGATTCGGGGGGGGCCATGGTCGATGATGGGCTAGCTAGCCCTCGAGATCGGGCTCCGGTCCCCGCGTGGCCGCAGGCTGCTCGAGGCGCACCCGGCTGCCCAACCTGGCCGATTCATAGATGGCGGCGATGATCCTCATGTCCTGGAGGCCCTCCTCGCCCCCGGTGTGCGGGCGCCGGTCCCTCACCACGCATTCCGCCATGTGATCCAGCTCGGTGGCAAACTGGTCCCTGGCCGGGACCTCGATGTCCGTCACCTGGTCCGTCCCCTCGAGGGTGCGGCCGTACCCGAGGCGAAGGCCGTCATACGCGAAGGCTGGATTCATCTCCGTCCATCCGTCCGAGCATTCGAGGCGGAAAAACTGCGACCTGTGGCAGGCATAGCTGGCATTGCAGCTGGCTGCGAATCCGCTTGGGAAGCGCAGCATGAACTGAACGGATGATTCCACCTCCCGAAAGCGAGCGTCGCCTGCCAACTGCTCAACCTGCCCGAGGACCTCGTTCGGTTCCTCGCCGGTCAGGAAGCGCGCGGCATTGAGGCAATAGATGCCCACATCGACAAGGGGACCCCCTCCCGCCATGCGCCGGCTGAGCCGCCACTGGCCGGGGTCGCCCTGGTCCTGGGAATTGCTCGAGACGAAATGCAGGGGGCGGCCGAGCCTGCCCTCGCGCAGCATCTTGACGATCGCCCTGTCCATCGGCTCGTACTGGCTTCGGTACCCCAGCATCAGTTTGACCCCCGCCGACTGGCACGCCCTGGTCATCTGCTCAGCTTCCTCCACGGAGACGGCCATCGGCTTTTCGCACAGGATATGCTTGCCGGCGCGCGCTCCCCTCATCGTGTACTCGGCGTGCATCGCGTTCGGCAACGCAATGTAGATGACCTTTACCTCGGGATTGTCGGCCAGCCGGTCATAGGTTGAATAATCGTAGATGGCGCGCTCCTGGATGCCGTGCTGGGCGGCCACCTTGAGGGCCTTTGAACGGTCGCCGCTCACCAGGGCGACGGGCCGCGCGTACCTGCTATGGCTGAAGGCGGGAAGAACCTGCCCCAGAGCCAGGTGGCCGAGGCCGACCACCGCGAAGCCGATGCGCTCCGACGGCGGAAGCGAAGGGTCGGGCGTTGATTCCCCGGCCTCGATCCTGGGCGCATGGAGCGGCGGCAGCTTGACGGCATTCGCCTGCGCGGTGTCCAGCGCGGCGAACGCCCGCGGGACCGACGAGGCCGCCATGGCCGCCGCGGCCCAGCCAAGAAAATCCCGGCGGCCCATGAGCCTCGATGCTGGCGGGTTTTCGCTTCGCATGTGCGTATTTGACAGAGGAGTCCCTCCAAAGTGCGCGGTTGGGGCGCATGGGCCTTAGTATGTTGACCGACGCGGTGGTTCCGATCCGAGGCGAAGGTGCGAAGAAAGAATCGGTCGGGCGCATCCAAATTCCGGCTCCGGTGTCTCTGGCTGGCACGGATGAACGCAGACGGCCCAGCCCAAAGGGGCTTTGGCCGCAGGCAGCCGGCCGGCTCAGGGGATCTTGTCGTGCTGCGTGACGGAGCGGCCGCGCTTTGAGCGCGGAAAGGCCACGACCTTCCGGGACGCGGCGGTCCCGTCGTCCGGTGCCGCCGCCTTTGNNCGCCTTTTCCAACCGCATGCTGGAGTAGACCCGGGTGAACTCCGCGCCGAGCAGGAATATCTGGGCCGAGTAATAGACCCACAGCAGGAAAACGGCGAGGGAGCCGACCGCGCCGAAGGCCGATGCGACCATGCTCCTCCCAAGGTAAATGCCGATGAGCTCCTTTCCGACCGTGAAGAGCATCGCCGTCGTCGCGGCTCCCATCCAGACGTCGTGCCATAGGATCCTTTTCTGGGGGATGATCTTGTAGATCATGGCGAACATGACCGTGATCAGGGCGACGCTGAGGATGAAGTTGGCTGCCCGCGCGAAAAGGTCCCAGTCCGTGAACATGGGGCCCCACCACTTGGCCAAGGCGGCGAGCGCGGCCGACACCAGCAGCGAGACCATCAGCAGAAACGAGACCGCAAGGATCATACCGAACGAAAGCAGGCGCGACCGGACAAGCGAAAAGAAGCCGCCGGTCCTGGGTTCCCTTGGGGCACGCCAGATCCGGTTCAGCGAATCCTGGAGCTCGTTGAACACCGAGGTGGCGCCTATCAGGAACACGACGATCCCGATTCCTGCCGCCATGGAGCGCCGCACCGGCCCGTCCGCGCTGGTCATCAGACCCTCGACGGCGCGCGCACCCTGGTCCCCTATCAGCCCGCCGAGCTGCGAGTAAATCTCACCCTGCGCCGCGTGGGAGCCAAAAAAGTAGCCGGTGACGGCGATGACGATCAGCAGCAGGGGCGTGATCGAGAACATCGTGTAAAACGCCAATGCGGCGCCCATGCTCGGGGCATAGTCCTGTCTCCATGAAGAAACGGTTCGGGTGAGAAGCTGCCACGCCTCTTTATTGTGGAATCTCATTTCGGATCGATCGCCGGGCCATGGAATTACTGACCAAGGCTCGATGCAACCGGTTCCCGTTCCGCACGCGATAACCCGATGTTGCCAGGGAGGGCGGCAGCGGCGCGGGCCTCGGCTGCCCTACGCATTGACCGCCGAACATTTCGTTGCCGTCCGGGCCGCGGGTGATTAAGCACCGTGTCTCCGTATGCAACACTTGGGCCTGCTCTTCACCCTGTCGCTCCTGGCGGTCAACCTGTGGGGATTGATGCTGATCGCGGGCCTGTATTGGCGCAACCGGTGGTTTGCCCTGGCGCTGGGCCCAATACTCGCCGTCACAACGATCTACGCGATTGAGTGCCATCATGGCCTGGGGCGTTCGCTGGCCGGCCTTTGCCTCTTCTCGACCGCCGTTTCAGTGGCGATGATCGCCGCCAGCATCCGCTCCCGCGAGCCGGATTGGCTGGGTGTTCGCGGGACCGCGATCCTGCGGGAATGGAGGGCTGAGTTCGCGCCACGGAGGCTCGTCGGCTGCTTCGGGGTCTGCATCGCGGTTTTTCTCTACGCGATGTCCTGGAGGTTCCTCTACCCCAACATCGACGGCTCCTCCGAGAAGATCGCCGATTTTTCCTATATCTGCAGCTATTACATCGGTTCGACCCTGCCGGTGCCCGACGTCTGGTTTTACCCGTATCTCTCGACGCAGTATTACAGCTTCCAGCATTACGGCGCCGCGCTGATGGGAAGGGTTCTTCTCCTGCCGCCGGGCTCCGCGTACAACATCGGGTACTGCCTGCTGATCGCCCTGGGCGGCACGTCGTTCGCCGGGACCGTGTGCCTGGTGGCGAGGAGGACATGGATCCGTGCGGCCGTCATCACGTGTTTCGTCATAGGGGGCACCGGGATCACCCTGCTGGACCACCTGACGGACAGGAATGTCACGCCATGGACCACCATGCGCTTCATCGGCAGCGCGCAGATGGACAAGCCCCCGGTCGGCACATGGCTCAAGTCCTACCAGGAAAAATACAAGGTGCTGGAAATGGGGGGGAATTCGTTTCCCATGGAGCTCCCCGGGGAGATCTATTCCTACGTTGTCTTCCTGGGCGACTTCCACGCCCCGCTGTCGGGCTACTACCTGCTGGGACTCTGCGCCATGGCGATGCTGCTCTGGACGCGCACCGGGCTGTCCCGATATGCCGCCATCACGGGATCCACGCTCACCTGGACCCTCCTCGCGAACACGTGGGTGCTCCCGCTCCAGGGGCTCGCCATCTTCATGTGGATCGCCGTCAATTGGCGCGACTGGAGGCGCCTGGTGCCCGCCGTCGCCGCGGGAGCGGCCATCGTCTGGCTCGCGGCATGGGTCTACCTGTCGGCCTTCACCGCCGCGGCCTCGGGCTACGACACCGCCGTGAAGATGGTCCCGTGGGCGGAGCACACGCCCCCGCTGCTGTTCGGGCTCTTTTTCCTCCCCACCATCGTCTTCATCGCGCTGGGGTTCCTCTCGGGCAGCCCCCAGGGCCGCCGGCTCGCGGTGTTTTGGCTCACGCTCCTCCTTTTCACGGAGTTCTTCTACGTGGACGACGAGTATTCCGGGCATTTCGACCGCTTCAACACGACCCTCAAGTGGTGGCCGTGGGTGATGGCGGGAACGCTGATGACGCTGGCGCCTTTTGTCATGGAGCAGTCCAGGCGCCGCTGGGTGCGGATCGTCGGGATCGTCTTCTGCGTGTATCCCTGCTGCTACATCTACGACCTGTGGGAGCCGATGTGGAACGGGCCCAAGGACTCGGTGGGAAAGATAGAGGGCCATTATTATCTCACGAAGGATGAGTTTCCACGGCTCATGCTCGGCCGGCTCAAGGTCGAGAAGCCCGGGGTCGTCATCGAGAGGCCCGACGAGCAGGGCGGCTTCGTCAACTCGGCGGTCATCCCCCTGTTCGCGGGCCAGAAGATGTGGCTCGGCTGGTGGGGCCACGAGCTCCTGTGGCGGGAGAACCGGGAGGACGTGCGCAGGCGTCACGACAGGCTGATGCTGTTTTACAAAGGGGGGGTGCCCGACGCCGGGAAATGGCTGATCGCGCAGGGAATCGACTATGTCCTCTGGTACCGTCCGGACGACAGCCCCCAGCTCTGGGAGAAGGTGAACAAGGCCGTCAGCCCGGAATACATCTGGTGCGACATCCTCACCTACCAGGACGAGGACGGCCGCAGGGTCGGGTTATGGAAACGGGCGCCCGAGGGTCCGCCCTGACTCCTTTCCCGGACAAGGTTTCCCATGCCCCAGCGCCACGCCATCGACGACGTTTGCACGAGATGGGACGCGCGACCGCGGCTCCTTGCACCCGGAATCGGAATGGACCACGTTGTGAATGACCCAGGCCGAATATCGGGCCCAACCCCCAGGCCGCCATCATGAAATACCTGTGTTGCTTTCTGTTCTCGGCGGCGGCTGCGCTGGCGTCGGACATCGGCGACACCTACGAGAAGGTCATCGCCGAGAAGGGCCCCCCGAAGAGCCAGATGGAGGCGGGCGCGATTCGGATCCTCAGCTACCCGGACGCGACCATCAAGATCAAGGACAACGTGGTGGTCTCCATCAAGGCCGTCATAGCCGCGCCGGCCCAGCCCACCGCGGTGCCAAGGCCCGCCGGCCAGGAGGTGTCGCCGACCGAGCGGATCGCCGCGCTGAAAAGGAAGCTGAAGGATGCCCTGGCGAAGGTTGACGTGATCGTGAACCAGCCGGCGCCGTCCGTTCCGCGCACGCCTGAGATGAACATCACGTGGTGGGGCAACGCCTGGTTTCACCCGGGCGCGACCACCCCGGATTTCAACAACGTCGATGTCCGCAAGACGCAGGAGACGGCGCAGTATGCGAAATACCAGTATGTCTCGTCCAACTTCACCCCCGACATCGCGTTCCTAGGAAGCGAGATTGAATTCAACTCGATGACCAAGTTCTTCTACGTGGACCGCTCGGTCCCGAAAAAGAAGCTCACGGAGGACGAGATGCTCGAGATCAACCGGCTCTACCGCATAATCGGGCAGTGCGAGATTCAGCTGGACATCCTGGGCGCGAAAGAGGGGCCTGCTCAGTGAAGGGTCCGGCGGCCGGCGGGTTGCAGGGCAGCTGACGGGGCCGAAGGCCGGGGACGGCCCGTTGGCTCCCTGCTCTTCACGAGCCTTGAACTTGCACTGGCTTTGCATTAGGAATTATCCGTCCATCGATTTCCATGCCTGAAAGACACAACGAGCGCCCGGTTGCCTCTGGACGCATAGCGCCGGGCCCGAACTCCGTGCCGATTTGCGTGTCCACGCCCTTGCGAAGACGTTGAGGGCCGCAGCGAACCATGCAAATCCCGTACCTGATCCTGATCGCGATCCTGCTTTCGCTCCTGCTGCTCCAGCTCAACCAGCGCCTCGCTTCCCCGATTGTGGCGATTGCCGAGCGCTGGCTCCGATGGTTCGTGATATCGATAGGGGGCGCGCAGCTTTGCCGGGACTTCGACCTGGTCGACCGGCCGTTGTGGGTGCTCTCGCTCGCGGTATTCATCGGCTGGTTCCTGCTTGAGACCCTCTACAACTGGCTCGCGATCGCGGCGCTGAGCGTGAGTCCGTTCCCGCTCTTCCCGAGGTACGCGGTGAACACCAGCGGCGAGGAGTGGCCCGTCCAGCCGCGGTTCCTGAGGATCCGCGAATGGCTCCGCTCCCGGGGCTTCCGCCAGGTACAGGCCCTGAAGGCGGAGGTGGGCGGCGACATCTACCTGCGGGTTTCGGTGTACCAGGACGAGGCGGCGCTTCTCCGGGTGCAGGTGACGTTCCTCCCGCAGAGCAACGGCGCGATCGACGTGTGCTATTCGCTGATGACGATGGCCGTGGACGGCTCGAGGTACGTGACCGACAATCTTTACATCCCGTTCGGCGGATTTTACCCGGCGGAATGGTATGTCGACCGCCGGCCCTGCTGCCGGTCGCTACCGAGGCTGCTTTCGCTCCACCGGAAGAGAATCTCGGCGCTGGGCCGCGGGCTCGCGGCCTTTGCGGTCGAGCCGATGATCGACCTGAACGACGCCCAGCGCGAGCTGGACCAGGTGAACACCGAGCTCGGGTTCCTGAACCCGCAGGGCGCGCGCGAGGAGAAAGGCAAGATCACCCACGAGGGTCGCTACAGGGTTTGGAAGGAGATTTGGACGCTCAACTACCTCGGGCGTTCGGCGCGCTACGACTGAGCCGCCGTCATGCGGGCGCCGCCAGCTGGCCGCAGCCGGCGGCAATGTCGATTCCCCGGCGCTGGCGGACCGTGCTGGGCAGCCCATAGCCGTCGGCGAGGATTCGCTGGAACCCCCTTGCGGCCTCGCTGTGCGAGGGAGACCCGGAATACCCGGCGGTCGGGTTGAGCGGGATCAGGTTGACCTGGGCCGGCAGGCCTTGGATCAGGCGGCCCACGGCGTGGGCATGGTCGGCGGTGTCGTTCTTCCCGTCGATGAGCGTCCACTCGAAGAAGATCCGGCGGCCGAGCGTCGCGCAAAAATAGCGGCAGGCGTCCATCAACTCGTCGAGGGGCCACTTGCGGGCGGCGGGAACCAGCTCGGCGCGCTCGTGCTGGTTCGCGGCGTGGAGCGAGACGGCGAGATGGATGGGGCGCGCCTCGTCGGCCATGCGGCGGATGCCCGGGACGACTCCCACGGTGCTGAGGGTGATCCGCCCGGCGCCGAGCCCCAGTCCGCTGGGATCGCGCAGGATGTCCACGGCCCTCATGACCGCGTCGTAGTTGTGCAGCGGCTCCCCCATCCCCATGAGGACGACGTTGCGGAGGCGCCGGGGCTCGCGCGAGGCGCGCAGGGCGCGGGCGGCGTGGACCGCCTGCGAGACGATCTCCCCCGCCGCCAGATGCCGCCGGTATCCCATCTGGCCTGTGGCGCAGAAGACGCAGCCCATCGCGCAGCCGGCCTGGCTGCTCACGCACGCGGTCGCGCGGCCGGTGAACCGCATGAGGACCGTCTCGATGCGTTCGCCATCGGGCAGCCCGAGGAGGAACTTGCGGGTGAAACCGTCACTGGAACCGGTCTCAACCGACACCGGAAGGGTGCCGATGTGGGTCGCCGCGGCCAGCCGGGAGCGCACGCGCGCCGGAATCTCCGGCATCTCGTCGTGCGAGGCGGCGAGACCGAGATACAGGTATTTCCAGAGGCGCGCGGCGTGGCCGGGGCTGAATCCCCAGGATTCAACGAGGGCCAGGAGCTCGGGCCTGGTGAGGCCGTACAGATCGGTCGACGGGGAGGGCAATCGGGCGCCAAGTGAACGCTCCCGCGGCGGGAGGCGCAAGGTGGATTGCCTTTCGCGACACCGCGAGCACGCTCTGGCACCATGGATTTTGTCAGCAAATTCCTCGAGTGCTTCATCCCGCTGTTCGTGACGATCGACCCCGTCGGGCTTGCGGCGATCTTCCTTGCGCTCGGGCGGAACGTGCCGGTCGCAAAGCGAAAAAGGATAGCGAACCAGGCGACGTGGACCGGGGGCATCGTGGCGCTTCTCTTCCTCTTCCTTGGGCGCGTCATCTTCATCGCGATCGGCATCGGCGAGGGCGACTTCCAGATCGCCGGGGGCGTCATCCTTTTCGTCATCGCGATGCGCGAGCTCACCCAGACGACGTCGCAGGAAAGGAGCAGCCTGCCGGACGATTTTGGCGTGGTCCCCCTTGGCATGCCGCTCATCGCCGGGCCCGCGACGATCACGACGCTCCTCGTCATCTCAAAATCCGTGGGCTTCGGGATGACCCTGTTCGCGCTCGCGGTCAACCTGGCCCTTGTCGCCCTGGCGTTCGCGCAGAGCGACCGCCTCGAGCGCCTGATCGGCCAGACGGGGCTGCGCGCCATCTCGAAGATCATAGCGCTCCTGCTCGCCGCGATCGCGGTGCACATCGTGCGCCGCGGCTTCGGCCCCTGACGCCGCGTCAGCCGGCGAAGCTTGTCAGGAGGTTGGCGTAGATCTTGGCGCTCGCGACGAGGTCCCCCACCCTCGCCCGTTCATTCACCGCGTGGATGTCCTCGCCGCCCGGGCCGTAGCCGAGCGTGGGGATGCCCAGGTGATGGGCGAAATAGTGGATGTCGTTGAATCCGGTCGACACGCTGAACGCGGTGGGCTTTCCGCGGACATGCTTCACGCTGGCGGCCATGGCCTTGAAGAACGGGTGCTCCGGCTTGGTGAAGCAGGAGAAGTTCTCCGAGACCTTGGAGACCGTGATGCGGCAGCCCGGTATCCGCCTTGCGGCGGCGGCGAGGTATGCGCGGAGGCCGCGCTCGGCCTCCGCATGGTCCTCGACCGACAGGACCCGCCGGTCGATCGAGAACGAGGCCTGGGCCGGGACCGTGTTGATCTTTGAGCCGGGACCGCAGGAGAAGACGCCGCCGACGTTGATCGTGGGGCGCATGGTCGTGCCCTCGGGAGTGACGAAGGTCCGACGGGCGATCTGCTTCTTGTAGGCCTCCAGCTCGAGCACCAGGGCCGCCATCTTTTCCAGGGAATTGACGCCATCCTCGGGCTTCGATCCGTGGGCCGCGCGCCCGTGGACGGTCACCTCAAGCCAAAGGGTTCCGTTGTGGCCGCAGCACACCTGGTTGCCCTCCGCCCCCTCCATCACGATCGCGTAATCGGGCCGGATGGGGGCCTCGTCGACGACCCAGCGAGCGCCGAGGAAGGAATCGGTCTCCTCGTCCGCCGTGAACGAGACCTCGATGTTCATCAGGGGCCTGGAGCGTGTCGCCTGGAGCGCGTCGAGGGCGGTCAGCAGGCTTGCCATCGAGCCCTTCATGTCGGCGGTCCCGCGGCCGTAGATCACGCCCTTCTCGACGGCTCCGCTGAAGGGGTTCCCGTGCCGCCACGCGCCGGAAACCGGCACGACGTCGTAATGGGCGTTGAAATGGATCGTTTTCTTGGCGCCCGGGACCTTGAGCTTGCCGAGCACGTTGAAGCGCGGGAATCCATGCTGCTCGGCGGGAAGGCTGCTCCTAAGGAGGGGCCCTGGAATGGGAAAGCGACTCCCCGAGAGGCCGACCTTGCCGAGCTCCCGGGTCAGGTACCCGGTGATCGCCTCGTAGTCCTCGCCGGGCGGATTGACGGTCGGAAACCCGACGAGGCGCTTCAGGCGCCCGAGAAGGACCGGGGCGCTGCGGTCGATGAAAGCGTTGAGCCTGTCCATATCGGGCCATCATCGAGAAGCTGCGGGGAAACGGGAAGCCTGGAATGGCGTGCAAACCGGGCCGCCCTTGTCTATCTCACTGCCTGTGAACGTCGAGGCGCGTCATTTGATTTCAAAGCTCGGGCTTGTTTCCCTGCCCCTCGAGGGCGGATTCTACGCCTCCTCATGGACAAGCGCGGACAGGCGGCCCGACGGGCGCGCCTTCGGCTCGGCGATCCTTTTCCTGATCACCGAGGACGATTTCTCGGCGCTGCACCGGCTCGGGATGCACGAGATATGGCATTTCAGCGCGGGCGATCCAGCGGAACTCATCCGACTCGACCCGCGCACGGGATCCTGCCGGGTGTGCGTCCTCGGCCCGGACGTTGGGGGGGGCCACGCTCCCCAGGCGCCTGTTCCACCGGGCGAGTGGCAGGGCGCGCGGATCATCCCGGGAGGCGCCCGGGGCTGGGCGCTTTTCGGCTGCACGCTTGCGCCGGCATGGGACGAGCGGGAGTTCGAGCTGGGGCAAAGGGAGGCGCTTGTCCGCGAGTTTCCCGCGCACGCCGGGATCATCCGCTCGCTCACGCGCTGAGTCCCCGGCCCGCGGGCCACAGATGCTTTTTGACAGGGCAACGCCCCCCCGGCAGCGTGCGAGAAGATGACCCTGGCCGACCTAAGGAAGGAATACGCGCTTGCCGGGCTGTCCGAGAAGGATCTCGCCCGCGATCCCTTCCGCCAATTCGAGAAATGGTTCCAGGAGGTGGAGGCCGCCAAGATCCCCGAGCCCAACGCGGCGGTGCTTGCGACCGCGACGAGGGACGGGCGCCCGTCCGCGCGCCTGGTCCTCCTGAAGGGCGTCGACGGCCGGGGATTCGTGTTCTTCACGAGCTACGACAGCCGCAAGGGCCGGGAGCTCGAGGGGAACCCCCGCGCGGCCTATGTGTTCCCGTGGATCGCGCTCGAGCGCCAGGTGGTCGTCGAGGGCGCGGTCGCCAGGGTCGCACGCGAGGAGAGCGAGGCCTATTTCCACAGCCGCCCGCGCGCGAGCCAGCTCGCGGCCTGGGCGTCGCCCCAGAGCACGATCATCGCCGGTCGCGAAGCGCTCGAGGACGCCATGAAGTCGATGGAGAAGAAATACTCCGGCCGCGAGGCGCCGCTGCCCCCGAACTGGGGCGGATTCCGGATCGTGCCCGAGACCGTCGAGTTCTGGCAGGGGCGCCGCAGCCGGCTTCACGACCGGCTGCGGTACCGCCGCGAGGCGAACGGCGCCTGGGCGGTGGAGCGGCTGGCGCCCTGAGCCGGATCCCGCAGGGGCCCCTTGATGATCTACCTGATCCGGCACGCCGACGCGGTTTCCGACGAGGTGGATCCCCTGCGGCCCCTGAGCGCGAAGGGGCGCGACCAGGTGGTCGGGGTCTGCAGGATCCTTCAGCGGGGGCCCGATTTCAAGCCGGCGGAATTCTGGCACAGCCCGCTCGCGCGCTCCCGCGAGACCGCGGAGCTGCTGGCGCGGGGCCTCAGGCTGTCGGCGCCCGTCGTCCTGACCCCCGGGCTGGAGCCCGAGGACGACCCGGCCAAGATCGCGGCGGTCCTTGGGTCGGAGGCGAGGGACATCGCGGTTGTCGGGCATGAGCCCCACCTGGGAATACTCGCCTCCCTCATGGTCGAGGGCCCCGGGCGCGCCGGGATCTGCATCCCCTTCCCGAAGGCCGGGGTCCTCGCCCTCTCGCGCAAAGGCAAGCGCTGGCAGCCCGAGTGGCTCGCGCGCTCACCATGACCCTCGATGTTCTGCCGGGGCGGACGGGAGGGGCGGCGGAGAACATGGCGTCGGATTTCCTCCTCCTGCAGCGCTATCCCCGTGCCGGCGCGGCGCGCTACCGGCACTATGGATGGCGGTCGCCCGCGTTCACGTTCGGATACAGCCAGAAGATCTCCTACGTCCGGGACCAGCTGCCGGCCGGGGAGACCTTCGACCTGTGCCGGCGGCCGACAGGGGGCGGGCTGGTCGACCACCGGGACGACTGGACGTACGCGCTGGTGATTCCGAGGGGGCACCCGCTGGAGGAGGCGCGCGCGACGCAGAGCTACCGCGCGATCCACGAGGCGCTGGCGGGGGCGTTCGACGGGGCCGGGGTGGCCGTCGCCCTCAAGCCCGTTGCCGAGCCGGCGGCCGGCGCGGAGCCCGGCGGCCCGGCGGGGGTGTGCTTCGAGAGGGCTGAGATATTCGACGTCGTCCACGCGAGGACGGGCGCAAAGATCGCGGGGGGCGCGCAGAAGCGAAACAAGCGCGGCCTCCTCTTCCAGGGATCGATCTGGAGGCCTGCGGCGGGAGGGGACGCCGTGGATTGGGACCGGCTGGGCGGGGAATTCGTCACGCGCCTGGCGGCCGCGCTGGGGGCGGACGCCTCCGTCGCGCCGTGGCCCGAGCTCGAGGAGGATGAGGCCGAGGGGCTGATGGAAAAGTATGCCTCGCCCGAGTGGATGGAGTTCCGCTGACAGCGCCCCTGTGCGGTATGCTCGCGGCGGTTTCCCCGGGTTGGGTCCGCGCGGCGTGACCTACCAGACGGGCGGCCAGGTCTCCACGGGCTCGCTGCAACCGAAGGCAGTTCGGAACTCGGGGAAATTTGCGACGGGGCCCAGCACGCGCCAGCGGGCGGGACTGTGCACATCGCTTCCCACGGTCAGGCGCAGTTTCTCGGGCCGGGTATTGGTCCGCCAGCCCTGGGCAAACGCGATGAAGAAGCGCTGGTCCGGAGTAAAGCCGTCCGAAGGATCCTGTCGCCTGCCGCGCGTCGCCAGCTTGTAGGCCTCGTAGGAAAGGCGCAGGCCGCCGGTGTCGGCGACGTTTTCGCCCAGCGTCTGGTGGCCGTTGATATGCACGCCGGGAAGCACCTCGTACCCGTCGTACAGTTTCGCAATCCGCTCGGCCCGCACCTGGAAGCCGCTGGCATCGGCATCGGACCACCAGTTCTTCAGGTTGCCCTGCCAGTCATACTTCCGGCCCTGGTCGTCGAAGCCATGGGTGAGTTCATGGCCGATGGTCGAGGCGAGCGCGCCGTAATTGTCGGCGTCACTGGCGCCCTCGTTGAAGAAGGGGGGCTGCAGGATGCCCGCCGGCAGGACGATCTCGTTCAGCGTCCGGTCATAGTAGGCGTCGTTGGTCTGCGGCGTGATGCCCCACTCGTCGCGGTCGACGGGCTTCCCGAGCTTTGAGAGCTGGCGCCGGAACTCGAATGCGGAGGCGGCGAGGACATTGAGCACGTAGGCGCGCCGTGCAACGTCGAGCTTTCCGTAGTCGCGCCACCGGTCGGGATAGCCGACCTTGCTTCTGATCGCCGCAAGCTTGCGGTAGGCCTCCTTCTTGGTCGCCTCGCTCATCCACGCTGCGCCTTCGATGCGCCCGTGCATCGCCTCGATGTGAAAACCCACCATCTCGAGCACCCGCGCCTTCGCGGACGTGCTGAACGCCCGCTTCACATACAGCTGCCCGAGGTCCTCGCCAATGGCGTCATCCTCCTCCTCGAGGACCCGCTTCCACCGCGGCTTCATCTCGGTTTCGCCCGAAAGCGTCGTGCCCGCGAAGGCGAAATGTTCCTGCTCGAATTCCAGGCCAAGGTAGTTCGACGTGAGGGAGAGCACCCGCCAGCGCAGATAGAGGCGCCAGGTCTCGATCGGTTCAGTGGCGATCAGCTGGTCAAGCGCGGAAAAGAACTCTGGCTGGCCAACCAGGACCGTTTTCTCGGACGCGGGAAACCCGAACGCCGACAGGAATCCCTCCCAGTCCAGTCGGGAGGCGAGCCGGCTCAGCCCCGTGCGCGCGAGCTTATTGTAGTTCCTGTCAGGATCGCGGAGCTCGACAATGGTCCGCGAGGCTCTCGCGAGCTTCGTTTCAAAGGCCATGATCGCATCCGCGCCGGCCTTGGCCGACGCGGACGTGTCGCCCGCCAGACCAAGCGTGCGGGCGATATGGGCCACATAAGCTCTGCGGATGCCCTCGGCGTCATCCCCGGCCTGGAAGTAATAGTCGCGATCCGGCAGGCCGAGGCCGCCCTGCTCAAACGCCGCGATCATCGTCGCGCTGTCCTTGTCGTCCTGCTGCACCCAGAAGCCAAAGGCGACAGGCAACCCCTGACCATGAAGGCGACCGACCATGCCGGCCAATTCGGACGGCGTGGAGATCGCCTGGATGGCGTCCAGCATCGGCTGGAGGGGGTGCAGCCCCTCGCGCTCAATGGACGCCTCGTCCATCCCCGATGCGTAGAAGTCGCCCACGCGCTGGGCCAGGCTTCCCTTTGGTCCTCCGTTGCGGGCCGACGTCTCGAGAATCTCCTTCAGGATGGCGTGGTTGCGCTCGTCGATCTCCTGGTTCACTCCATACTCGGAATAGTCCCCCGGGATGGGCACCTTGTCGTAGGCGCCGTTTGCGTAGGCATAAAAATCCCGGCAGGGTGAGGCCGACAGGTTCATATAGGAGCGGTCCACCGCGACGATGGGCGTGTCGGGAGCGGCCCCCAGCGTCGGCCCAAGGGCGATGAACAGCATCGCGCGGGCAGGATGGAAGGTCATGGGCGCATGGAACCCGGTGTCAGGCGATTGCGGCGCGCCGCCTAGAACGGCCAGAAGTGGAACACCTTGGCCGCCGCCAGCCAGGCGAGCACGGCCACGCTGAGCGCGAACGCGATGGACCGCCGCGTGTTCGCGGCCTCGTCCTCATAGGGATCGAAGGCAAGCCGGTCCGAGTTCGGGGGGAGGACGCCCCGGTCGGTCAGGGCGACCCCAAGGGGCATGTTGATCTTCACGCGGCCGTTCACGGCCCAGCCGGTCCCCTCCAGCAGGGGACCCAGGTTGCGCTGGCGCAGCTTGAGGGCGGCAAGGAGCATCGAGGGCCCGGAGATGAGGAGCAGGGCCGCCGCCACGGCGAGCGGCCATTCCCAGAGCGCAAGCCTGAGCAGGCCGGAAAACACGCTGGCCACCGCGCCGCCGATAGCGCCGATGGCGAGCCCGAAGGCGGCGAAGATCCCGGCGAACTTTGCGATGTCGAAGGCGTGGGTCGGAGCGGCCGGGGGGGACGCCGGGGCTGCGACGGCGGCGTTCAGGCCGCCCTGGACCGCCTGCTCCTTTGAGGAGGCGAACTTCGCGAACTGGCTCTCCACGAATGTGGCGACCTTCTTGTAAGGCGCGAAGAAGGACTGGCGGATGCTTATGGGGCTGTCGGCAATCCGGGTGATCGTGACATCCCAGTCCCGGCCGCCCCGGTCGTAGAACACGCCGTTCCTGCCGACAAAGAGGTAGTCGCTGTCGCCCTGGGTGAAGCCTGCGGCGATCTTCATTGTCTCGCCGCCCGGCCGGCGGCACTCGACATAGGCGACGTACACCCGGCTCATCGAGGCGAACACCGCGTGCCTTTCGAGATCGTCCACCCGGATGCAGAGGCTGCAGGAGCGGCTGTCCATGTAGAGGGTGCCCGCCTGGAATATGGCCGGTCTCGCCCTGGAGTAGAAGTCGGTGAAATTCACGAAATTCCGCAGGATCGTTCCGAGATCCCTGTAGAACAGCGCCAGCCGCTCCACATCGGCCGCGGCCGCGACCCTCGGGGCCAGCGCCTTGTCCTCGCCGAGGAGGTCCGCCAGGGCGATCATGCCCGGGCCGGCAAGGATCGCGTTGATCCGCTCAAGCCCCAGCTTGGCGACGCCGGAAGTCGGCCTCGTCCCGATCCACGCCTCGTAGGGCCTGAGCCGCTCGGCGAGCGCCGCCCAGTCGTCGGGCGTGAGATAGTTGGCCGACGCGCCGAGAAGCGGGACGACCGCAGCCTCGTGCAGCCGCGCGAGTGCCGCCGCCCAGGCGGGATTGACGCCCTCGAGGAGCGGCAGGGCGCGGTCGGGCTCGATGCGCGCGAGGGGGAATGCCGCCAGCACCGGCGATTCGGCGGTCAGTTCGCCGCCCGCGATCGCGCGGTAATCCTCCTCGTGGCGGTTCAGTCCCGGGACCGCCGCGGAATCATAACCGGCCAGCTTCACCCGCGCGAAATAGTCCTCGACCTTCGCGCGGACCGCGGCGACCGCCGCGAAGGCCTCCGCCGCCGCGGGGCCGAGCC
Source organism: Opitutaceae bacterium (assembly GCA_003140665.1). Taxonomy (GTDB): domain Bacteria; phylum Verrucomicrobiota; class Verrucomicrobiia; order Opitutales; family Opitutaceae; genus Palsa-1447. Next base: position 43,509 of record PLKS01000119.1, read on the forward strand.
CCGATGCGGACTCCCCGGCCGCCTCGGACCAGGCCTTGAACGCCCTCAGGTCGGCGAAAAACGCCGCGACCGTCTCCTGCGTCGTGTTCCCGCAGCAGGCCGCTATCTCCCGTATGAGGGCGCGCGTCGCGTCATCCGATGCGGCCTCGGGCCTAAGGATCCCGTCGCCCTTGAGGGGACCCATCGAGATGGCCCTTGCGACCTCGGCGGCGTCGGCCGCCGAGACAGCGTCGGCCGTCCGGCCCAGCCTCGACAACACCCATTTCGCGGCGTCCGCGACCGCCCGGCCCTCGGGGCCGAGGTCGAGGGCGTCGAGCGGCAGCGCAGGCGCGCTTCGCAGGAGCGCCGACGGGTCCTTCAGCCTGGCGCAGGCCCAGGTCACGGCGGCGATGACCTCCGGGGGCCGCACGTGGCCATCCCCGTCGGTGTCTATGACGGCCAGGGTTCGCTCGTCGATCTGGAGCCCCTTGACCGGGCAGCTCAGCGCCACCCAGAGCTTCTGGTCGAGCTCGCCCAGCGCGGCGAGGTCGGCGGCCGACTTGAGCGAGACCTGGTCAAGCCCGCCGCTGCGTATGAACTTCCACGTGTGCGGGGGTGGAGGCGGTGCGCTCATCGCGGCGACTATTTGGAGCCGCCTCCGCCTTGGCAATACCCCAGCCGCCCAAGGGTGATCACGCACTCAAGGTGCCGGGTCTGGGGAAACAGGTCGAAGGGCTGCACCGCGGTGGCGGCGTATCCCGCGGCGATGAACTCCCTCAGGTCGCGCATCTGGGTCGCCGGATCGCAGCTCACATAGACCACGGAGCGCGGGGCGAAGGCGAGGAGCTGCCGCAGGAACGCCTCGTCACATCCCTTTCGGGGGGGATCGATCACGACCGCCGTGTCGTCGCCCGGGAATTCAAGGCCCGCGAATATGGCGGACGCGTCCCCGGCCTGGAACGAGGCGTTGGCGATTCCGTTGGCGGACGCGTTTTCGCGCGCAAACGCGACCGACGACGCGCTCACCTCGACGCCCACCACGCGCTCGAACACCCGCGCCGAGGCCAGGGCGAACAGGCCGCTCCCGCAGTAGGCGTCGACGAGGAAGCGGGCGCCGCCCGAGCGGGCCTGGTCCCGCACATAGGCCGCGAAGGCGGGCAGGAGGAAGGGGTTGTTCTGGAAGAAATCCCTGGCGAGGAACCCGAGGCGAAGCGTTTCCCCCGGCCCAAGGGCGACCTCCTCGGTGACCCTGTCCTCATAGCGGGTCGACACGGTCCCCCCGGCGTCGCGGAAGAGAAGCGTGGCCCCGCGCTCGAACCCGCCATTCGCCGCCCGTCTGCGGATCTCCTCCCGGGTCTCGGCAAGCCGCGCGTTGATCGGCTCGGTCGCGATCTCGCAGCGCGGGACGTCCACGACCTCAAACCGGTTTCCCTGCCTGAGGAACCCGATCGCGAGCTCGCCGCCCCCCCTGGGCGCGTTGAAATGGGGCGTGATCTTGGAGCGATAGCCGAACGGCCGGGGCGAGCCGATCACGGGGGAGACCTCGAGGGTGAGGCCCGCCATGTGCTGAAGGAGCTCGGCGACCTGGCGGCGCTTCCATTCGAGCTGTTCCCCGTAGAGGAGGTTCTGGTACTGGCATCCCCCGCAGCGGCCGAAGAGCGGGCATCTTGGGGTGATCCGATGCGGCGAGGGCGAGATCACCTCGACCAGGTCCGCCTCGGAATAGTTGCCGTGGTTCCGGTAGACGCGCGCGCGGATCCGCTCCCCGGGAAGCGCGAACGCGACCATGACCACCCATCTGGCCTCGGGGTCCGCCCCCCCGAGAGCAACCCGGCCGAGCCCAAGCCCGAGGTTGGTCAGCGTCGTGATCGAGAGCTCGATCTCCTGGTGGTAGGCGAACGGCTTGTCGTTGAATGTTTTCCTTTTGGACACCGGGGGTAACAGCAATTCAAATAGGGCGATGCCCGTCGAGATAATCACCAGCCTCCAGAACCCGCGGCTCAAGCGGCTCGTGCGGCTGCGCGACCGGCGCCCGCGGGATGAGGAGCGGGCGTTCCTCATCGAGGGCTACAGGGAGGTCCGGCGCGCACTGGAGAGGAAAGTCGCGCTGGGGGAGCTGTACTATTCGCCGGGCTGGTTCCTGGGCGAGAACGAGCCCGCCCTCCTCTCCGAGGCCGAGTCCGCCGGGACGAAGCTGTTCGAGCTTTCCAAGGACGCCTTTGCGAAGGTGGCCTACAGGGAGCGGCCCGACGGCATCCTGGCCGTCGCGCCGCAATGGCGCAGGACCCTCTCCGACATCGCGCTGCCCGCCGATCCGCTCCTCCTCGTCGTCGAGGCGATCGAGAAGCCCGGCAATCTCGGGACGATCCTTCGAAGCGCGGACGCCGCGGGATGCGACGCCGTCATCGTGTGCGACCCCGTGACCGACATCTTCAACCCGAATGTGGTCCGCGCGTCCACGGGTGTGCTGTTTTCGCTCCCGTGCGTCGTCGAGGAGGGGATCGCCGTCCTTGCTTGGCTGAGGGACCGCGGGATCCGGGCGGTCGCAACCACCCCCGCGGCCCCGATGCTCTACACGGATTCAGACCTGCGCGGCCCCCTCGCGGTCATCATGGGGAGCGAGCAATTCGGCCTCAGCGACCTCTGGCTCAAGGGCGCGGACCAATGCGTGAGGATACCGATGGCGGGGCAGGCCGACTCGCTCAACGTCGCGATGGCTGCGCTGGTCACGCTGTTCGAGGCCGTGCGCCAGCGGGGCGGCCGCGCATGAACGTCCGGCGGAGCCTTGGCTGCAGCCGAAGCTCGAGCACCCAGGCGAGTCCGAACGACAGCGCAGTCAGGAGCGCGAACCTGAGCAAGTAGCTCCACGCGGTTCCCCGGGGAAGGTCGGGCTGGCCCAGGACCCCGAACTGCAGCGCGAGGGATACGGCGTACAGTCCGTACGAGACGAGGCCCACGGGCGCCATCCGGACGAGGATCGACGGCTCGGGCTTCCACTTCACCAGGATCCACGCCAGCCCGATGGCGATCGCATAGGCCGCGAAGGCCCCCTCCCCGATGTCCCCGAAATCGCCCGTCGCGAAGCGCACGACCAGCGCGAGCGACGCCACGGCGAGGCTGGAGACCGCCAGCGGCCGGTGCCACCGTCGGCCGCGGCCCGTGAGGACGAGGAGGAGCCACACGCTCACGGGCAGGATGTCCAGCCGCCTGAGCTCCAGGGGAAGAATCGACAGGTCCGGGATGGGAAGGGCGGAGGAAAAGGCCCAGAACGGGGCGAGCGGCCACATGACCGCGGCCACGAGGAGCGCGCTCGGCCAGTTGCCGTGGCCCGTGTCCCTCGGCGCAAGCCACGCGATCGAGAGGCCCGCGACCCAATAGAGGGCGCCGCACGCGTAGCACGAGATGAACTGGGGGAACCCGGGAATCCCCACGGCGGCCACCGTCGCGGCGGCGATGATGCAGAGGAGCCAACCCGCGCGCGGGGCGAGGCGCCATATCGCGAGGAACATGAGGTAGTAGAACATCTCGAAGTTGAGCGTCCACAGGCTGGCATTGTTGAGCATGACCGGCACCCGCCAGCCAAAGAGGTAGGGGTTGTAGTTCTCGAGGAACGCGAGGTTTCCCAGGACGGTCCCGGCGGCCGTCCGCGGGGCCAGCGCCCACGCGATGAGGACGGCGGCCGTGTTGACCGGCACGAGGCGCAGGAGCCGCCTGCCGAGATAGCCGCGCGCCGCGGGCGCCGTGAAGCGCGTCTTCACCGTCAGGCCGATGACATAGCCCGACAGGACGAAAAAGAGGAGCACCGCCACCGATCCCATGTCGAGCCACCAGAATGGCGCCGGGGGCGAGTAGACGGGATCCAGGCAGGGAATGGGCGCGATCGCATGGCCGTAGAACACGGTCAGCGCGCAAAGGCCCCGCAGGCCCTCGAGCGCCAGGTCCCTCCCCGCGGAGTCCGGCTCCGGGCCGGGCGGCGCAAGGCGAGTGGAGAGGAATGCGGCCATGGGGAGCCCTATCGGGGCATGTTCCGAAGGCCGGCAACCAGGTCCGCCATGCCCTCCGCCATGCCGACCCGGGGCGCGTATCCCAGGTCGCGCCTTGCGGCGGAGATGTCGAACCAATGGTCCTTGGCGAGTTCCGCGGCGATGAACCGGGTCATCGGCGGCTCGCCCCGCAGCCGGAGCGCGCCCCATGCGGCCTCGCAGGCCGCCCCGAGCATGGAAGCCGCCCCGAGCGACAGCCTTCGCGTGACGGGAGCCTCCCCGACGGCCGCCAGCAGCGCGTTGATCCAGTCCCAGAGCACGACGGGCTCGCCGTTGGTGATGAAGTACGCGCGGCCCCCCGCGGGCGAGCCGGGGCCGCACAGGGCGGCTTCCGCGGCGAGGTGCGCGTCCGCCGCGTTTTCGACATGCACCATGTCGACGCGGTTTCTCCCGTCCCCGACGATCCGCAGCCGCCCCGCGCGCGCCCGCTCGAGGATCCGCGGCACCAGGTGCGGATCGCCCGTGCCCCATATCAGGTGCGGCCGAAGCGCCACGGTCGCCAGGGCCGTCGTGTGGGCCGCGAGCACCTCGGCCTCGGCCCGGGCCTTCGTCAGCGGGTACGGGCTTGGGCAACGGTCCGTCAGCGGGAGCGATTCGTCGGCGCCGGCGAGGTCGCGCCCGTTGTAGACGACGCTGGGCGTGCTGGTGTGGACGAGGCGGAGCACGCCATGGGCCCTGCATCCCTCGATCACCGCCCGCGTTCCGAGCACGTTGGCCCTGAAGAAATCCCCGTGCCGGCCCCAGACGCCGACCTTTGCGGCGACGTGGAACACGGTTTCAACGCCGGCGCAGGCCGCCGCGACGGCGCCGGCTTCCTCGAGGGGGGCGCGGATGAACCTCACGCCGCGCGCCTCGAGGTCGGGCGCGGGGTTGCGGCCGGCGACAGCGACCGGCCGATGCTGCGCCAGAAGCCGCTCGACGATCCTGCGTCCGAGAAACCCGGTTCCCCCGGTGACAAGCGCCGGGCCCCGGGGACCATTCATTTCAGGGGTGCTGCTCACGCCTCGAAAGATGTCGCGCGGCTCCGGGCGCGCTCAATCGGGCCGGTAGGCCCTGGCCGCGGCGGCCCACCTCGCGAGGGCCAGCCGGTGGATCTTCGCGTTGTGGCGGACATCGACCGGCAGATGCGGCCGAAAAAAAAACGTCCTCACGCGGGCGGTGTGCGGATGGCGCAGCGCCAGGGCCCGCAGCTCCGCGGCGAGCGCGCGGGCGTCCGCCTCCCCGCGCGTCCTCGTCTCGACGACGAGCGCGGGCTCCGCGCCGAGGCCGACCAGGGCGCAGCGCCTCGCCCGGGGCTGCGCGCGGAAGACCTGCTCGCAGGGTTCCGTGAACATCGTTCCGTCGCCGGTGACGACGCGCTCGGCCTTCCGGCCAAGGAACCAGAGGCGGCCCGAGTCATCCATGGTCCCGCAGTCCCCCATCCGGTGCCAGGGCGCGCCCGGGGACGTGGGATCGGCGATCTTTGCGGCCGCGGTGGCGTCGGGCAGCGAATCGTATTCCCGCGTGACGACCGGGCCGCGGACGATGATCTCCCCCGCCGAGCCGCGCGGGAGCTCGCTCCCGGGTTCAAGGGAAGCGATCGGGTGGTCGGAGATCGTGATGATCCTCACGTCCATCCCGGCGACCGGGCGCCCGACGCACGCGCCGCGGGTAGAGCCGGCATCGATCTCGTCCGCCGAGACGGTGCTCACGGGAAGGGCCTCGGTGGCGCCGTACGGGCTGTGGAGCCGGCCCCCGGTGAGAAACGAACGCGACGCTTCCCACAGCTCGGCGGGCACGGGCGCCCCGGCGCACAGGACCCGCCGCAGGCTCGGGAGCGCGACCCCGTTCTTGCGGCAGAATTCGGCGACGTTCCCCCAGATCGTCGGCGATCCGAACGAATTCGTGACACCCTCCTGGCGGATGGCCTGCACAATCTTCGCCGGATCCGCCCTTGCCGGGTGGCGGGGGTCGATCTCGGGGATGACGCTTGTCATCCCGAGCGCCGGGTTGAAGAGGGCGAAGATCGGGAGAAGCGGCAGGTCCACCTCGCCGGGCTCGATGCCGTAGGTTTCCCGGATGAGCCCAACCTGGGCGTCAAACATGCCGTGCTCATAGCACACGCCCTTGGGCGCCCCGGTTGATCCGGATGTGAAAAGGATGGCCGCGAGGTCGCCCGGTTCCGCGGTCGCCGACTCGGCGCGGGCCACGCCCGCAGCCCCTATCCGCGCCGTCTGCGAGCCGCTCACCGGCACCCGCGCCTCGACGCTCCGGAACGCCCGGCGGAAAAGGCGGGAGAGGATCCGGGCGAGCGGGATCCCGACGAGCGCGCGCGGATGCGAGCGATCGACGCATGAAAGGAAGTTCCTGAGCCCCATGCCCGGGTCGATGACCACCGGGACGGCCCCGATCTTGAACAGCGCGAACACCGAGGCGACCAGCGGCAGGCCCGGCCTGACCATGACGAGCGTGCGGTCGCCGCGGCGCACGCCCGCGGCGCGGAACCGGGCGCACCACCCGTCGGTCTCCGCCAGGAGCCCGGCGAAGCTGAGGGCAAGGTAGTCTATCCTGCCCGAGCCCGTCCGGCCGCGGGGGACCTTGAGCGCCGTCGTCCCGGGCTGCGCAGCGGCCATCCGGTCCAGATGGCGGGCTATGTTTGCGTTCACGCTTTGAGCGATGGCGCCTCGGCGAGAAGGGTGGCCTGCCAGGGAAGGAGGACGTCGCGCAGGCTGCGGGGGGAGCGCGCGATCTGCGAGAGCTGGGAGCGGTTCGCGATCAGCGTGGGCTCGATCGAGATCTTGGCGGCGATCTTGTCCCGCTCCTCCTTTATCCGGTCGAGAAGGGCGATCTCCGCCTGGGTGAGCGGTGAATGGTTCGGATCGCGTCCCGCCCGGCGCGGAAGCGTGCGCGGATCCAGCTTCAATCCATGGCGGACCGCCGCCGCGAGCGAGCCGATGAGCCGCGAATGCCGCTTGCCGAGGTCCACTCCGGCCAGGATCGATTCCTCGGAGCCGCCCTCGTCGGCGGACGCCGCCAGCCGGATCAGGAATTCGTTCGAGCAGACCTTGAAGGGAGGCGTGTCGAGGCGCAGGGCCTGCTCTTGGCGCCAGTGCCACACCGCGTGCAGCACGCCCTGCCCGCGCGACCGCAGCCGCTCCGACCGGCCGATCCTCCAGTCGTTCTCATCGGGCGGCGCAAATCCCTTGGTGCCGGCCTCGATCTGGGCCGCGCATTGCTGCTCCATCCAGTCCAGCCGGCCCAGCCGCTTGAGCTCGCGCGTGAGGATGTCGCGCAGGGCCGGGAGGTACCACACGTCGAGGGCGGCATAGTCGAGAAGCCTCGTGGTGATCGGCCTCCGCGACCAGTTGGCCTTCTGGCCATCCTTGTCGAGCTTCACGCCAAAGTTGTCATCGATGAGCGCCGCGAGCCCGATCCGGCTTCGGCCGAGCAGCTGGGCGGCAAGCATCGTGTCAAAGATGCTCTTCGCCCTGAAGCCGCACAGGTCGTGGAGGAGCCTCAGGTCGAAATCGCTCCCGTGCATCACGAGGTGTTTCTTCGCGAGCCGCGGCCAAAGGGACTCGAGGTCGAGCGGGGCGAGGGCATCCACGAGGAACACCTCCCCGCGGACGTAGAACTGCAGCAGGCACACCCGGACGCGGAACCGGTACATGTTGTCCGCCTCCGTGTCCATGACGACCTCTTCCACATGGTCGATGGCTGCAAGGAGCGCCTGGAGCTGGCCGGGCTGGTCGATCAGGCGGTAGCCGGAAATGCGGGGATGCTGTGTCTTGACGCCGAGCAGGCGACGGACCGGGTGCGGCAGAAAACGGGAAATCATCTCAATCTGCGCGAGCGTGGGCAATGGACCGCCCGAGTGCGATTCCTAATCTCGCGGCGGCCCGCGGAAACGCGCAACGTGCGGCAAACCACAGGGTCGTCTCTCCCGGGAAAATGCACCGGCGCGTCATCTCAGCCCGCCCATGACGCCAGGAACGCCTCCACGAGCGTCGGGAGGTCGGTGCTATAGCCGCCCTCGAGGACCGCGGCGGCCGTGAGATTCGATTCCCGGAGCCATCGCCCGAGCGTCGCGAAATCCTCCGTTTCAAGCGTCATCTCGGTTATGGGATCGCGGGCATAGGCGTCGAATCCCGCGGACACGAGCACGAGGTCGGGCCGGAACGAGACGACGGCGTCGAGCGACGCCCGCAGCGCGTCCATGTGCAGTCCGCGCGGCGTGTTGGGAGGAATGGGCCAATTGCGGCTGTTGCCGGAATCGCGCAGGCCGGTTCCCGGATACCCGGGAGACTGGTGCGCCGAACAGACCAGGAGTCCCTCGCGGCCCTTGAGGATGGCCTCGGTGCCATTGCAGTGGTGGGCGTCGAAGTCCCAGACGGCGACCCGTCGGGCGCCGAGGTCGCGGCGCGCCGCAAGGGCGGCGATCGCAACCTGGTTCAGGTAGCAGAAGCCCATCGCCGAGCCCGCCGTGGCGTGGTGTCCCGGCGGCCGCATCAGCGCAAATGCGGGCTCCCGGCTCGCATGCGCATGGGAGGCGGCTGCGAGGGCCGCGGATACGGATCGGCGGGCATGCCGGGCGATATCCGGAAAATACGGCGTATCAGGATCGAAGTCGCGCGGCATCTCGAGGCGGGCCAGGTGCTCGGGCGTGTGCGCAAGCCGAAGGATCTCATCCGGGACGCCGTCGGCAACCATGCGCCACGCCCAGGAGGGACGGCCTGCTCGGAGGTGCTCCGCCGTCCCGACGACGCGCGCCGGCTGCTCGGGCCGGGCGCCAGAGCCATAGTCGGCACACCGGGGATCATGGAGCAGGAGCATTGCGGTGGATCGGACGGGCGTTTCAGCGTCGCGTCCCGCACGCCTTCGTCAAATCCGAAGGCGCGCCGCCTCGACGGGCATCCCGTAGTTCGGAGCAGCCTGAAATCCGCTAAATAGAGTCTTTTGCATTAGAGCCAAAAATGGAAGCAACACCATGGCTTCATGCGACTTGAGCACTACGCAGCAATTTATTTTGCTTCTTAGTGAGATAGAGTCTCGATGTCACAAGCGTGAGCGTGAAAAGCATCTCGTCGGTCCCCACCGAAATTTGCGCCCCCCCGGTGCAAGCCAGGCGCCGTGCTTGGCGAGGATGGCCCCTGTTCGTGACCTTGTCGGTGCTCGCCGTGGCGGCGGTCCTTGTTTGGCAGGGGATCACGTCGGCAGGCGCCCCTGATCCGACGACCCCGAACACAAGCCGCGCGGCCGCGACGCTCGACATCGCGGTGCTTGTGTTCCGCGAGGGCCTGGAGTGCATCCTTGTCCTGTCCGCGCTCACCGCGAGCATGATCGGGGCGAACCAGGTCTACCGCCGGCCGATCGCCGCCGGCGTGGGCATCGGTATCGTGGCGACGATGGTCACCTGGTTCATCGCGACCGGCATCGTGAGCGATTTGTCCGAGAACGTCTCCGCCTTGAACCTGCAGGCCGCGACGGGACTCGTGGCCGTCATCGTGCTCCTGGTGGTCATGAACTGGTTTTTCCACAAGGTTTACTGGTGCAGCTGGATCTCGATGCACACGCGCAAGAAGAAGGATCTCATCGCGACCGCGTCCGACCCTGAATCTTCGAAGGCGAGCATCGTGCGGGGGCTCGCATTGCTGGGATTCGCGTCGCTCTACCGCGAGGGATTCGAGGTGGTCTTGTTCCTGCAGAGTTACTACCTGAAACTCGGGGGCCGCGTCGTGGCGGCGGGGGCGCTCTTGGGACTCATACTGACGGCCATGGTCGCGGTCCTCACCTTCGTCGCGAACCGCCGCCTCCCCTATCGAAAGATGCTGATCATCACCGGAGTCATGCTCGGCGGGGTGCTCCTCGTCATGGTGGGCGAGCAGGCCCAGGAGATGCAGCTGGCCCATTGGATTTCAACGACGACCATTCCGCTGATGGCGCAAGGGCTGCCCGCGTGGGCGGGTCTCTGGTTCAGCGTGTTTCCCACGGTTGAAACCCTGGCGGCTCAGGCCATCGCGGGCGCGATCGTGGTCGGCTCCTACTATTATGCCCGACGCCAGAGCGGATGTGTCACCTGCCCCGCCGGCGGAAGCTCGGCTTCGGGTTGCTGAGCCGGGCCCGCTTGCCGTTCGTCATGACCTGCGGCTGAGGTCCTTTCGGCGCATGAAATCGGGGGTTCCTGGCGGCTAAATGCCCGCACCCGTCATTTGGCATAAAAATGCCTGTTTTGGCCCAAATTCCATCGAATTTGGGCCAAAAGAGGCCCAAAATCGCCAAAAAGGCCTGTTTTCTGAGAAGTTGAACGGCCCGGGCCGAGGCTGGGGACAAATTGGGGCTGAAGCGCTGATTGCCCCGGACTTATTGCCCGTTCAAGCCAGTCTCGTGGCACTTCAATGAAGAATATCCCATCGATCGCATTCTGGATCGCCAGCTTGTTTGTATCCAGCGCGGCCATTGCCGCCGAACCCTTGGTCATCGACCTTTGGCCGGGGAAGCCGCCTGGCGAGCTGCCGGTTCGCGGCGCCGAGAAGACCTTCATTCACACGTCGCCCCTATATGGGACGAATTCGCTGATCACCAACGTCACGAAACCCACGCTCACGGTTTATCTTCCCCCCAGGGACAGGAACACGGGGACGGCGATGGTGATCTGCCCGGGCGGGGGATATTGGGATCTCTATTGGGTGCTCGAAGGAGAGCAGGTGGCGGCGTGGCTCAATTCGCAGGGCATGGCCGGGATCATCCTCAAGTACCGGGTTCCGCGGCCGCCTGATGTGCCCGAATCCGAAACCCCCGTTGGCCCGCAGCTCGACGCCCAGCGTGCGGTAAGCACCGTTCGGAGCCGGGCCGAGGAATGGGGGATCAATCCAAGACGGATCGGGATCATTGGTTTCTCGGCCGGTGGCCACCTTGCGCTGGCCACGGCGACCGGTTTCGCAAGGCGGACCTATGAACCCATTGATTCGATCGACCAGGTGAGCTGCAGGCCGGATTTCGCCGTGCTATGCTACGGGGGATACCTGAAGGCCCGCGACAGGGATGAGATCTGGCCCGGCCTCCACATTCCGCCGGACACGCCCCCTGTCATGCTTGTCCACGCGTCCGACGACACCATGAGCAGGTCGGACCAGAGCGTGATCGCGTACCTCGCCCTGAGCCGCGCCGGCATTCCGGTCGAGATGCACATCTATGCGACCGGCGAACACGATTTCGGGGTCCGCCAGGACGACAGGCTTCCTTCAAGCTGGCCCCAGCTCTGCGTCAGCTGGCTGCGAAGCCGCGGACTTCTCGAATCCCGGAAGTAGCCGGCTGGCACAAGGCGGCCTTTCTTGGGGCGCCCCCGCAAATCTGGGCGCCTTCCCTGGATCGGCGCCCGGGTGCGCCCGGTCATTCCATTTTTCCGGCTCGACCGCGGCGTTCTCGACGACCCACTTGCCCCATCCGCTCTTCTCCTCCTCCGTGACTCCGATTAGGTCCGCGTCCAAGTCATGATTCTCACACCCGCGCGGCATGGCGCAAGAATCTTGGATTTGAATCTCATGGGCTTGTCCTTTTGTGGGGCTCCAACCCCGTTCTCTTAGTGCCTCCGGCGCTTGATCCCGAGTTGTGCGACCGAGAAGCGGACCACGGCCTCGAGGCGCTCGACCTCCGCGGGCGCAAGGGAGTCCTTGCTCTTGAGCTCATCCTCGGCGCGCTTCATCGCGTCCGCGACGGCATTCTCGTCGATCTTGTCCTCGTTGATCGCGCTGTCGGCCAGGATCGAGACCTTTTCGCCGCTGACCTGGGCGAATCCGCCGCCGACCACGAGGAGCTGTGTCACGCCGCCCTTTGTCGCCCGGAGCTCGCCCGCGCCCACCTGGGTGACGAGGGGGATGTGACCCGGCAGGATGCCGATCTCCCCCTCGACGGTCGGGATGACAACCGTGTCGACCATCTCCGAGTAGACCCGGGCCTCCGGCGTGACAATCTCGAGGGTGAGGGGCATGGAGCTACTTCTTTCCCACGGCAATGACCTCGTCGATGCCGCCCTTCATGTAGAAGTCGCCCTCGGGCACGTCGTCCAGCTGCCCGTCCAGGATCATCTTGAACCCGCGCACCGTCTCCTTGACGGGAACGTATTTGCCGGGCGCCCCGGTGAAGACCTCCGCGACCGAGAACGGCTGTGAAAGGAAGCGCTGGATCTTGCGGGCGCGGTAGACGGTGAGCTTGTCCTCGGGGGAGAGCTCGTCCAGACCGAGGATCGCGATGATGTCCTGGAGGTCCTTGTAGCGCTGGAGCACGCGCTGGAGCTCGCGGGTCACGCGGTAGTGCTCTTCGCCGACAACCGAGATCTCGAGCGCCTTCGAAACCGAGGCGAGCGGGTCGACGGCGGGGTAGATCCCGAGCTCGGCGATGGACCGCTCGAGGACGATGGTCGAGTCGAGGTGGGCGAAGGTGTTGGCCGGGGCGGGGTCGGTGAGGTCGTCGGCCGGCACGTACACGGCCTGCACCGACGTGATGGAACCCTTGTTGGTGGAGGTGATCCGCTCCTGGAGCAGGCCCATCTCGTTTGCCAGCGTCGGCTGGTAGCCGACGGCGGAGGGCGAGCGGCCGAGGAGCGCCGACACCTCGGAGCCGGCCTGGGAGAACCTGAAGATGTTGTCGATGAACAGCAGCACGTCCTGGTTCTTTTCGTCGCGGAAATACTCGGTCATGGCGAGGGCCGACAGGGCGACGCGCATGCGCGCGCCCGGGGGCTCGTTCATCTGGCCGTACACGAGCGCGACCTTGGACTTCGAGAGGTCCTTCTGGTCGATGACGCCCGCCTCGGACATCTCATGGTAGAGGTCGTTGCCCTCGCGGGATCGCTCGCCGACGCCCGCGAACACGGAGTATCCGCCGTGCGCCTTTGCGATGTTGTTGATGAGCTCGAGGATGACCACGGTCTTTCCGACGCCGGCCCCCCCGAACGCGCCCGCCTTCCCTCCCTTGATGAAGGGGCAGATGAGGTCGATCACCTTGATGCCCGTCTCCAGGATCTCGGCCTTGGTATCCTGGTCGACCAGCGCGGGCGCCGGACGGTGGATCGGATACCTCTTCTCGAATGAGACGGGGCCGCGGTCGTCGACCGGCTTCCCGGTCACGTCAAAGATCCGGCCGAGGACGCCGAGCCCGACGGGCACCGTGATCGGGCCGCCCGTGTCCGTGACGGTCATCCCGCGCTTCAGGCCCTCCACGGAGGACATGGCGATCGTGCGCGCAACCCACCCCTCCAGGTGCTGCTGGATCTCGAGGGTGAGCAGCTCCTGCTTGCCGGAGACCGTGAACTCGATGGTCAACGCCTGGTAGATGGGCGGGATCGCGTGCTCGGCGAACTGGACGTCGACCACGGGGCCGATCACTTGGACTATGGTGCCTGTATTCATCGTGCGTGAAATGGGGTGGTTCTTGGGGAAGGCCCCGGACTAGGCCGCGCTGAATTGGGCCGCGGCGATCTCCAAAATCTCCTGGGTGATCGCGGCCTGCCGGGCCTTGTTGTACTCGAGCGTGAGGTCGCCCAGGAGCTCGGTCGCATTGTCCTTGGCCGTCTTCATCGCGACCATCCGGGCGCTGTGCTCGGAGGCCTTTGCCGAGAGGACGAGCTGGTGGATCTGATGGTCGACGTAGAAGGGAAGCAGCGCATTGAGCACCTCGGCCTTGCCGGGCTCGAAGAGCACCTCTCGGCCGTCGGCATGCGGCACCCGGGGGGTGCCGGTGTCGATACCCAGCTGGTCGAGGAATTCCTTCAGGCTGCGGAGCGGAAGCACGGGGCGCACGAGCGGCACCTGGACCAGCGTGTTCTTGAACCGGGAATAGATCACCTCGATCGTGTCGATAGCGCCCTCGAGGTACTGCTTGATCATGAATTCCGCGGCCACCTTGACCTCGGCGAACGGGACGCGGTCCTGGACGTGGAAATCGGCGACCATCGGGCGCCTCGTGCGGGCCAGGTACTGGGCGCCCTTGCGCCCGATCGCGTAGAATTTCGCGGGCGTCTTGATCTCGTTGACGAGCTTGAAGAGGTTCCCGTTCAGCGGTCCGCAAAGGCCCTTGTCCGTCGTGACGAGGAGGATCCCGCGGGTCTTGACCTCGCGCTGGACGAGAAACGGGTGGGAGGATTCCTCGATCCCCTCCGCGAGCGCCGCCAGGACATCCGCGAGGAGGTTGGCATACGGCAGGCCGGAAAGGGCCAGCTGCTGCGCCTTCTTCATCTTCGAGGCCGCGACGAGCTCCATCGCCTTCGTTATCTGGCGGGTGTTCTTGACCGACTTGATTCGCCGGCGGATGTCGCGGGTGCTGGGCATCGGGGGGGGATCTTCTTGCGGGTACGGTTGGCTCCGGATCGCTCAGGCCGAATAGGATGACTTCCACTCCTCGCACGCCGCCTGAAGCTTGGCCTCAAGGTCCTTGTCCAGCGCCGCCTTGGTGCGGATCTCCGTGAGAAGCGCGTCCTTGCGGGTGGTGAAGAAGCTTTTCATCGAGGTCGCGGCGTCGACGACCTTCCTGATCTCGATCGGGTCGAAGAAGCCCTTCTGCATGGCGAAGAGCACCGAGACCTGGAGCTCGATCGGCTGCGGGGCGAACGCGGGCTGCTTGAAGAGCTCGACAATGCGGCCCCCGCGGTCGAGCTGCGCCTTGGTCTTTGCGTCCAGGTCCGACCCGAACTGGGCGAAGGCCGCGAGCTCGCGGAACTGGGCGAGCTCGCCCTTCAGCTTCCCGCCGACCTGCTTGGTCGCCTTGATCTGCGCGGCCGAGCCGACGCGGGAGACCGAGAGGCCGACGGAGACGGCGGGCCGGATGCCCTGGTTGAAGAGGTCCGTCTCGAGGAAGATCTGGCCGTCCGTTATCGAGATCACGTTTGTCGGGATGTAGGCCGACACGTCGCCCGCGAGGGTCTCGATGATGGGCAGCGCGGT
>PLKS01000097.1 GCA_003140665.1 Opitutaceae bacterium
ATGACGCCCTCGACCTCCTTCGTCACGACCACGGTCTTGTTCACGCCGAGGACGGCGCGGAACTTGTCGGCGATGGCCTGCTCGATGTCGGCGATGATCTCGTCCTTGTCCGGGTTGACCTCGAGCCGGCGGGCGGCGGAGTCGAGGTACGCGCGCAGCGCCTCGTAGCCGTCCTCCTCGAGCTGGTAGGCGACGCCGTTCAGGTTTATGGTGATTACTTTGTTCATGGTGGGGATGGGTTCCTGCCGTTATGGTCCGGACTTCTGGCCGAGGCTCTTCACGGTGCCGATGATCCTCTGCCAGTACTCCGAGGTTTCCCGAAGCTGCTCCCGGCCCTTGGCCGTCAGCTCGTAGTACTTCCTCGGCGGCCCGGCGTCGGATTCCTTCCACTCGTAGTCCACGAGCTCCTCGCGGCGCATCTTGCTCAGCAGGGGATAGAGCGTCCCCTCCTGGGTCGCGAATTCCGTGCCGCCCAGCTGGGTCAGGATGTCGGCGACGTACACCTTGTCCGCGGCGACAATCTTCAGGACGAGGAACTCGAGGAGTCCCTTCCTGATGGGGGTGAACTTTTCGTTGATGTGCATCGAGATTGTCGGGCAAGCTACCTTGGCTTATAAAGGTAGTGTAGCCAATAAAGGCTGTCGTCAAGCGGCAAAATCAAAAAACTTGGGTTTGCCCTGCGGCCGGTTGCGATCCCGGGTGCTTGCCGTGCGCCGCGCCGGGCCCATTGTGGGCGGGTCCATGGATTCCCTGGAACTGCGACCGCCCAGCGCCGGCTGGCTCCGCGAGGCCGGCGCGCGGATACGCTTCATGTGCCTCACCAAGATGATCGGCACGGCCCTGACGATGACGGCGTTCTTCATCGCGTATTTCTGGCTGCTCAACCATTCGCGATCGCCGGTCACGACCGTCCCCCGGATCTTCATCGACCGGATGGTCGCCTTCTGGCCTGGGGCCCTCGTCCTCTACGTCTCGCTGTGGGTCTACGTCCCCCTCGCCCCCGCGCTGATGAAGATCCGCCTCGAGATGTTCTCGTACCTCGGGGCCGTCATCGTGATGAGCCTCGTCGGGTTCGGGATCTTCATCCTCTGGCCCACGGCCGTGCCGAAGACGGGGATCATCTGGTCGCAGCATCCGTCGGTGTTCTACCTCAAGGCGGTGGACGCCTCCGGGAACGCCTTTCCGTCCCTGCACGTGGCCTTCGCCGTGTTCACCGCCGTCTGGATGGGGCGGCTCCTGCGCGCCATGGGCGCGGGCGGCGGCGTCCGCGCGCTCAACTGGCTGTGGTGCTTCGGGATCGTCTACTCGACGCTCGCGATCCGCCAGCACGTGGCGCTCGACGCCATCGCCGGGGTGGTCCTCGGCGCGCTCGTCGCGATCGCGCACCTGCGGTTCCTTGGAGCCTTGCGCGGGCGGGCGCCGTCCCCCTAGGTGGTGGCCATGCAAGTCACCACCACCTTCGGAATCGACGGGTACGAGGTCGCCGAGCACAAGGGACTGGTGCGGGGGATCGTCGTGCGCTCGCCGACCATCGCCCAGGGAATCCTGGGCGGCCTCAAGAACATCATCGGCGGCAGCATCGGGGCCTACACGGAGATGTGCGAGCAGGCCCGCGAGGAGGCATACGAGCTGATGATCGCGCACGCGCAGGCGCTCGGGGCCGACGCGGTCCTCGGCACGCGCTATGACGCCTCGTCGGTCGAGATGCGGACCGGGGCCGTCGAGGTGCTGTGCTACGGCACCGCGGTCATCCTGCGCCGGAAGGCCTGAGCGGCCCGGGGCGATGTCACTTTTCGCCGGCCTGGAACTCGACCCAGGGCTCGGCGGGGCGGCTTTTCATGAGCCCCTCCAGCCAATCGTACTGGGGGTGCGCCGCCAGGAAGGCGTCGGCGTCGAACGCGGTCCCGTCCGCGGAGCCCCAGCGGGCGTCGAACGCCATGCGCCTGGCCATGGCCGTGTCGACCACCTTGGCGTCGAACGTCCCGGACGGGTCGAAGGGATCGTCCTTGCCGGACATCTGCGGGTCCACCCGCTCGAAGTGGCCGGCGAGGCTGTGGCCGCCCGGGTTCACCGTGTTGAGGCAGGTATCGTAGCAGTCGGCCTCCATGGCCTTCGCCATCTCGAGGTCGATCTTGCCGGCGTTCTCCTTCATGAGCTGCTTCCAGCGCACGCGGCGGCCGACGGCGGAGCTGCGGATGTCGGCGTCATCGAGGTGGGTCTCCATCCTCAGGATGCGCAGGTCCTCCGCGATGTTCGAGCCCACGAAGTAGCCGTCCTTCGTCCGCTCGAAGCCGACATACCTGAGGCCGAGCTCCAGCCGGGCGATCTCCCCGGTCTTCGTGTCGCCGATCAGCCACGCGTTCGCGTAGCCCCCGTTGTTGCCCTTGCGCATGATGGCGCACCAGGCGTCGATCCCGCCGGCGTCCTGGGTCGCCCGGCGCATGCGCGCGAACTCGGGGACGCCGGTCTCCGAGAAGCCGCTGAATCCCCCGATCGTGGTCTCCGAGCCCACGATGCCCGCGTCGGTGACGAAGAAATCCGTGCCGCTGTGGATCCAGCCGGGCTGGGTCTGCATCAGGATGCGGTGGCCCCTGGCCGGCACGATGTCGATGATCACGCTGGCGGTCGCCCGGGCGTAGTCGAACATGGTGTTGTGGCCGAGGACGATCCCGCCGTCGGCCGTCATGTGGCCGGTGGCGATGAAGGACGAGCACGACTGCTTCTTCGGCCCCGGGCCGCCCGGGTCGTCGGCCAGCTTGTCCTTCGCCTTCGGCCACCAGTACCAGCAGAGCTCCATGTTCGCATTGTAGGTGATGAGCTCGTCGCTCGTCATAGCGACGCCCGCCGCGCCCATCCCCTCGGCGATGCCGTCGATCTCGGCCCGGTTCTCCGGGTCGATCTCCGGGTTGATGAACTTAGCCGTCTGCGCGGTGAGCCACGACCACTCCATGCCGCTCTGGTGGTGCCAGAGAGCGCGCGTCACGCGCACGCACTCGGCGATCTGGGGCGCCAGCAGGTAGCCGTGCTGGAATCCGCGCTCGCGCGGGCCGCCCTCGATGTGGAGGTAGGTCCAGCCCGCCTTCTGCTTGAGGACGGCCCTGCCGAGCCATTCCTGCTGCGCGGGGGTGAGCGTGGGGGCCGCCGCCGCAGTGGTGATGACAACCGCGCCGACAAGCTACCGGAACTGGGAGAAGTTCATGGGCCAAAGGTTGGGACGGCCAACGCCCACGACAAGCAGGTTTGGGCGAAGCGGGCCGCCGCGGGCCCTCAGACGACCGTGTCGACGCCGTCGGCCGCGCGCCTCACCTTTAGGTCGGCCGCGATCTGCGACATCTTCACCTCGTTGAGGGGGTAGAAGAGCACGAGCACGATCGAGAGGATGCCGAAGACCGAAGGGAAGATGCTCATCAGCTTGACGAGGGCGTGCAGCGACTCCGGGGTCTGCACCGTGTTCGCGATGAAGCCCACGCTCTGCATGAGCGCGAGCGCCACCCAGGCTCCGATCGCCCAGCCCTGCTTCTGCGAGAAGATCGAGGCGGAGAAGATGAGGCCGGTTGCGCGGCGGCCGCGCTTCCATTCCGCGTAGTCCGCCGTGTCGGCGTACATGGCCCAGAGGAGCGCGCTCAGCGGGCCGCCGGTGATGGAGCCCAGCATGTTGATTCCGTAGATCAGCAGGAGCTGGTCCGGCTTGAGGACATAGAACGACGCCGTGCTCGCGATCGCGATCACGAAGAGGATGATGAACGCCGTCTTGCGGCCCACCCTCCGCGCGAAGAAGGGGACCAGCATGACGCCGAGGAGCGAGACGAGCTGGTTCGTCGTGTTGAACACGGAGACGAGCGACTCCCACGGCCACACCTGCGTGCCGGCGACCGAGGCGGGCAGGAACGAGGGGAGGGTCAGCGTCTGCGAGCCGACGTAGTACTTGAAATAATGCGCCGTGATGCTGCTGCGGAGCGCCACGTAGAGGATGAACGTGATCGTGGTCGCCAGCAGGACCAGCCAGGGGCCGTTCGTGAGAAGGTCGCCGAGGTCCCTGAGGACGGACGTCCTCTGCGCCCTCGGCGGCCTCACGCGCTCGCGCGTGTTGAAGAAGGTGATGAGGAAGGAGGCGACCGCCACGATGCCGAAGATCACGAACGACATCTGCCACCCCCGCGAGGCGGTGGTGGCGCCGAGCCAGCCCCCCACCTTCGCCATGGGGAGCAGCGTCGCCGAGATGATGATGCCCCCGGAGAAGGCCCCGACGAACTTGATGGAGGAGAGCGCGGTGCGCTCGTTCGGGTTGGGCGAGATGACGCCGAGCATCGCCGTGTACGGGATGTTGATCGCGGTGTAGATCAGCATCAGGGCGTTGTAGGTGACGTAGGCCCAGATGAGCTTCCCGGGCGTCGCCAGGTCGGGCACCGTGAAGGTGAGCACCCCCATCACGGCCATCGGGACGCAGAACCACAGCAGGTAGGGCCGGAACTTGCCCCAGCGCGTGTTCGTGCGGTCGGCGACCATGCCCATGACCGGGTCGAAGAACGCGTCCATGCTGCGGGAGAGCCCGATCATGGCGCCGGCCGCCAGCGGCGCTATGCCGAAGATGTCCGTGTAGAAGATGGTCAGGTACTGCATGAACGTCTGCCAGTAGAGGCAGGAGGCGAGGTCGCCGAAGCCGTACGAGAACTTCTCGCGCATGCCGAGCCGCTCCGAGGCGGGGTCATGCGATGATGGGGTGGGGGTGGCGGGCATGGGGCGGGGCTGCAGCGCGGCCGGCTGCTGGGGTTTGCTGGGGCCCGGGGGTTCTACGGCACCCGGTTGAGGTTTGAAATCAGAATCTTGTTCCCGTCACCGCATGAGGAACCAGAGGGTGGCCGTGGTCAGGAGGAGCACCGCCAGCCACAGGCGGTAGTCCCGCAGCCCTCCCCCCGCGCCGGGCGCCACCAGGCTTCCCCAGTCGGACACCGTCGTGCGGGACAGCTTCGCTTCGGACGTGCGCGGCGTGGCGAGGCTGAAGGCCACCAGCGCCACCATCGAGACCGCGAAGGCGAGCATCGCCGAGTGAAGCCAGGGCTTCAGGAGCGGCGCCTCCATGAACGGCAGGAAGCGCAGCTGGCCGTTGAGCATGAGGAGGGGGCAGACGACCCCGGCGGTGCACAGGCACGCGACGACGCCCTGCGTCGTCGTCCGCTTCCAGAGGACGCCGGCAAAGAAGATGCCTGCGAACGGGAGCATGAGGTACACCTGGATGGTCTGCAGGTACGTGAAGAGGTTGCCGAACCGCCCGATCATCGGCGCCCAGGCCGCCCCCAGCACGAACACCGAGAGGACGGCGGCGCGCCCGACGCGGATCTGCTGGGCCTGCGTCGCCGCGGGCTTCCAGCGCAGGAAGAAATCCCGGGTGAAGAGGGTCGAGATCGAGTTGTAGGTCGCGCTGATGTGGCCCATGAGGGCGGCGCCGATGCCGCTGATCGTGAGCCCGAGGAGCCCGGCGGGCATGATGTGCTGCAGGAGCGTGCCATAGGCCTGGTCGGCCTTGGGCAGGTCCGGGTACATCGCCCTGGCGATCAGGCCGGGAAGGACCAGCAGGAACGGGGTCGTCAGCTTGAGGAAGCCGCAGAGGATGGCGCCCTTGCGGCCCTCGTTCAGGTCCCTGGCGGCGAACGCCCGCTGCACCAGCACCTGGTCCATCGACCAGTAGAAGCTTCCCGCGAGGAACACCCCGAAGAACATGCCAGGCCACGGGTAGTCGGGGTCGGTCGCCGGCTTCACCATCGAGAACATCCCGGGGGCGAGCTTCGCATGCAGGCCGGACCACCCGCCGACATGCCTGAGGCCGACCACGGTCAGGATGACGGCGGCGAGGAGGAGGATGGTCGTCTGCAGGGCGTCGGTGTAGACGACGATGCGCAGCCCCCCCTTCATCGTGTAGAGGGCCGTGCCCAGGCCGACCACCCAGATGACCGCGAGCGGGTTCCAGCCGAGCAGGCTCGAGAAGACGAGCGACGACGCCCAGAGGGAGATCGAGATCTTCGTCAGCACCGACAGGATGACCATGAAGCCGGAGAAGAAGAGCCGGATGCCGGGGCCGTAGCGCTGCTCGAGGAATTCCGGGACGGTGAAGATCCTGTTCTTGATGTAGAAGGGCAGGAAGAGCGCGATCAGCGGCACGAGGCAGAACACCGCCGACCACTCGTAGCCCCCCACGGCCATGCCGCCGGAGTACCCGCTGCCCGCCAGGCCCACGAAATGCTCCGCGGAGATGTTCGCGGCGAACAGCGAGGCGCCGATGAAGGGCCAGCGCAGCGAGCGGCCCGCCAGGAAATAGTCCTCCGAGGACTTCGGCTTGCGCGACAAGAGGACGCTGGCGGAGGCGATGACGAGGACGTAGGCGCCGATCGCCAGCCAGTCGATCCACTGGAGCGTCATCGCCTCAGGCCGAGACGCTCACGTCCTTCAGGTCCGCCCTCGAGGCCTCATAGCTCGTGCTGTAGGCGAGCACCTCGGGGTCGGGCTTCCTCCCGTTCACCCGGCACCACTCGAGGTAGAGCTTCGGCCACCAGTTCTCGTGCCGGGTGAGCCCCTTGTCCTTGTAGCTCGACCAGTCGATAAGGACCTTCGACCAGCAGGCGTCGCCGTACTCGATCGCCTTCCGGGCGTCGCCATAGGGCCGCACGAACCATTCCCGGCCGATGTAGGCGTGCAGGACCTCGTCCGCCCAGTCGTAGTCCTGGACCATCCGCGAGTAGGCGTCCCCGGAGGCGGTGCCGACCTCCCACTCGAAGCGCTTGCCGGTCTTCGGCATGAGGCCCTGCTCGATGAAGTAGAGGACGGCATGGCGCTCGATCGGCGTCAGCTGCGTGTTGAGCGCGAGCGACCAGGTGAAGTTGACCCGGACCAGGCGCCCCCAGTCGATCCCGGCGTGGACGAATCCGGCCTCCCCCATCATCGCGTGCCTCGCCTCGTCCCAGAGCTGGCGGGTCATGTCGACGTAGTAGCCCCAGGGCTTCCCGCGGGTCTCGGCGATGATCGAGGCCATCATCTCGGGCACGTCGATCTCCCGGAGCCTCTTGTAGTACATCATGAGCGTCTTCGGCTCGGGGGGGAACTTCGGGTCGTAGAGGAAGGCCTCCGCGTGGACGCCCATGTTGTACGGGTCGGGGAAGCGTTCGTCGCGGCGGGGGACGCCGTCGAAGGGGCGGGGGGTCGCCGAGAACATCCGCCCGGGCGCGCCGGCCGCCGCCG
>PLKS01000035.1 GCA_003140665.1 Opitutaceae bacterium
GGCAAATCTCCGTCCAAAGCGCGGCGAAAACGATCTTCTTGCGGCCAGTCTTCTTTACAAGATCGACCACGCGGGAATCCTCCCAGGTATTGAGCGTCGTGCGATCAATCGGCACTTGATCGGGGAACACAGCTTGAAGCGCCTGCGGAAGATGGCCGCCGCGAGCGCCGACCACGGTGGTGAGGATTGTCGGCACCTTGAACGCCTTTGCCGCCTTCGCCAAACCGATGGTGTTGTTGAGAATCATCGTCGGGTCCATGTTTCGCGTGTTGGCGAACTGAAACGCTTGATGATCAATCAAGACGAGGACGGAGTTTTCCGGAGTGAGGAGGGCATCGAGCCCCACCTTGTTGTGTTGTGTGTTCATAAGAGTGCGGAGTTCCTTTCAGAACATTCCATTGGGATTTGCACGGGGAACATTTGGCATGAGCCACGGGGCTGAATTCTTCGGGTCGCCGACGGGCTGCAGGATGTCCCAATGCTCGATGGCCATTCCGTCGGCATCCATTTTGTAGATGTCGACACCGGCGATTCCCGTGTCGCTCGGATCGTCGTTGAACAAATTCAGAAAATTCACGTGGGCGAACACATAATCGCCGACGGCGATGATCTTGTGAACGACAACGCGCGCGCGGGCTCGCTCCTTGGTTACCTTGCCGAAGAACTTACCCAATGCGGCTGGACCGTCGCCAATAAGGGGATTGTGCTGAATATAAGCCGGGCCGATGTACTTGGCGGTAGCCTCTTCCGACTTCTTCTGATTGATCATAAGCTCATACAGGCGGAGAACAATGTCCTTGTTGCGAATGGCGTTCTTATCGTTGCTGCTAACGAGCTCGATCATGGCGAATCCTTTCAGTTAAAGGGTGTTCCTAGTTGAGACCGACAAGTTGCAGCCGGAGCACGTCCAGTTCGGCGTCGGATTTTTCGCGTACTAGTTGCAGAATTTTTTCAGCGTCCGCCCCAACCGGCGCCCGGCTGGGTGCGGGTGTCTGTTCGGCGAGTTCGATTACACGCTTCGCAGCTTCGACGGAGGGCAGTCCGCTTCCCTGCATCCTGTTCAACGCAGCGGCAAACGTATCGAAGGCTTGACCGTAGAGTTCGCGTTGCGCCGATGTCATCGAATCCGATACTCGCTTCAGAGCTGCGGCGGTTTTCGCGGGTCCTCCCGTGAGCAAATTTCCGGCTTGGGCGATGACGAAATCGACGCCGAACGGCTTTAGTTCGGCGCGATAAATGTCCGCAAACGCCTCGAGCGCTGCCTTTGAGGCGCTTGAGGGTCCATTGAAAGGAATCGGAAATCGGCCTGTCATCGCTCCGATTTGAACGATTCGACCGCGCGCCTTGCGCAGCGCAGGCAGGAAGGCGTTGATCACAGCGAGGCTTCCAAAGACGTTAACCTCGAACTCATGCTTCACCGCGGCCAACGGCAGAAATTCAAGTGGGCCCGGAGTGAGGATGCCGGCATTACTGACGAGGAGATCGATGCCGGATTCGCCCAACACGTCGGAGACGCCACGGACCCAATTCTGAACGCTCTTTTCTTCGGTGATGTCACAGACGCGCAGATTGACTTTGCCTGCAGACGCCTCCCGGAGGTCGGCGATTTCCCCAACCGCCATGGCAGTTCCGAAGACCTGGTAGCCCTTCGCAGCCAGACCGAGCGCGATATCTCGGCCCAGGCCGCTACCGGCTCCCGTAACTGCCGCCGACCGATACTCTTTGGTTTTCATATGCGTTTGTCACATCCCATCGCACTCCCGCTGCATTTCGAGGTCGCGAGACTACATCTAAGCAGTTTGTGCGTGATTCATGACGAAAATGTCGCGATTGTGCCAACACGGTCGTCGCCTTGGTGCCGGCAACCACAATTTCACTCATGGAGCGACCTTTGGTTTCAGCTTCCCAATTTCCGTCTCTTCTTTCCTCGCCGGCCAAAACGTCAATGGCGTTGAATCCGTTTTCGCTGTTTGTGGTCGAAACACCGCTTCACGCGTCGGTCACCTTTGCCGATCTTGCCCTAGGCGTGTACGTCCGTGGCCGGCACCGTATCTGGCGAAAGTCTGGCGGCCGATCTGTCGAGGGATGGACCGACCCAGGCACCATCAATCTCACACCGGCTGGCTTCGATGGAACGTGGGATGCCAGTGGTAGCTCCCGCGCTATTACGCTTTTCGTGCCCGGCGCATTCTTGTCCCGCGTGATCGCCGAAAATTGGAAAACCGAGCCAAATCACGTCGAGATCTTGCCGCAGTTTCTCATCCGGGATCCGATGATTGATGCCCTTGCCACCCGGCTCGCGGCGGCGGCGGATTCACCTGTTCCGTTCGGAGACCTCTACGCTGAAAGCGCATGCGAGTTCCTGACCCATCATATCATCCATGCATACTCCTCGATATCGGCTCCGCCACTTAGATGCACCGGCGGGTTGCCGGGACGCCGTCTCAAAGAAGTCGTCGAATTTATCCACGAGCATCTGAGCGAGACTATTTCCCTTCACCATCTTGCCGGACTTGCCGGGGTTAGCGTGCGCCATTTCGAGCGGGCCTTCAAACAGGCTGTTGGGGAACCACCCCATGCATACGTCCTGGGAAAGCGGCTGTTAGCTGCGCAAGACCTCCTTCTAAAGCAGCCCAATCTCCCGGTCTCCGAAATTTCCACCCGGGTGGGTCTCCGCAGCTCCAGCCATCTCGGATCGGCTTTTCGCCGTCGCATCGGTATTTCGCCGACAGAGTTTCGAAGGCTACATTCGAGTTAGTCCCAATTGAAGCAGCATCAGTGTAAAGTGCCGCGGAAACTCCGACGGGCGGGGTGAGGCGACCGTCATTTAGGTTGCCAGTAGGTTGCCAAAGTTTGTGTTTTTTGCTTCATCTTGTCGAAATTGCCTGCCTTCATTTTCAAGTTCTAAACTACCAACACTCTATCAAGTCCGCGTTTTCCAGCGACTTGGCTTCGTGGCGCAAAGTTGGTTCGAGTCCGGTCCATCCCGCCATTTAAGTGGCTCGCAACGAGCCACATAATTTTGGGGTCTACGCCAAAGTTCGGGGAGGGGCGTGGATGGATTGGTTGATGGTTCGGACACTTGCGGCCAGACTATTAGATCCGGGTACGGTCGGGAGATCAGATTTGCAGGTTGAAATGCTGCGCTTCCTGACAAAATAGGAGGGGGTCATGCTTGAAATCACGATCCGTTCGTATGCACCGGGCGATTGTCGGCCGTTGATCGAGGTATTTCGCGAGAGCATCCGCCGAACGGGAATCCGGCATTACTCACTTGAGCAGGTTCACGCCTGGGCGCCGGATGAAATCGACGCTGAGCGATTTGGCCTTCGCAGGGCCAGCCGGCAAACCTGGGTCGCCGAGATTGATGGGAAAGCCGTTGGCTTCTCGGATCTCGAACCGGATGGTCATATTGACATGCTCTATGTCCACCCTGATTTTCAGCGCCGGGGAGTGGCCAGCGCTCTGTTACGGGTCGTGGAGTCTGCCGCGAGCGAAAGGGGCCTAACGCTTCTCTACACCGAGTCCAGCATCTGTGCCTGTGCCACTTTCGAGCGATTCGGGTTTCGGGTGCTGAAGGGCCAAACCGTCGCAATCGGTGGACAGATCCTCGTCAATTATAGGATGGAAAAAACCGGAAAACTGATCGATTCGCTTTTCGTGCCACCCGACTCGGCCCGCTAGGCAAGTGTCCCGACCCTTTTCAAACAGCGGACCTCAGGCACGGTATTTTATCGAGCCTGCAACAGCCGTCTCGGATCAATTGACCCAATCGACATATCCTTGAGTTCGAAATCGACCAATTTGTCGCAACGGTAGCCAATTGCCACACGCGCCATCGAGAGCACTACATTCTCGGAACAATGGCTCGGCGGGAATCCTGGCCCTTCAGGGCAGGGAGGAGGTCAATTCGCATCTTCAAGCCTTAGAGGCCACCATCCGACTCGGTGCCCTCAAGATTGATATCAGGATGGACCACGAGAGATGTGCTCATTGATGAAAAAGGGGGCGCTCTTCATCGAAATCTCTAATTATCAGGACGGCGGCCAGTCGTAAGGGTGCGTGCGGTTGTGATGCGATGGCCAGGAGCTCCGCTGGTCCTATCCATGCGCTTGCCGGTATGAGGCCGTGACAGTCTTTCTTGAATCGTCGAGCCTCGCCGCGCGCCGGTCGGTGCGTTCGTCGACACCATGCGGACCTGGTTAGGCATGCGTCGGCGGCTGCGCCGGGGTTTCGCCCAGCATCAGCTCGTCTACCGCAGCTATCAGCGATTCGTTCGAGAAGGGCTTTGCCATGACCTTGGTGGCGCCGAGGAATCTCGCCGTCTGGAGGTATCCCATCGCGTTCTGGCGACCGCCGCCCGAGATCGCGATGATCTTCATGGGCGGCTGCCTTTTCCGAAGCTCCATGAGGACCTCCAGCCCTTCCTTCTCGGGCATGACGATGTCCGTGATCACCAGGTCGAATTCGGCGAGAGCGAACAGCTCGAGCCCTTCCTTGCCGTTGCGTGCCTCGGTGACGGTGTGCCCGAAGTGGGTCAGGGTCTGGCGCAGCATCGTGCGGACCGCGACATCGTCGTCGATGAGTAGGATTCGAGTCTTCACGTCAGGCCTTGGCTTGGGCGGAAACGGCCGCGCTCACGGCGGTGCCCAGCGAGTGGAGGGTGGTGGGCTTGAGGAGGAGCTGGCGGATCCCCGACGCCTCGATCCGCTCGGGCGTGAGCGAGGCGCTGTAGCCGGTCATCAGGATGATCGGCAGCCCGGGCCGTATCTCCCGGAGCTGGCTCGCAAGGAGAAGGCCGCTCATTCCGGGCATGGTCTGGTCCGTGAGCACGAGCGCATAGCGCTGCGGGTCGGCGCGCAGCATCGCGAGCGCCACCGAGGGCTTCGTCGCGATGTCGACCTCGTAGCCAAGCGCCTCGAGCGTCATCTGGCCAAGCCGTGCGAGCATCTCCTCGTCGTCGACGACCAGGATCCTTTCGCCGTGGCCTCGCGGCACGTGGCCGTCTTCATCTGCGGGCGGGGCCGCCTTGCCGACATGCGCGGGAAAATAAAGGTGGAATATTGCGCCTTCGCCGGGCTGGCTGTAGACCGTGACGGCGCCGTCGTGGCTCTCCATGATGCCATGCACCACCGCGAGGCCAAGGCCCGTGCCCTCGCCTGGGGGCTTTGTGGTGAAGAACGGCTCGAAGATCCGCCGCAGCGTCGCCTGGTCCATGCCGCTGCCCGTGTCGCTGACCGACACGCGCGCATAGAGGCCGGGCCGCAGCTGCGGCTGCGCGACGGCGTGCGCCTCGTCCACGGCATATCGCTCCAGCCTGACCCTAAGCCGGCCGGTGCCGTCCTTCATCGAGTGCCATGCGTTGGTGCCAAGGTTCATCAGGATCTGGTGGATCTGGTTCGCGTTGGCGAACACCATGGGCGCATCCGTCGCCACGGACGTCTCAAACTCGATCGTGGAGGGGATGGTGGCGCGCAGCAGGCTAAGGCTCTCGAGAAGGATGGGCTGCAGCTGGATTGCCTGGCGTTCCTGGGGCTGCTGGCTGCTGAACGTGAGGATCTGCCGGACAAGGTCGGCGGCGCGGCTCGTCGCCTGCTGCACCGCGCCGAGGTGCTCGCGCACCGCGGGATTGCCCTCCAGGATCGTGCGCGACAGCTCGGTATAGCCGCCGATGACCGCGAGGATGTTGTTGAAATCGTGGGCCACGCCCCCGGAAAACTGGCCCAGCGCCTCCATTTTCTGCGCCTGCAGAAAGTGCTCCTCCATGCGCTTGTGCTCGGTGATGTCCCCCGCGGAGCAATGCACGACCTTGTTCAGCGGGACGGGGAAAAACAGCCAGGAGATGGTTCGTCCGTTTGTCTGGGTCTCGAGGCGCACTACCCTGGCCGTGGCGAGACAGTCGCGCACGATCCGCGAGATGTTCGTGGGAAGTATCTGCGAGGGGCTCTCGGCGCCGAGCGTGCGCGCCATCTCCCGGGCGGCGCCGTTGAAGTATATGACGTCTCCCGCCGAGGACAATTCCAGGACCGGGTTCGGGTTGAAGCGGGCAAACGCCGCCTGCCGCTGCGTCTCTCGCTCGGTCTTCTTGCGCTCGGTGATGTCCTGCACGACGACGATCAGGGAGGTGGGCGGCTTGCCGGGCGGCCCGATCGAGGAACCGGAGACGCTGACCCAGACGATCGAGCGATCCTTGCGCACGTAGCGCTTCTCCTGGGTGAATTCGCGGATGGAGCCGTCGCGCATCTTCGCCGCGGTCTCGAGGCCGAGGCCGACGTCCTGCTCGTGGGTGATGTCGGCGAACGAGAGCTGCTCCATCTCCTCGCGGGTGTAGCCGACGATGTCGCTGTACGGCTGGTTGGCATGGATGAAGCGCCCGGTCACGGCATCCATCTGCGCCACGCCCACGGCCGTCTGCTCGAAAACCGCCTGATGCCACTGCTCCTTCTCGCGCAGATGCTCCATCGCGCGTTTCGACTCGGTGAGGTCGACGATGATGCTGATCCCTCCCACGACCGCCCCGGACTCGTCGTGCACTGGGTTCGAGTTTGGCAGGACGTGGGAGCGGCTGCCGTCGGGGCGCTCGATGATGATCTCCCGGCCGCGCAGGGAGCGGCCCTCCCGGATCGACTGGGCCATCGGGCACTCCTCGCGGGGAATGGGTGCGCCGTCGAGGTCATAGGTCCGCCACGAGCCGCACCATAGGTCCCTGTCCGGGTCCGGCCGTCGGCCCCATAGGGCGGCGGCGGCCTCGTTGTAGAGCGTGATCCGGCCCTGCGCGTCGCACGTGTAGATCGCCCCGGGCAGCGAATGAACAAGATGCCGGTACCGCTGCTCGCTCTCGCGCAGCGCCGCCTCGGCCTGGTCGCGCTTTGCGAGATTGCCGTATTCGGGCGCCCCGTCGCCTGCGGCGTCCATGGTCGTCGGCTGCCCGATCTTCTCGGAGCCGACCTTCATTGTTCTCGGTGCATCGGGTATTTTATGAGCAAGCCGCCGTCCCGACTATACGGTGTTCAACCCACTGCGGACCCCCGGGGCGCCCGCGCGCGCCCATTTCCGGGCGGGAACCTTCCCAAAGTTGAAACGGGGCGACCGCTCAGTCCCGGAGGCGCTTCGGGCCGCTGACGCTGGGGTTGCCGCGCTCATAGAAGCGAAGCATCCGGTGCGCCTCCTTGGTGATGCCGATCCGCACGCTTTTGCTCACGGGGAGGCTCCCGGCCCCTTTCAGGGGCTCTCCAAGCCAGATCGGTCCCGACGCGCATAGGTCGAGGCCGTCGCATCGCTTGTCGATGCCGAGCGCCGTGGCGAGGCAGCCGGGACCGGACGCGAGCCTGTGGACGGGGGCGCCGGGCCGTCTTCGTCGCATCAGGTCGATGCCTTCGATCGGCTCTAGGGCCCGCAGGAGGACACCGCCGCCCACGCCCTCTGCCTCGCCCGACACGTTCATCGAGTACCAGTTTCCATATATGAAATAGACATAGGCGTGCCCGTGCTCGAGAAACAGCGACCGGTTGCGGGGCGTCATGCCGCGGTGGGAGTGCGCGGCCGCATCACCCACCACGTAGGCCTCTGATTCCACGATGCGGCCGCTCATCCGCCGCGGCGCTTCGTGAACCAGGATCTTCCCGATGAGGTAGCGCGCAAGCGAGGCCGTGTCGACGGGGAGCTCGGAGCGGCGAAGCCGGCGGAACGGCTGGATTCCCGGGGGGACGCCCGACGATGCCGGCCCCGACCCGGCCCCGGGGCGCCCGGGGATGGGTGCGGCCGCCGGCATCACTCGGGGGACGCGCTCTGCTGGTTGGGAGTATGGTCGACGCCCTTGCTGGCCAGGTAGCCGGCGTGGCTGATGCCAAGCGCATAGACCACGCCATCGGACAGGACCGGCAGGCTGCCGAGGTCCTGGTCGGGGGTCCTCAGGTTCCGGAAGACCAGGATCAGATAGGCCAGGGCGGCGATGACGGTGAAGAAGAACATCTGCAGCTTGGCCAGGTCGACGTTCATCGTGTTGCCGATCTCGTCGCCCTGGAACATGTCGGTGATGCGCGCATCGGAAATCTTCGTGTTGGCGTAGAGCGTGCCCTGGCGATTGTCCTCGACCTCGGCCGGCGAGTCGCCGGTGACAAGCGCCGTCTTCACGGCCACGTCGGAATCCGGGGTCTGGGTCTTCTTGGTTCCGAGGATCAGGGGCGAGGCGACGAATGAGGTGGCGCTGATCCCCATCAGGATCAGCAGGTGGGGATCGATCGTCACGTTCAGCGGGTCCAGGTCGCCCTTGGCCTCGACGGCGCCCAAGCCGGCCGCCTTCATGCGGAACAGGGCGTAGGCAAAGTACGAGGCGATCACCACGACCGTCCACACCGCCATCTGGAACCGCGAAAGGCTCATCAAGTTCTGCTCGTTGATGAGCACCCCCATCCACCGGTCGACGATGACCTTTCCCAGGATCAGCATGACGCCTATGAGCGCGGCCACGATCAGAACCAGGTTCCAGCCGGCCGCGGCCAGGAGACCCGCGGAAAAAACCCCCGCCAGGAGGGCGAAGATCCACAGGGCGACAGCCGGGGAGCTCGGGCGCAGCGGGGGGGTGGCGCGCCGGGTTTCGGAGAGAACGGCGGCCGCGTCGCGGCCGATGAGGGGTATCAGGTCCATGGTGAGTCCTATTTGTTAGCCGCCTTGCTTTGCCACGATCGTGTGCGCCCCGGTGCCGTCCTTCCAGCTGAACTGCGCGGTGCGGGGGATCCGGGCCAGCCAGACGGCATTGGTGCTTGCTGCGAGGATGAGCATGCTTGCGAATATCCTGCAGCCGTAGTTTTGCGCTGCAAGTTCGCTAAAATCCGAGACGCAGGATGGGAAGACCTGGTGGAAGTCCCCCGCACGCGACTGCAGGAGCGAGAAGCAGCCCGCGACCCTGTTTGCCACGGCGTCCTGGAGATCGTCCTGGGAGGCCGTGGCCACCACGCTCTGGGCCGTCCAGCCGACGCCCGCGTCCCCTTCCGACGCGGCCAGGCCGCCTGAGACGCCAGCACCCATGCCCCCGAGAACGCTCTGGCAGAGCTGCGCCACCGTGTCGTCCGAGAGATCGCTGGTCGCGAGGAAATGCGCAAACACCTGCGCGTAGGCCGCAGTTCGGAGATCCACGTTCGCGCGCTCGGCGTAGGGCGCGAAAAAGGGGAGGGCGCGCGCCATGGCATAGGGCGCCAGCGCCTGCAGGTAGTCAGGCCTCGTCAGGGCCGGCAGGATCTGGCGCAGCACGGCATCCGGTATGGTCAGGCTGACCAGGGCGTCGCCGGTGGCGTCCAGGGGAAGCCCCTTGGTGACGAAAGACTGGGATGCGGCGGCGACGTCGTCCAGGTCGAGCGCGCCGATGACCGCGCCGTGGTCGGCGACCGTGTCGATGATGCTCCGAAATCCGCAGCCCTTCCAGGAAAAGCCGACCGAGAGCCGGGCCTGGAAGTCGCTCGCGTCCGGCGAGGCCAGGGGTCCGCTCGTCGCCGCGTCCAGCTCGACGTAGTTCTCCTGCGTGGATTCGAGCCAGGACGCGTCGTACGCCCTCTTTCCGAGGAAGGAGTACTGCTTGAGGCGGGAGCCGTCATTGCCCGTGCTGTCGAGCTCGACGAACCTCAGCTTCATGGAATCCCAGCTCTTCAGGAACGTGTAGCCGGCGACGCCGAATGAGAACCCGTAGCCGACATCAACCTCCGTCGCCTCCTCCCCGAGAACCCGCGAGAAGGTCACCCCGTCGGCCGGATCTGCGGCCATCAGGTCGCGCAGGTCGAGCCGCAGGATGTCGGCGTGGTACCTGGACAGCACGGCGTCCGGAACGGTGAAGCGGGCCGCGAGGGAATCGGTGGTGAGGCGCTGCCAGGAATAGGTGAACTGCGCGCTCACCACCTCCTCCAGGCGCTGGATCAGGTCGGTCTTGAGCGCGCCCATGGCCGTCTGCAGGCCCTGGACCTCGCCGCTGGCGCTGGCGGGCAGTCCGAGCTTGGCTACGATGGCATCGAGCGCCGCCTTCTCCGCGGGGGTCATGCCGGAGGCCGATCCGGCGGCCGTGAGGATCGACTGCATCGTCCCCGTGAATGAGCCTGAAAGCTGATCGAAGACGGCGCCGACGATGTCGTCCAACGCGGTGCCGGCCACGGCGATGTTCAGGCCGGCGGCGGCGCCTATGCCCTGCGATGTCGACAGGGACTTCTTCACGGTGAAGGTCGTCGCGCCCGGCGCCTTCTGGGCGAAGACGCGGAAGCCGTCGGATGCGCCTATCGAGACGGTCACGGTCACCGACGGGCTCACCGTGAAGCTGAAAAGGTCCGATTGGCTTAGAACCGCAGCGACCGAGCTCGCGATCGTCGAGGCGAGGCTCGAGGCGGTCAGCTTGAGCGACAGGCTGAGCGCGCCCTGGACGCCGAATGAAAGGGCTTGCAGGACCGCGGGGGAGCCGGGCGGGGGCGCCAGGAGCTCGTCGATCGAGAAGATCGTCCTGAAGGCCGCCGCCGCCGCGCCTAGCGACGCATACGCCATCGCATTCCGGGGAAACGCCACGCAGGCGCTTGCGTCGAGCGCGGAGGAGCCGTCAAGCCCGAGCGTGGCCGGGCCGCCGATGGTGAAGCTGCCGGACAGCTTTCCCGTGAGGGACAGGCCGGTGATGACGACGTAGGCGAGCGCGGGGTCAAAACTGACCGGCGGCTCGATGAGAGGGGCGTTCGACGGATCCTCCGATGCCGGTTGCGCGCCGGCCCCGAGGTTGAAATAGCCCACGGGGTCGGGGTCGCTGCCGCTGTTGATGATCGCCACGGACGCCTGCGCCCCGGCCGAGAGGACAAAGCAGCCGGCATTGATCGAGGGATTGCCCGGGTCGGGGACGCTGATCGTGCCCGACGGGACCGTCAGCGCCACGCACAGGGGCGAGCTGGGCAGCGACGGATCTCCGAGCGGCTTGTCCGTCTCGAAGCCGGCGATTGAACTCAGCGGCGGGAGGGAGAGCGAGGGCATGGCGTCGGTGTTGGGATGTGGGCGTGGCGGCCGTCGAGGGCCAGGGGATCCAGATGGGGCGCCGGGCCGCCCGCAAGCCCGCAGGGGTCCCTCACAGCGTCTTCATGTATTCCAGCAGGGCTTCCTTGTCCTGGTCCGGGAGCTCGGTGCCATAGGTGTGGCCCTGGTTGCCGTTGCCGCGCACGGCGGTGTCCTCCTTCCAACCCTCGCGCGCGGCATCGACGCCCGCCGTGGTGAAACCCACGTCCGCCGGATCGTAGACGTCATAGCCGCGGTAGAAGACCTTCGTGCGGTCGGCCACGGGCTTGAGGAGGTCGCGGAGCGACGGCACGGAGCCGTTGTGGAGGTACGGCCCGCGCATCCAGAGGCCGTCCAGCGGGGGTGATTGGTAGCCCTGCTGCTTGACCATGTTCGGCCGGATGATGCCGATCTCCTTGACCTTCTCGTTGGCCTGGTCGGCCGCGGCCTGGTTCCACGTGTCCAGGCGGTTGCGGTCGGTGCCGATCTCGTCGATGGGAATGAGCCTGCTGGTTCGGCCCTGCCCGGGCTGATGGCACGAGGCGCAGGCCTGGGCGTAGACCGCGCCCCCCCGCGCGGCGAGCGCGGCGTCGACTGGGAAGGGATAGGACGGCGGCGCGAGGGCGCTCAGGTAGTCGTCGAGCTCCGCCATCCGCACGATGAACCAGGCGCGCCGCACAAACTTCCAGTTCAGCGTGTCGAGCGGGACGGTCGGATCCGGCGCCGCCCCGAGCCCCAGTGCCGAGTCGATCAGGACCGAGCGGACGGCGGGCGTGTCGCAGCTCCAGTTGAGGAAAAGCCCGTCGCCCTTGCGGATCTTCAGGTTCCAGACCGAGGGAAAGTCCGCCTGGCCGGTGGTGTTGTCGACCGGCATCGAGGTCATGAAATACTTCGTGAGGTTCATGGGGTCGTCGCGGCCCTTTCCCCAGTCGGGCCAGTCCGGCCGGTTCATCCACGCCAGCTGGGTGGACTCCTTGTTGAGGGCGCTGCGGGTGAGCGGGATGAGCGCGAAGCGGTAGATGAGGCGGTCGACCACCGAAAGCTTCGTCTCGCGCTCGATCTGGGCGAGCAGCGTGTCCGCGTTGAACCGCGGATCCGCGGCGCAGTTTGTCAGGAAGCGCAACATGCTCTGCAGGTTCGACGTGTGCGCCGGCGAGCCGATCACGACGTGCGGGAGGTCGCTCCCGTTGGCGCGCCAGGTTCCCACGTGGCAGATGGCGCAGTTGTTCGCGATGCGCGGGAAACCGATGGTCTTCATCGAGAATCCCACGGGTATCTGCTGGCCCGGCTCCCAGACGACGCCGAACGACTTGTATCCGCCGGGGCCCGGCATCAGGTCGGGGAACACGCGGGGCAGCACGAGCCAGATCCAGTATGGGATGCCGCGCGTGTTCTCGGCCCCGATGGAGCCGTACTTGAAGCGCTCCCCCTCGTTGGCGAAGGCGGGCTGGGGCACCTCGCGGAAGAACTTGTACCAGCCAAAGACGCCGGCAAGGCAGACGATCGCCAGGATGGCGATGAACCAACGCGTGCAGCGGGAGAGGTGCATGTTCAGAATGTTTTTAGATATTCGATCAGGGCCTGTTTGCTGTCCTCGGGAAGATCGGTGCCGTAGGCCGGGCCCTCGTGGCCGAAGTTGCCATTGCCGGGAAGGGTCGTGTCGTAGGCGAAAAACGCCTTCTGGCCCTCCTTGCCGACGGTCGCGACGAAGCCGACGTTCCGTGGGTCATAGACATCGTAGCCCCGGAAGAACGAGGCCGGCCGCATGGACGAGGGCTCAAGCAGTGACCAGAGGTTGGGCACCGAGCCGTTGTGCAGGTACGGCGCGCGCAGCCACACCCCGTCGAGCGGCTGGTTTGCGTATCCGTTTGTCTTCCGGAAATGCTGGAAGCGCTCGCTGGGATAGGCGGCGTAGAGCTGCCCCTGGTTCACGCACAGGGCGAAGGAGTAGGAATCGAGCCGGTGGCGGTCGGTCTTGATCACGTCTATCGGCGTGACCTTGCCCACGAGCTCGCCGGTGAAGTCGGTGCCGCTCGCGCCATGGCAGCGCGCGCAGTGCTCGGCGTAGACGGGCTTTCCCTTCGAGGCCAGCGCGGCGTCGACGGGGTAGGGATACGCGGGCGGCGCCGCGTCGAGCAGCCAGTCCTCCGTCCTGTGGATCGACGGGCGGTCCAGGGTCGGCGGGAGCGCTCCCGTCCCGAACGCCGCGCTGCGATTGCGCTCGTCCACCGACGTGTTGTTCCCGTCCCAGTGGAGCTCCATGCCCTCGCGGAGNNCGCTGGTGCCAGATCGAGGGGAAATTGCACACGCCGATCCATTCCTCCTCGGGAAGGTCATCCATCCGGAAATTCAGCAGCACCTTGGGCGGGTTGAAGGTGTCGAATCGCCCGGGGCCGAAGACGGGCTCGTTGTCCATGAAGCTGAACATCCGCCACAGGGTGATCAGCTGGTCGCGCATGAGGTCGACGCCCACGTACCGGATGAGCTCGCGGTTGAGCCAGTCGTCGGTGCCCATCTTCTTTATCACGGGGGCGATCCGGTCGCCGGNNGAGCACGCGGTTGATGAGGTCGTCGGTCCCCATCTTCTGGATGATGGGGATGATCCGGTCCGCCGTGAACTTCTCGTCTATGACGACGGCCGAAAGGAACCGCTGGAATCCCTGCAGGTCCACGGTGTTGGACGGCATGCCGACGATGAAGCGCGGGGCGCTCGCCGGGGTGTCGCGCACGGAGCCCGCGTGGCACACGGCGCAGTTGAGGAAGACCCGGTCCATTCCCATCACCCTTCGCTTCGACACGCCGATAGGCAGGTCCTTGCCCGGCTCATAGAGGAACCCGAGCGACTGCAGGCCCTTTCCCGGCAGGTACTGCGGAAACAGCTCCGGGAGCGCCATCCAGATCGAGTAGGGGATTCCCGAGGAGCGCTCGCCTCCCGTGGAGCCGTACTTGAAGTGGTCCTCGTTGCCGGCGTAGGTGACCGGCGCATCGCTGGTGAAGCGCGCGATCGCCCAGATCGCGGCCACCACAATGACGATGGCGGCGATCCAGCACGCCCACCCGAAGCGATAGTTGGACCGGTCGGACGCCTGGGTTTGTGCTGACATGTCGTCGGGCGACCGCTCGCGCTATGCCGGGAACTTGAGCGCGAAGTCGATGGTCCGCTTCTTGCCCCACCATACGATCCCCAGGTAGATGCGGTTTACCGGGTCGACCAGGCGGATCTCGTCGCGGATCTTCCGGGCAAGCGCCGTCTTCGAGTAATCCAGCACGATGCATTTCTTTCCGTCGACCCAGCTTTCCGTGTAGTACACCTGGGCCATGATGGCCCTCGCGCCGTCAGGGCCGAGCTTGTTGAGCAGGGTGGTCGTGCCGTCGGGATTGCGGGTGAAGACCTTGCCCTGCCAGGCCAGGTCGTGGACGAAATGGGCGATCAGGCGGTTCCAGAATGAACCTGCCAGCGCGATCGCGTCGCCCTCTGAATTTCCCTCGGGGATCGGGCCGGCCAGGTTTGTGCCGAACATGGCGTCGAGTTCGTTCCGGGATTTTCCCAGAAGGTCGTTCAGTTGCATATGCGTGTGGGTTTGGTGGCGTTTGATGCCGCGGCCGCTAGATGGTCTTGAGGAATTCGATCAATGCGCGCTTGTCGGAATCGGAAAGCGTGGAGCCGAACGTGTGGCCCCTGTCGGTGACGAAATCCGGGCACGTGCTCACCTCGAGCAGCATGGGGGCGAGCTCCTGGGCCATGAGCGCCTTTGTGGCCGCCGGATCGA
>PLKS01000158.1 GCA_003140665.1 Opitutaceae bacterium
ACAGGGATTTGAAGTCACACTTAACCGTTTCCCACAGGTTGTGTGGCAGGGACAAAGAGGGCATGATTGGGCAAAATTCTTGTCTTATTCACATTGTGCCCCGGGCGTGCTTTGGCACGTCATTCGAACCGCTCAAGAATCCGCTCGCTGCGACAAAATTTCGGTCCTGGCCAACGGCGGGGGGGGNNGCCAACGGCGGGTGGGGTGGGGGCAACAAAAAGTGGGTAAGAAATTGATGACCAGGAGTTAGGAGTAAGTCTAGCTGCGCGGCCCTGATGGGGCGGCTTTCGTGACGTGGGAAAGAACATCCGAGGAGCAAAAACGCTTGGACGAAGGCTGAGTAACTGTGAACGCCAAAACCATTACAAGGTCAACTTTCTGACAAGTTGTTCACAGGGGGGGTGGGCATAACTTTCTTGCCTTTTTTCGTTGCATCCGGCGCGGAAATTTAGGCGTCAAAAACAACCCCCCTCCGACACGTAATCGCGGCAATATTACATCGCCCTGAATCAGGCTTCCAAAGCCTGAAAGCAGGTTACGGGCATGTTACGCAACGGTGACGGTGCGTGAACATTTTCGATACGCTTCGGCACCCGCGATCACGCGTGCGCCGGTTCCGGTTCGGCCCATTTCTTGTGCTCCTTGATGAGCGCAATCAATCGCGCGTCCGCCTCCGCCTGCGGGATGTTGTACTGCACGCATTGCTTGCCGACGTAGAGATTGATCTTTCCCGGTGCGCCCCCGACGTATCCGAAATCCGCGTCCGCCATTTCCCCCGGCCCGTTGACGATGCATCCCATGATCGCGATCTTGACGCCCTTCAGGTGCGCGGTCTGCGTCCGGATCCGCTGGGTGGTCGTCTGGAGATCGAAGAGCGTCCGGCCGCAGCTCGGGCACGCGACGAATTCCGCCTTCGATATCCTGGCACCCGCTCCCTGAAGGACATTGTACGAGAGCCGCGCCGCGCGCGCCGGGTCGGATTCGGTCTCGATGCTGACGAGATCGCCGACGCCGTCGCAGAGGAGGCTGCCCGTGAGGAAGCTCGCCTCGATCAGCCGGGAAAGGAAGCTGTTGTCACCCTGCACGGCCGTTTCGGCCGTGTTGCGAATCCAGATGGGCGCGCTGATTCCCGCCAGGCGCAGAGCCTCGGCGATCCTGCGGTAGGCGCCGACCGGATGGTCCGCGCCGGGAGGGGGAACACCCGAGAAGGTGACGATGAGGCGGTCGTCGCCGACGCCCTTCAGGGCGCCGGCAAGGCCCGCGATGGCCGCGGGGGTTGCGTCGACCGCGATGAAGTGCCCGGTCCGGCGGGCAAGCGCGGCCCATTCGGCCAGCGCCGCGGCGTCGCCGCCGCCGAAGCGCCTGAGGAGAACGAGGGCGCCCTCTGCCGTGGCGAGGGACCGCTCGACGTCCGCGGCCCTGAGGCCGGGATCAAGCTCGAGCACCAGGAAACCGGCGGCGCCCGGCGCCGCGCGGAAGGCGGCGCGAAGGGCGTCGACGTCCTGGGCGGTGCCGACCGGGACGAGCAGTCCCTCGGCCGGAGTTTCCTTGAGCCTGGGCGAGGACAGCTCCTTCAGGGCGGCCGCGGCGTGGCTAGCTCCCGCTATCCGGACGATCACGCGCGGCGGCTGCTCCGGCCCGACGGCCGCGGCTGCCCCGAGCCTGAGCGCCGAGGTCGAGCGGCGCTCGAAGTGAAAGGGGTCGATCGAGTCGCCCCTGGGTCCGCCGGCCCCGCCGGCGCCCCACAGGCTCATCGCCTTGTCGGCGATCGCCTTTGCCACCGGGATCTCATAGACGCTATCCTCGGTCAGCGAGACGCGGATAGTGTCGCCCAGCCCGTCGAGCAGGAGCGAGCCGATGCCGATGGCTCCCTTTATCCTTCCGTCCTCCCCATCGCCCGCCTCCGTCACGCCCAGGTGGAGGGGATAGTGCATGTCCTCGGCGTCCATCCGCTGCACGAGGAGGCGGTAGGCCTCGATCATGACCTTCGGGTTGGACGACTTCATCGAGAGGATGATCTCCCTGTAGTCGTGCGATTCGGCGATCCGCAGGAACTCGAGCGCGCTTTCCACCATCCCAAGGGGGGTGTCGCCGTAGCGGTTCATGATCCGGTCGCTCAGCGAGCCGTGGTTGGTGCCTATCCGCATCGAGCGGCCAAGCTCCTTGCTCCTCCTGACGAGCGGCGAAAACGCGTCGTGGAGGCGCTGGAGCTCGCGCTCGTAGTCGGCGTCGCTGTAGTCGCGCACGGCGAACCTTTTCTTGTCGGCGTAGTTGCCCGGGTTCACCCGCACCTTCTCCACGTGCTCTACAGCCTCCATAGCCGCCTGGGGAAGGAAATGGATGTCCGCCACGAGAGGAATAGCGCCCCATCCGGCCGCCGTCAGTCCCGCGCGTATGTCCTTGAGGCAATGCGCCGCCTGGACGTTCGGCGCGGTCACCCGAACGATCTCGCAGCCGACCTCGGCCAGGGCGATGGACTGGCGGACGGTCGCGGCGACATCCTGCGTGTCGCTCGTCGTCATCGACTGGATCCGGATCGGGTTCGAGCCGCCCACGGCCACGGAGCCCAGCTTGACCTCGCGGGTGGGTCGGCGGACGGTGTGGAAGCGGGACGCGCAGTAGGGCATGGCCGGTCAGGTCAGGGTTTCGTGGCCGCGGGCGCCGGGGTTGCCTGAGCCTGGGCGCGCTCGTCACGCGCGTCCCTCACCCAGCGGCGCACGTCGAATATGCTCACGTAGAGTATCATCGAGACCAGGATCACGAAGAAGACGCTCTGCGCCGCCATGATGAACCTGAAGGGTAGGGCCTTGCCCCGAAGCTGGCCGATAGTCGCGAAAACGATCTGGCCGCCATCCAGCACCGGTATCGGCAGGAGGTTCAGGATCGCGAGGTTCACGTTCACGAGGATCGTGATCATGAGGACGTAGCGGATTCCCGCGTCGGCCGCCTCGTGGAAGACGTGCACGATGCCCACCGGTCCCGAAAGCTTCGACAGCCCGATGTCCGAGTGCGGGTTGAACAGCCCCCTCAGGGTGCGAAGGGTCATGGACACCTCTTCGGCGATCTGCGCGAAGGGCGACGGGTGCGTCAGGTGGTAGCCGGCCAGGAAATCGAGGCCCGCGATCGGGTCCGCCGCCGTCCGCGGGCCGACGACGATGTCGACCGGCCGCCCACCGCGCTCGATGGCAAGCCGGGCGGGAAGCGACGGGTCGGCCGCGAGCTCCTCCTCGAGCCCGCTCGCGTTCATGATAGGCGCGCCGTTGATCCTCAGGATCCGATCTCCGGGGAGCAGCCCGGCCTTCGCACCCGCCGAATCCGGCGCGACCGAATGCACGTTGAGGTCGTATCCCGGCCGTATGCCGATGCGGCGCATCCGCTCTTCGCCCGCCAGGCGGGGATGGAGCGTGACATCGAGCGCGCGGCCGTCCCGCTCGATGCTGAACACCGTGCGCGGGTTGCCGTCGGGGTCGCGGCCCGAGCTCGTCAACAGGATCTGGTTGAGCTCGTCCCAGTCGGACACGGGGCTTCCGTCGATCGACTTGATCACGTCCCCGACGCGCAATCCCGCCTCGGCGGCGGGGCTCTCGATCCGGGAGCCGTCGGGAAGGTCCATTGTCTTGAGGATGTAGCCGACCCGGGTGGAGGTCGTCTCGTCGTTCGCGGGCCGGCCCACCTGCCAGATCACGCACGCGAGCGCGAAGGCGAACAGGATGTTGAAGGCGGCGCCCGCGAGGAAAACGAGGATCTTCGTCACGTAGCCGACCGGCGGCAGCTGCGACACGTCGGTCTCGGTGCCTCCCTCGATCGCGCCCAAGTCGGCGAGCTGCGGCAGGACAACGTAGCCCCCGAGCGGGAACCACGCGATCTGGTATTGCGTGCCGTCGGATCCACCCCAGGAGAACAACGGCGGCCCGAAGCCGATCGAAAACCTCTCGACGTGCGCGCCCCGGGCGCGGGCGACGAGGTAATGGCCGAGCTCGTGGACGAATATCGAGCCGCCAAAAAACAGGGCGATCAGGAAGATCGACCACACATTGGAAAGGAGGGCGTGGAGGAGGTCGAGCGGCACCGCAGTCGTAATTATTTAATCACTAGCTATTTAAGAATTTCAACATCGAGCGTGGCGCACCGTCGCACGTCGCCGTCCGCTGCAAGGACAGCGGCAAGGTCCGCGGGTTCAAAGTTCGCCGTTCGGTCGAGAGCATGACCCACGATCTTTGGAATCGCAAGAAATGGAATCCGCCCTCTGAGGAAGGCCTCCACGGCCACCTCGTTTGCGGCGTTGAACACGGCCGGCGCCACGCCGCCGGCCGCCATGGATTCCCGCGCAAAGCGGATCATCGGGTAGCGGCCCTCGTCGATCGGCTTGAACTCGAGGCTCATGAGCTGGGTGAAGTCCAGCGGCGGCTCGACGCTCCTGGCGCGCTCGGGGTAAAGCAGCGCGTGCTGGATCGGGAAGGTCATCGACGGCGGCGAGAGCTGCGCGAGCATCGCGCCGTCGTTGAACTCGACCAGGCAGTGGACGGTGCTCTGCGGGTGGATCACCGCGGCGCACTGCTCCGGCCTCAGCCCGAAAAGCCACTGGGCCTCGATCAGCTCGAGGCCCTTGTTGGCGAGGGTGGCGCAGTCCACCGTGATCTTCGGCCCCATGCTCCAGTTCGGGTGCTTGAGCGCGTCCGCGGGCGTGGCGCGAAGGAGCCTCTCTTCGGGCCAGTCCCTGAAGGCGCCCCCGCTCGCGGTCAGGATGACCCGCCTGACGCTCGAGCTGCTGTGCCCCTCGATGCATTGGAATACCGCGTTGTGCTCGCTGTCCACCGGCAGGATCCGGGTGCCCCGCCGGCTGGCCTCCGCCATCACGAACTTTCCCGCGAGGACAAGGATCTCCTTCGAGGCGAGGGCCAGGTCCTTTCCCGCCGCGATCGCGGCCAGGGCCGGCTCCAATCCCGTCGTCCCGACGACGGCGACGAGGACGACGTCGGCGCAGGGCAGCGCCGCGAGTTCCGCGAGCCCGGCGGGGCCCTGCATCAGGCGCGTGCCCTCCGGGAAGGCCCCCTGCTGCCCCGCCTCCAGGAACGCCGCGACGTCGTATATCGCGACGCTGGGGACGGAGAACTCCCGCGCGATCTTCGCCAGCTTGCGCCAGTCGGTCCGGGCGGCGATGCCGACCAGCTCGAGGCGGTCCCGATGGGAGGCGATGACGCGCAGCGCGCTGGAGCCTATCGAGCCGGTCGCGCCCAGGAGGACGACGCGCCTGCGGGCGCTGGATCCCTCGGAGGTCTGGGAGGAGGCGGGCACGGTCGGCACGGTGGGTGTTCGGGCCCCGGTCAGCGCAGGCCGAGGAGGAAATAGCCGACGGGCGCGGCAAGGATCACGCTGTCGATCAGGTCGAAGAATCCGCCGATGCCCGGGATGCCGCCTCCGGAGTCCTTGCGGTCGGCCCTGCGCTTGACGACCGATTCGACGAGGTCGGACACGATGGCGACCGCCGCCAGCGGGGCGGCGAGGAGCGCCCCGCGAAGCGGGCCCAGGCTGGCCGGGAGGACGCCGCGCCCCAGCCAGGCCACCAGCGCCCCGACTCCCATGGCCACCGCGACGCCGCCGAAGGCGCCCTCCCAGGTCTTTTTCGGGCTGATCCCCGGCGCCATCGGATGGCGTCCGATCGCGAGCCCCGTGAGGAGCGCCCCCACGTCGCAGAACTTTGCAACGGCGACGACCCACAGGCAGAGGATCAGGCGCCCGTCCGGCGAGATCGTGTCGCCGGCGACGGGTGTGACGATCCGCACCAAGTACTGAAGGAGGAGCGAAATGTAGACGAGGCCGAAGAGGGTCGAGGTCAGCGCCTCCAGCCGCTTCTCCGGCGTCCGCTCGGAGAGCATCCGGATCGAGAACACCAGCGTCGCGAGCGCGAGGAGCGGGTGGGCCGGGAGGCCGAACCGCGCCTCCGTCCAGGGGGCGAGCGTGATAAGGCCCCCGAAGAGCATCCCCAGCCGCTCAAACGGCGCATGGCCCGCCGCGGCCATGAGCCTGTAGAACTCCCTGAGCGTCAGCACGGAGACGGCGACGATCGCGGCCACCGCCCCGGCCGCCTTGAAGAACCAGAGAATTGCGAAGAGGAGCAGCCAGAGGAGGACGGTGCTGAAGATGCGTTTTGCCACTGGATTTCCTTGGGCGGCGCTACTTGACCGCGGCCTTGGCGGGCTTCACCTGCTCGCTCGTCAGGCCGTAGCGTCTCTCGCGCCGGCTGTAGTCCTCGATCGCGGCGGCAAGGTCGACCTTGGTGAAGTCGGGCCAGAGGACGGGCGTGAAGATGAA
Source organism: Opitutaceae bacterium (assembly GCA_003140665.1). Classification (GTDB taxonomy): domain Bacteria; phylum Verrucomicrobiota; class Verrucomicrobiia; order Opitutales; family Opitutaceae; genus Palsa-1447. The sequence continues at coordinate 6,313 of PLKS01000158.1, forward strand.
CTCGGCATAGGCCGCCTGCAGCAGCAGGAAATTGCTCACGCGGGTTTCGCCGGAAGTCCGGATCACGAGGTCCGGGTCGGGCATGCCGAACGTGTAGAGGTGGCGCGCGAACCTCTCCCATGAGCCGTCGTCCAGCCTCTCACGGCCCGAGGCGACCGCCGCCGCATAGCTGCGCGCCGCGTCCGCCACCTCCGTGCGGGAGCCGTAGTTGAGCGCGAGGACGAGCGTGTAGTCGGTGAAGCCCTTCGTCTCCTCGACCGTGGCCGCGAGGTGCCGGCGCACCCCCGCCGGCAGGTCCTCGATCCGGCCTATCGTCATCAGGCGGACGCGGTCGCGGACGAAGGTCCTGAGCTCCTTCTTCAGGTAGAGCTCGAGCAGGCCCATGAGGGCGCCTACCTCGGCCCTTGGCCGGTTCCAGTTTTCCGCCGAGAACGCGTAGAGGGTCAGCATGCGCACGCCGAGGTCCCGGGCGGCGTACGTCACGGTCCGGACGGTCTCGACCCCACGCCGGTGGCCCTCGATCCTGGGGAGCCCGCGCTGCTTCGCCCAGCGCCCGTTCCCATCCATGATGATGGCGACGTGGCGGGGAACGATGGGCTTATCGGCGGGCCGCTGGCTGGCGTGGGGCATGCGAATCCGGCAAAGGTAGGTGTCCGCCGCCGGATTTGACAAGGGGGAAGGGCGGGCAAGAATCCGTCCTTTCATGAGGGTCGCCTTCCTAAGCGGCACAAGCATAGTCAATTCCACGCTCTTCTCGTCCTGGGAGGCGCGCACGGTCGAGACTGAGTTTGGCCCGGTCACCTACAAATCGCGCGGCGACCACGCGCTGATCAACCGCCACGGCTACGGGTTTCCCCTGCCGCCGCATTCGATCAACTACCGGGCCAACATCCGCGCGCTGGCCGACCTGGGGTTCAAGGACGTCGTGTCGCTCAACTCGGTCGGGTCGCTCAAGGCCGAGATACCGCCCGGGTCGATCGTCTCCTGCTCCGATTACGTCTGCCTGCAGCAGGGCCCGGCGACCTTCTTCGACCGGGAGCTCAGGGGCGGCGCCCCCGGCATCGCGAACAACCTCATCCCGCTGCTGGTCGGCAGGCTCGCGCCCGAGTTCGCCATCCCGACGGGCAAGGTCTACGTGCAGATGCGCGGACCCCGCTTCGAGACCAAGGCGGAGATCCGTGCCGTCCGCGGGTGGGGCGACGTCGTCGGCATGACGGCGGCCCACGAGGCGGACTTGTGCAGCGAGGCCGGCCTCAGCTACAATAGCCTCGCCATCATTGACAACTATGCGAACGGCCTCGAAGGCACGGAGATCGATTTCGCCAGATTCAAGGACCTCGTGAAAACAAACCAGGAGAGGGTGAACCGTCTTTTCACCCGGATGCTCGAGATCCTCGCCTGAGGGCGGGGCGCGCACACCCATGAGCGAATTCCTCCAGTCGGACCGGATCGTGGACGCCAAGGCGGCGCTGGACCGCCTCAGGGCCAACATGCGCCTCGCCATCCTCGGCAAGGACGACGTGATCGAGCANNGGCAAGACCACGCTCGCGTACGCCCTCGCGCGCTCGACCGATTGCGCGTTCTCGAGGATCCAGTTCACGAGCGACCTGCTGCCTTCGGACGTCACGGGCGTGGCCATCTACGACGAGACGACAAGGGAGTTCGTGTTCAAGCGCGGGCCGGTGTTCGCGAACATCGTGCTCGCGGACGAGATCAACCGCGCCCCGCCGAAGACGCAGTCGGCGCTCCTCGAGGTGATGGACCGGGCGAGGGTCACGGTCGACGGCGTGTCGCACGCCGTGGGCGCGCCGTTCATGGTCTTCGCCACGCAGAACCCCGTGGACTACGAGGGAACGTTCCAGCTTCCGGAGAGCCAGATGGACCGCTTCCTGATGCGCCTGAGGATGGGTTACCCGCAGCATGACGACGAGATCGAGATCCTGCGGACCTCGAGAAGCGGGTATGACTCGATCTCGCTCAACCCCGTCGCGTCGCGCGCCGACGTGGCCGGCCTCCAGTCCCTCGTCCCCCAGGTGTTCATCGAGGACAGCATCCTCGATTTCATCCTGAGGATCGTGGCGGCCACGCGCACGGAGTCCGAGTTCAAGGCCGGCGCGAGCGTCCGGGGCGGCCTCGCGCTGCGCACGGCGGCCCAGGCGCGTGCGCTCGTCAACGGCCGGGACTTCGTCCTGCCCGACGACGTGACCGAGCTTGTCCCGGTGGTGTTCGCCCACCGGCTCGCGCTCGCGAGGCAGACCGGCGACTCGCTGGAGGAGCGTCGCTCCGTGGGCGCGCACCTGAAGCGCATCCTCATGGCGCTTCCCCCTCCGGTGTGAGCGCGACAGCGGCGAGCGGCCGGCGCCACCTGTGGCGGCGCGTGCTCTGGAGCCTCGTCTGGCCCAGCCGGCACGAGCGGATCCAGCCGACGCTCTCGGGCGTCGTCCTGATCGGGCTCTCGCTCGGGATCGGCACCGCCGCGTACAACTCGGCGAGCAACATCCTGTTCATCGCGCTCTCGCTGCTCCTTGCGTGCCTGATCCTGAGCGGCGTCCTCTCATGGCTGAACCTGCGCCGCCTGGCCTGGCAGCTCGAGATCCAGCCGCCGCTCCGCGCCGGCCAGGAGACGGAAGTGGGCCTGCAGCTGCTCAACGGGAAGAGGTACATCCCGACCTATGCCCTCTGGTTCGAGTTCGCCGCGACACCGTTCAACCGGGGTGAGCCCGCGAGGCCCGAGTCGACGGTCACGGGGAGGGGGATCGACGTCTGGGCGACGCTCGCGAAGGTCCAGGAGGCCGCGATGGGGGGCAGCGTGCACCTTCGCACGCGCCTGGATCCGGGCGGGGAGGCGAGACTCGGCTGGATCTTCACGCCGCCGCGGCGGGGCCTCCTCAGGATCGAGCTCCTGGGGGTCGGGTCGCTTTTCCCCTTCGGGTTCCTGAGGAAGCTGACGGGCACCGACATGCGCCGTGAGGTGCCGGTGTGGCCGGCTCCCGTGGAGTACCGGCGATTCTCCGGCGCGGGCCCCAGGCGGCCGTCGGGCGACCTCCAGCAGGCGCGCGCCGGCAACGAGGGGGAGATGATCGCGCTCCGGCGATACGAGTCCGGCGACTCCCACAGGCTGATCCACTGGAAGGCCAGCGCGCGCACCGGCCGGCTCCTCGTCCGCCAGTACTCGGCCCAGAACTCGGAGACCTGCTCGATCTGGCTGACGACCGACGCCGCGGTGTGGGGCCGCCCGGAACAGTTCGAGCTGCTGATGAGCTTCGCCGCCACGCTCGCGCAGGACCTCTTCTGCGCGGGTCGCCTGCAGTCGGCCGCCATCGACGACGGCCCCCAATCGCCGATGCGCAGGGTGGCCGACCTCGAGTCGTTCCTCGACCGGCTCGCCGAGGCGCAGCCGCGCCCGGCGCCCCCGGAGGGGAGGGCCGCGGGATCGGAAAGGGGGCCGCGCCGGTCCAACCTCCTGACCTTCGAGCCGGAGGGCGCGAGGGGCATCGCGGCATTCATCAATGGAAACAAGACGGCCGCGACTTAGCCCGGACGAGCTCCAGCTGCTGAGGTGGCTCCTCGGCGGCGTGGTCATGCTCCTCGCGATCGCGACGGTGTTCTACCTGGACATCGACTCCGATCTCCTGGCCGGCATCGCGGCGGCGGGGGTGCTCGTCGCTCTCGCGAGGCCCGCGCTGCCCGCGCGCGTGCCGGTCTGGGGCCACCGCCTCGCGTTCCCCGCGATCGTCCTCTTCTTCGCGGGCGACCTCTGGCTCACGGGCCAGCTTCTCCCCTCGATCGTCCGCCTTGACCTTCTCCTGCTTCTCTACCGGGGGGTGAGCCACCGGGCGCGCCGCGACGACCTCCAGATCGTCGTGCTCGGGCTCTTCCTGATCGTGGTGGCGGGCGTCCTCACGGTGTCGCTCCTGTTTGCCGCGCAGATCCTCGTGTTCACGGCCTGCGCGCTCGGGCTTCTTCTCGTGGTGACGATCGCCGCCTCGAGCGAGGGGGGGCAGGCCCCCAAGCTCGCCGTGCGCGGGGTCGTTCCGCTCTGGGCCGCGCATGCCGACTGGGGGCGCCTTTTCAGGAGGCTGCGCGAGATCTCCGACTGGCGCATCGTCCTGGCCGGCGGCGGCCTCTTCTTCGGCGTCATCGCCGTCTCGGGCCTGCTGTTCCTCATGATCCCGCGCTTCCAGCTTGAGAACAGCCTGTTCCTTGAGCGGTTCGTCACGAAGAAGGCGATGACGGGGTTCAACGACTCGATCAAGTTCGGCGACATCACCGAGATCACGCAGGATGACGGCATCGCGTTCGACGTGGACGTCTCGGATCCGGCCCAGGCGCCTTCGAGGCCCTACTGGCGGATGATCGTGCTGGACCAGTACCACAACGGCGGCTTCACGCTGTCGCCGGGCATGAAATCGAGGGACGTGTTCGGCCGCGAGCACACGGAGGCGAACCTCCGGACGGGAAGCGACGGCACTCGCGGCGCGCCGACATGGACCTTTTACCTGGAGTCCGGCGTCAGCCGCTACCTGCCCATCCTCGGCCGGTTCGACGTGCTGAGGTTCCGCGAGGCGCAGAACTTCAGGTACTCGTTCGACCTCCTGCTGGTCGCGCTGCGCGACGAGCCCGCGACCATGACGGCCTACCGGGTCGAGGGCATGGCGCCCGACTCGAACCAGCTCTCCGACCCCACGTTCGCCCGCCGGTGGAGGAACCGCGCCGTGCCCGGTGGCCTGTCCCTGCAGCTCAAGCTCGAGCTTTCCGCGGCGGACAGGGCGGCCGTCGCCGGCGTCACGGCGGGGGTTGCGCCGGCCGCCGGCACGGATGCCGGTGCGTTTGCGCAGGCCGCGAGCGCCCTCCTCAGGAGCCAGCACGCGTATTCGCTCTCGCCCCATATCCCGGCGGGTTTGGGCGATCCCCTCGTGCGCTGGATGTCGTCCCGGGAACCGGGCCATTGCGAGCTGTTTGCCGGCGCCCTGTTCCTCATGGCCAGGTCGGCCGGCTTCCCCGCCCGCGTCGTCACGGGATTCAAGGGCGGCACGTGGAACGCCTACTCCGGAAACTACACCATCCGCAATTCCGACGCCCACGCGTGGGTGGAGATCTGGGACGAACAGAGGGGCGCCTGGCTCAGGGCGGATCCCCTCGAGGCCGCCGCCGGCAGGAACACGTCCGCCGACAAGGCGGACGCGCTCGCGGGGATGACGGACCGCAGCTGGTCCGCCCGCATCAACAGCATCCGCGTCTTCTGGTACCGGCGGATCGTGAATTTCGACCAGCAGTCGCAGGTCGACACCCTGAGGGCGATCAAGAACGCGACGGACAATTCCGGCAAGTGGCTCCGGTCCGCGATCGCGGGCTCGGCGGCGCGCATCAAGGGCTGGTTCCTCGGGCCCTGGGACGGGGCGCGCATCGCGCGGATGGCCGGCGCCGCCGCGGCCGCCGCGGGGGTCGCATGGATCCTGGTCGCCGGGCGGTGGCGGATCGCGGCGCTGGGGAGGGGCCGCAGGCGCGATCCCGTGAGGCGCGAGGCGGGGCGATGGCTCACCCGTCTCGACGGGCCGCCGGCGCTGGTCACCGACCTGCAGCGCCTGCGCTACGGGGCCGCCCCGACATGGCCGAGGCCCGCGGACGTCTTCAGGAGGGCCCGGCAGGCGGCGCGCTCGGGGCGGCGCCGGCCCTCTGCTTCTCGAAGTACTTCCTGAGGACGGCGGACGCGACCGGCACCGCATAGAGGCCGCCCGCGAACGTCTCGCGCGGCTTGTCGCCCTCGATCGCCACCGCGATCGCGATCTCCGGGTTCTCGAGCGGGGCGAAGCAGATGAACCAGGCCTCGTCGACCTCGCCCTGGGGACGCTTGATCTGGGCCGTGCCCGTCTTTCCGGCGACCCTCACACCGGGCACCCGGAGCGCCGGCAGGGTGGTCAGCACCTCCGCCGTCCCCCCCTCCATCGTCGCCCCCTCCATCCCCTTGAGGATCGCGGCCCGCTGGGAGCCCGTGAGGCCGATCGGCTCGGTATGCTGCGGGGGCCGCCTCGGGTCGTGGATGAGGGTGGGCCTCGTCCAGAGCTCCCCGCGGGCGAACGACGCCGCGAAGCACGCCATCACCAGGGGGGTCACCTGCACGTCGCCCTGTCCGATCGACATGTTGGCGGTGTCGCCGGGCGTCCAGTTCTCGTCGCGGGCGCGCTTTTTCCAGGCCGGGTCCGGGATCAGCATGCGGCGGGTCTCGCCGGGCAGCTCGATCCCCGTGGGCCGGTCGAGGTGGAACCGCCGCGCCTGCGCGGCGATCACGTCCACCGACGTCTTCAGGCCGACCGTGTAGAAATAGATGTCGCAGCTCTCGCTGATGGCGTCGGAGAGCGCCAGCCTCCCGTGGTGCGCCAGCCCGTTGTCGCACACGAAGCGGTGGTTGCCGATCATCATCACCCCCTCGCAGTCGGCGGGGGTGTCCTCGGGCGTGATCGCGCCGCTCAGGAGCGCCGCCGTCGACACCACGATCTTGAACGTGGAGCCCGGCGAGTAGACGCCGTTCAGGGCGATGTTGGACCATGCCCTGCGCTCCTCTATGTCGGCCGCCGCCGCCACGCTCAGGCGGGGCGAGAAGGCGTTGAGGTCATAGCCCGGCTTGGTCGCCATGACGAGCACCTCGCCCGTCCGCACGTCCATCGCCACCGCCGCCCCCGTCTCCTCCCCGATCGCGTCCTCCGCCGCCGACTGAAGGTCGATGTCCAGGCTGCACGAGAGGCTGTGGCCCTGGACGGGCGACCGCTCGTCGATCGGGGGGTTGACCTTGTAGCCGGCCGGGTCGACCCGCAGGATGGTGTAGCCGGCCTGGCCCTGGAGGAGCGCGTCGAACTGCTTCTCGAGGCCGTCGCGGCCGACGGTGCCCTTGATCTTCATGGTGGTCAGGCCCTCCCCGGGGAAGTCCTCGTCGTCCGCGCCCTCGTTCACGCCGACATAGCCGAGCGTGTGGGCCGCGGCGGCCCCGAACGGGTAGAACCGCGTGTCCGAGGGGTAGACCTGCAGGGGGGACTTGACCGGGAGGTTCTCGATGAGGCGCGCGAACTCGTCGGTGCTCAGGTCGTCGATGAGCGAGTAGGGAAGGAGAAGCTGCCTCTGGAGGTGGTTCTTGAGCCGGTTGCTGTCCACCTTGCCGATCCGCCCGAGGATCGCGTTCACCTGGTCGAGGTACTTCTGCACGACGCTCGCGTGGGCGATCTGCTCCATCTCGTCGCTGGTGGGAAGGTCCCGGTCGCCGGTGACCCTGAAGTTGGCGCGGACCCGGTTGAACTCGTTCCGGAACTCGGGGCGCAGCTCGTCGAGGTTGAGGACGACCGCGAACCGGTGCCGGTTCTCGACCAGGGTCCGGCCGTTCCGGTCGTAGATGTTCCCGCGCGGGCCGGGCGTGACGACCCGGCGCCAGTTCTGCTGCCGCTCCTGCTCGTGGCTGAGGGCTCCCTTTATCAGCTGCTGGTACGCGAGGCCGCAGGCGAGGACGAGAAGCAGGACCGCCACGATGCCGTGGAACACGACGATCCTCGGGTCGAATCCCGTCTTGGATTCGACGAGGCTTCCGGAGCGCTCGGGAGGGGGGGCCATGTCGTTCTTGGAGCGGACCCTATGCCAGGCGCGCCGGCTGCGCACCTGCCAATTCGAGCGTGCGCAGCTGGAGGGCGAAGAACCAGGGCGCGACGAGCGCGAGCACGGCCTGCGACCAGACCAGGTCCGAGAGCATCCTCGGCCACGCCGTCGCGCCAGCCGGGACATGCCGGGCGCGCGCCAGGGACAGCACGAGGAAAAGGGCGACGTTTGCGAGGAGCGCCACGGTCACCCTCACGAGCGTCTCGCCCCGCTGCAGCCGCTCCCTCACGCTGAAGACGACCACGTGGGCCGCGGCGAACAGGGCGGCGTGCAGGCCGAAGGCGACCGGCGCCACGGAATCGCAGAGCAGGCCGCCGAGGATGGTCGCCGCGAGGCCCTGGCGGAACGGGAGCATCAGCGCCGAATAGGCCACGTAGAGGCCGCCGGCGAAGAGCCAGACGTGGGCGCCCGACAGGGCGCTGTTCGCCTCCGCCGTCACCGCGCGGAGCAGGTAGAGGGTCAGGAAGAGGGCGACGGCACCGCGCATGGAAGGGTCCCCCGGGTCAGCTCGGGTTCGTCGGCACCAGGACCGTCACTTCGGTCAGTTCCGCCAGGCGCGGGTCGAGCTCGACCTCGCCCGTCTTGAAAANNAGGTACGATTCGCGACATCAGTGACAGAGGAGTCTTCGTCACTGGATACGTCGTACCGCCCGTCGGCGCTCGACTCGATGTGGACGATCCGGCCGATCGTCAGGCCGGCGGGGTAGATCCCGCCGAGCCCCGAGGTGGCGAGCCGCCTGGGGACGCCCTTGCTCGCGTACACGTCGAGCGGGACGAACTCGACGACGCCCCGCGCGGCGCCGAGGACCTGGTTTTCCGCGCCCTGGTAGCTTATCGGCCGGGTGTCGCCCTCCACGACCGCGGCGATCCTGATCCCCGGGTTGCTGATCAGCTCCACGACCGACGTGTAGGCGTGCACCTCCGTGACCCGCCCCACCACGCCCCCGATGTAGACCACGGGCGCCCCGACCGGTATCCCGAAGTCCGCGCCCTTGCGGATCACCATTCGCTGCCACCAGCCGGAAAAATCGCGCTGGGCGACGCGCGCGTGCTCGAACCGGTAGCGGTCGGTCGGCGGCATGTGCAGGAGCGCCTGGAGGCGCTCCACCTCCGACTGGAGCTCGCCGTTCTGCTGGATGGCGAGGGCGTACGACGCGTCGAGCCGGGCGAGGTCGCGCCCCGCCTCGATCAGCTCCGGCTTAGAGTGGAGCCGGAGCGCCCAGAAGCGCTGGAGGTCGTTCGCGTAGGAGGCGGCGACCGTGATGGGCGCCGTCATCTCGAAGAACGAGGCGCGGGCGAACGTCCTCACCGCCACCGGCGCCACCAGCCACGCCGCGAGCGCGATGCCCAGAGCGACGAAGGGTCTGGCTTGGTCGAACCGTTGGGATTGCCCAATCCTCACGCGTTCTGCATGAGCCAGGACAGGTCGTTCAGAACGGCCCCGGTCCCGTTGGCCACGGCGGAGAGGGGGTCGTCGGCGACCGTGACGGGCAGGCCGGTCTTGTCGCTGAGCAGCCGGTCGATGCCGCGCAGGAGCGACCCGCCGCCCGCCATCACGAATCCGCGGTCCACGAGGTCGGCGGAGAGCTCGGGCGGGCACCGCTCGAGCGTCGTGCGCACCGCGTCCACGACGGCGGCGACGGTGTCGGACAGGGCCTCGCGCACCTCCTGCGAGGTGATGTGTATCGTCTTCGGGAGGCCGGCGATCGAGTCGCGCCCCTTCACCTCCATCGAGAGCTCCTCGTCGAGGGGGTAGGCGGACCCGATCCGCATCTTGATCTCCTCCGCCGTCCGCTCGCCGATCAGCAGGTTGTAGGCCCGCTTCATGTAGTTGATCACCGCGGCGTCCAGCTCGTCGCCCGCAACGCGTATCGACTTTGAAAATACAATGCCGTTGAGCGAGATGATGGCGATCTCGGTGGTCCCGCCGCCGATGTCGACGATCATGTTCGCGGCGGGCTCGTCAATGGGGAGCCCGACGCCGATCGCCGCGGCCATGGGCTCGGGGATCGTGATCACCTTGCGCGCGCCGGCGTGGGTCGCGCTGTCCATCACCGCGCGCTTCTCGACGGCGGTGATCCCGGAGGGTATCGCGATGACGACCCGGGGAGGGGCCCTGAAGCTCTGGCTGGCCTTCTGGATGAAGTAGCGCAGCATCGCCTCGGTCACGTCGAAGTCGGCGATGACCCCGTCCTTCATCGGGCGGATGGCGGTGATGTTGCCCGGCGTGCGCCCGAGCATGCGCTTCGCCTCGTCCCCGACCGCCCGGACCTTCCGCGTCACCGTGTCCAGCGCCACCACCGAGGGCTCGCGGAGGACGATCCCCTTGTCCTTGACGTATACGAGCGTGTTGGCCGTTCCGAGGTCGATGCCGATGTCGTTTGAAAAGTAACCGAAAAGGTTGGCCATGATCGCGTGTTGCGTGGGCTGGAGTAGCTGGCGTTGCCGCCGACGGAATCGAATGGGCGTCGCAGGCACCTGTCAACGAGGGAAATACGGCGGTTAGGGTTGACGGGACGCGCGGGGCGGGGAGATTTTCGGGAAGGCCAAGCCATGCACGGAATCCTGTTCATTCAAGACTTGGCGGTAATCCTCGTCGTCGCGGGCGCCGTGGGCTGGCTCTGCCAGAGGATCGGACTTTCGATCGTCGTCGGCTTCCTCGCCGCCGGCATCCTTGTCGGCCCCGGGATGCCCTATTTCGCGCTCGTGTCGGACGTGGGACGGATCGAGACGCTCGCCCAGGTCGGGCTCGTCTTCCTCATGTTCTCGATCGGCCTGCGCCTGAGCCTGCGCAAGCTGCGGCGCCTGGGGCTCCCGATACTCGCGGCGGCTCTCGGGGGCTCGGTCGCGATGTACTACCTGTCGCGCCTGCTCGCGGCGGCGCTCGGCTGGAACTCCACCGAGGGCCTCTTCCTCGCGGGGATGCTCATGATCTCGTCCTCCTCGATCATAGGGAAGATCCTCCACGAGACGGGCCTGAACCACGAGCGCGCGGGCCAGCTCGCGCTCGGCGTGTCCATCCTCGAGGACGTCGTGGCGGTCGTGATGCTCGCGCTCCTCGAGTCGGTGGTCGTCCTGGGGGGCGCGGGCGCCCGACACGCCTCCGAGGCCGGCACGACGCTGCTTCACCTGGGGGCCTTCGTGGCCATGGTCGGCATCGCGGGCCTCATCATCGTCCCGTGGCTCCTCAAGCGGATGAGCGTCTCGATGGACGAGGAGCTGCAGACGCTCGGGCTCGCCGCGCTCCTGTTCGGCCTCGCGATCCTCGCGCAGAAGGCCGGCTATTCGCTCGCCCTGGGGGCGTTCCTCCTCGGCATCATCGTCGCCGAGACGCCGCACCGCCACCAGGTCGAGCGCGCCTTCGAGGGGATGCGGGACGTGTTCAGCGCGGTCTTCTTCGTCGCGATCGGCATGCAGATCGACGGGCACGAGCTCATCATGGCCGGCGGCCTGATCGCCGGCGTGGCCGCATTCACCCTGGTGGCGCGGCCCCTGGCCGTCACGGCCGGCCTCTGCCTGATCGGGGTCCCGGCAAGGGACGGCCTGAGGGCGGGCATCATGACGGCACCCATCGGGGAGTTCTCGTTTGTCATCGCCCAGCTGGGCGTCGGCGCCGCGGTCGTGCCGTCGCGGTTCTACCCCCTTGTCGTCGGCGTGTCGCTGCTGACCACCCTCGTCACGCCGTTTGTCGCGAGGAGGTCGGAGCGGATAGCGTCCGTCATCCTGGATCGGCAGCCGGGCTGGCTCAGGGACTGGCTGCGCTATTATCAGGACTGGCTTGAGCGCTTCACCCGCCAGCGCAGCCGCAGCCCCCTGTGGCAGCTCAGCCGCAAGCGCTTCGCGCAGATCGGGATCGAGATGCTGTTCGTCAGCGGCCTGCTTGTCTTCTCCCGCGAGCTGTACGCAGCGGTCGAGGGCTGGCTGGGGCGCGACTGGCTGTTTCCCAGCGGGGCTCAGGTCGCGTTCTGGCTGCTGCTCACCATCGCCATCCTCCTGCCGCTGTTCGCCATCTGGAGGAACTGCTCGGCGCTCGCCCTCCTTTTCGCACAGGTCTCCACGTCCGGCCATCCCCGGGCCAAGCAGTTCGCGCCGGTCGTCGAGACAGGGCTCAAGATCGTCGCCGGATCGGCCCTGACGGTCTGGCTGATCGCGGTCGTGCCCGCGGAGGACACGGCGCGCTGGCTCCTCCTCGTGAGCGCGTGCGTCGCCGTGGCCGCGGTCGTCCTGCTGAGGCGCAGGCTCATCTACTGGCACTGCGTCCTCGAGGTGGAGATCAAGAACATGATCCAGACCTCCGACAGCAAGATGACCTCGACGACGGCGCCCTGGCTCGGCCGCCACCCCGACTGGGACCTGCACATGGTCGACTGCACGCTGCCCGACCTCGCCGACTGCCAGGGCCGCACCATCGCCGAGCTCGACCTGCGGGCGCGCTTCGGATGCTCCGTCGTCGGGATCGAGCGGCAGGGCTTCATGATCCCCCTGCCGCCGCGGGAGTCGGTGCTCTATCCCCGTGACAAGGTGCTCCTCATGGGCACGATGGGGCAGGTCCGCGCGGGCCAGGCGTTCCTCGGCGGCGTGTCGGGCAACCTGGGCACGGACTCGCTGTTCGAGGAGGTCCGGATGGAGTCGCTGACGGTTCCCGGGTGGAGCAACGCGTGCGGACGCGCGCTTGGGGAGATCTCGCCGGCGAGGAGCCACGGCGTGCAGATCGCCGGCATCCACCGGGCGGAGGTGCGCATCCTCAATCCCGGCGCCCAGGAGACGCTGCGGCCGGGGGACGAGCTCCTCACGCTTGGGGCGCCCGCCCAGATCCGCGAATTCCGCGCGTGGCTGACCGAGAGGCCCGCTCAGGACGATTGACCCGGCGACGGCCTAGTTCGAGCCGTGGGTCCCGGCCGTGTCCGGCTTCTTCGGCTCTTCCTTCACCGGGGGGGGAGGATCCTCCTCCTTCGATGCCTTCTTGAATTCCTTCATGGACTGGCCGAGTCCCTTCGCGAGGGCGGGGAGCTTTGTGCCGCCGAAAAGCAGCAGCAGGACCAGCAGGATCAGGACCCATTCCCCGCCACCGGTGGGAATCAATCCGGCCAATCGGACGTCAAAGGGTGCCATGGCGGGAATCTAGGCCGGATTGCCCTGGTGGCAAGTGTGTTCGCCGGCGTCAGGACCTGGGCGGCCGCAGCGACGCGGCGACCTTGAGCAGGTTCTGGGCGTTGTCGATCTGCTCGGCGTCGAAGAAACCATGCAGCTGGCGGATGCGTGTCGGATGCCGCATCTTGCGCAGCGCCTTCGCCTCGATCTGGCGGATCCGCTCGCGGGTCACCTTGAACTGCTTGCCGACCTCCTCGAGCGTCCTGCTGTAGCCGTCGACCAGGCCGAACCGCAGCGAGAGCACGCGGCGCTCGCGCTCGGTGAGCGTGTCGAGGACGTCGATGATCTTCTCGCGCAGGAGCGAGTACGCGGTCATGTCGTAGGGGTTCTCAGCGGACTTGTCCTCGATGAAGTCGCCGAACGAGGTGTCGTCGCCGTCGCCGACGGGCGACTGGAGCGAGATCGGCTGCTGCGCCATCTTCATGATCTGCTGGACGCGGTCCACGGGCAGGTTCATCTCGTCGGCGACCTCGTCGGGCGTGGGCTCGTGGCCGTATTCCTGAAGCAGCTGCTTCTGGACCTGCATGACCTTGTTGAGCGTCTCGATCATGTGGACCGGGATGCGGAT
>PLKS01000265.1 GCA_003140665.1 Opitutaceae bacterium
CGCGCCAAGCGCTGCGCGATGATCAGGCTCACGGAGGTGGCGATCGCGTAGGGCTTGACGCCCATGTCGACCAACCGCGTCAGCGTCTGCGGCGCATCGTTGGTGTGCAGAGTCGAGAGGACCAGGTGACCGGTTTGCGCGGCTTTGATCGCAATCTCGGCGGTCTCGAGGTCACGTATCTCGCCGACCATGACGACGTCGGGATCCTGGCGCAGAAAGGCACGCAGCGCCGCGGCGAAAGTCAGTCCGACCTTGTTATTGACATTGACCTGGTTCACGCCGGGCAGATTGATTTCTGCCGGGTCTTCCGCCGTGGAGATGTTGGTGTCTTCGCGATTCAGAATATTGAGCCCGGTGTATAGCGATACCGTCTTGCCGCTGCCGGTCGGGCCCGTCACGAGGATGATGCCGTGGGGATAGTCGAGGATGCTCTTGATCTGGGACTGCTCCTCGGCGCTCATGCCGAGCTTGTCCATCGTGTAGGCCTCCTTCTTCTTGTTGAGGAGGCGGAGCGAGATCGACTCGGCGTAGATGGTCGGGATCGTCGAGACGCGGATGTCGAGGGTCGTGCCGCCCGACTTGAAGTTGATCCTGCCGTCCTGGGGGAGCCGGCGCTCCGAGATGTTGAGCCGCGCCATGATCTTCACGCGGGAGATGATGGCGTCCTGGAAGCGCAGCAGGTTCTCGGGGACGGAGACGGGGACGAGGAGCCCGTCCACCCGGTAGCGGATGCGCAGCTGCCCCTCCTGGGGCTCGAAGTGGATGTCGGTCGCCTGGTCGTCGACGGCCTGCGTGATGACGTCCGTCACGAACCGGACGACGGCGGCGTCCTCGTCGACGTCGGCCTCGGCGTCCCTCTGGGCCTCCGGGGCGACGTAGCCCTCGTCGCTGTCCTCCAGCGCGCCCGAGCCGACGCCGAAGTTCTCGATGATGAGCTGGTGCACGCGCTCGGGCACGGCGAGGTGCCAGACGAGCGGCCTCGGCGTGAAGGTCCGCAGCCAGTCCGCCATCGCCGGGTCGGGCGGCCACGCGGAGGCCAGGTGAAGGGGGGTCGCGGCCGTGGGCTCGGGATCGCCTTCCGCGGACACCGGCGCGTCGAAGCGGATCGGGATGATCTGGAAATCGTGGACGAGCCTCGCCGGCAGGAGACCGCGGGCGCCGGGGTCCGTCTCCAGGTTGGTGGCGATGTCGAGCCCGGCGGCGCCCGCCGTGATGGAGAGCGCCTCGTTCTCGTCGACGCCGAGCGCCGCCGCCAGCGCGGCCAGCCTCTCCCCGCGGGGGGCCTCGAGGACCTTCTGCTGCTGCTCGTCGGCGAGCCTTGGCGCCAGCGGGGCGGGGATCGATTCCTGTGCGACGGTCGGCATGGGGATTCGGCCTAGCGCCACCGCTCCTTGACGCTCATCTCGGCGTCGGGGATGCGCGTGGGATCGGCGAGGTAGTGGTTCAGCTGGTCCCGGTTGCCCATGCCCTCGATCGCCCGCCTCGTGTCGTGGGTGGCCTCCTCGGGCTTGATCACGTGCGGGCGCAGGAAGAGGAGCAGCTCCGTGCGCTCGGTGTCGTTGGTGCGGTAGCCGAGCAGGTTGCTCAGGATCGGGATCTCGTAGATGATGCCGAAGCGCTGCCGGCTGATCGACTTCGAGCTGCTCTGGAAGCCGCCGAGGACGACGAGCTCGTCGCTCTGGGCGTTGACGAAGGAGGTCGCCTCGCGGTGGTTGATCTGGGGCTGGCTGTTGCCGTTGATCACGACGGGGGTTCCCTGGTCGTCGACCGTCTGGTCGACCTTGAGCTGGATGCTCCCGTCGTCGCCGATCAGCGGCGTCACCTTGAGGGTGATGCCGATGTCCTTGTACGTGACGGTGGAGGACTGGGCGAAGGACGAGCTGGTCGTGCCCGCGACGACGGGCGTCGCCGTCGTACCCGTGATGACGGGAAGCTGGTCGGTGACCGTGATCTCCGCCTCCTTGTTGTGGGTGGTGACGATCGTGCTTTCCTGGAGGATCTTCGTCTTGCTGATGCCGCCCAGGCTGGAGAGGGTGGCGACCACGTTGAGCGGGTTGAAGGTGCTGAAGCCGGCGGCCCCGGCCAGCTGGGTCGGGGTAAGGGTGGTGGAGCCGGTCACCGTCGCCGTGGGGTTCGCCGCGGCCGCAAGCGAGGCCAGGGAGGTCAGGGAGAGCCCGGCGACCGCGCCGGTCGCCCCGAGCACGGTGCCCCCGGCCCCCAGCGCGACGGAGGGCCCGGTGGTCGCGGACGTGTTGATGCCGCTGTTGCTCGTGTCGCTGAAGGTGACCTCGGCGATCACCACCTCGATCCGGACCTGGGCGAGGAGGATGTCGATCTTGTCGATGATGGAGCGGATGAGCCGGAGGTCGTCGACCGTCCCGGAGACCACCACCGAGTTGGTCCGCTCGTCGGCCTGGAGCGTCACCAGGCTGCTGAACTCGGTCGATCCCGAGAGGAGCGTGTCGCTCGCCGTCGTGACCACGACCGGCGCGGGCTGGCCCGGCACCGGGGCCGTGATGGGCTGGCCGGGCTTCCCCGTCTGGCTGCCGGCCTTCGACGCGGCGCTGTTCTGCCCGGAGATCAGCGCCGACAGGAGGGTCGAGACATCCTTCGCGTCGGCGTGCTTGAGGTAGATCACCTCGTTGCGGGTGTTGGCGTCCGCGTTGACGTCGAGCTTCTCGATCAGGGAGTCGAAGAGGGGGTACTCGCGCTCGTCGGCGATCACCACGATCTGGCCGCTCCGGTCGTCCGGCGTGAAGGTGGTCGTCGCCCGGAGCTGGTTCTGCGCCGGCCCCGAGAGCATGGCGTGGATCTTCGTCACCAGGTCGCTCGGCTTCGCGTTGTGCAGCTGGTAGAACTTCGGGATGAGGCTCCCCGCGCGGGGCTTGTCCACCTCGTCGATCAGCCGCTCGATCTTCTGGATGTTCTGGAGCGAGTCGGTGACGAGCGCCACGTTGGACTTCTCGAGCTGGACGATGCCGCCCCCGATCCCCGGGGTCATGATCGTCTGGATCTGTGGCACGAATTCCGAGACGCGCAGGAACTTGAGCTCGAAGAGCTTCGTGACGACCCTCCCGCTGGGCGGGAGGTCGAGCGACGAGCCGATGATCATCTCGGGGGCCTCGCTCTTGGCCTGCGAGAGCGCGGTCACCTTGAGGAAGCGGTCGCCCATGGGCGTGACGGCGACGCCGTTCAGGGCGAGCTCCGTCTCCAGGGCGGTCACCAGCTCGACCTTCGGGATCGGCCGCGTGATCTTGAGGTTGTAGGAGCCCGTCGGAAGCTGCCCGGGCCGGATGATGGTGCGGCCCGTGTAGATCTCGAGCGCGGCCAGGACCGCGTCGATGTCACCGTCGCTCAGCTTGAACGAGTCCACGATGGCGTCGTTCTTGACAGGGGGCATCGGGGTGATGACGGGGGGCATCGGGCTGACGACGGGCGGCAGCGGCCTGATCGTGTTCGCGGGCGGAAGCTGCGCCAGGAGGCCGGGAACGGCGGCAAGGAGGCCAAGGGACAGCCACAGGCGTGCAGGGCGCAATGTCATGCAGATTGGGAGCGGAGATGAAAGGGCAAAGCGCGGGGATTGTAAATGGCCTTGTGGTATGACGTCCTTTGGATGGGAAGGTTGCCTCGGGCTGCCCGATTTGCCTCTTGCGGGGCGGGTTAGGCGGCTCAACCCTGCCGCGAGTCCATGCCCAATTCGTTCGGAAAACTGTTCACGGTCACCACCTGGGGCGAGAGTCACGGCGCCGCGGTCGGGGTGGTCATCGACGGCTGCCCGGCCCGGCTTCCCCTCGGGGAGGCGGACATCCAGGGGGACCTCGACCGGCGCAAGCCCGGCCAGAGCGACATCGTGAGCCCGCGCAAGGAGAAGGACAAGGTCGAGATCCTCTCGGGCCTGTTCGAGGGGAAGACGACCGGCGCCCCGATCATGATGCTCGTCATGAATTCCGACGCCCGCCCGGGCGCCTATGACGAGTTCCGGGAGAAGTTCCGGCCGTCCCATGCCGACTTCACGTACCTGGCCAAGTACGGCTTCCGCGACCACCGCGGCGGCGGCCGCAGCTCCGCCCGCGAGACGATCGGGCGCGTCGCCTCGGGCGCCGTCGCGAGGAAGATCCTCTCCCTCGCCGGCGCCGTCGAGATCCGGGCCTTCGTGACGCGGGTCCACGACATCGCGCTGCCGGCGGCGGCGGCCGACGCGTTCCCGACACAGGCGGAAGTCGACGCTACGCCCGTCCGGTGCCCGGATCCCGCCACGGCCGCGGCCATGATCCGGCGGATCGAGGAGGCCCGCTCCCAGGGCGACTCCGTGGGAGGCGTCATCCAGTGCCGCGTGCGCGGCGTGCCCGCCGGCCTCGGCGAGCCCGTCTTCGACCGGCTTGAGGCGGACCTCGCGAAGGCGATGCTGTCGCTGCCGGCGACCAAGGGCTTCGAGATCGGGAGCGGGTTCGCGGGGACCCTCCTCAAGGGCTCCGAGCACAACGACGCCTATGTGCCCAAGACCGGCCGCATCGGCACCGCGACCAACCGCTCGGGCGGGATCCAGGGCGGGATCAGCGACGGCGAGGAGATCTTCTTCAACGTGGCCTTCAAGCCGACGGCCACGATCATGAAGCCCCAGATGACCGTGGATGTCTCGGGAAAGCCCGTGGAGCTCGTCGGCAAGGGCCGCCACGACCCGTGCGTCCTGCCGCGCGCCGTGCCGATCGTCGAGGCGATGGCGGCGCTGGTCCTGGTCGACCACTGGATGCGCAACGCCGCGCAGAACCAGGTTTTCAAATTCTGAAGGCGGCCGGGCCGGAGGGCTCCCCGGTCAGGGGATGACGATCGATTGCGAGGAGGTCGCGCTCCCGCCGGCGAAGCCTCCGACGGTCTGCGTCACGGTGTAGGTCCTGGCCAGCGAGTAGTCGTGATAGGTGCTCCCATCCGACGTCTCGGTGCCATCCCCCCAGTTGATGACGCTGGATCCGCCCACCGACATGTCCGCGACCCAGACCGCCATCTTCGAGGCCCGCGAGCTGTAGGAGGCCCCCAGCGTGAACGCGGAGATCGGCGCCGTGACCTGGTTGGTGAAGCTCCCGGTGGTGTGGTTGTAGCCGACCGCGACCGCCGGGCTGGTCTTCGTCGGGTAATAGTACAGCGTGGCGTCCTGGATCGAGAAGGGATTCCAGCCCGTCACGAAGACGGACCCGTGGAACCACTCGTGCCTGGCACCGTCATAGAAGGCATATTCGATCGTGGAGGTGTTCAGCCCGGGACTGGACGTGTAGAGCCACGCCACCATCCCCTGGTCCTCGGCGATGCTGACGTAGTGGGGGCTGATGGGAGTCAGCGCCGTGCCGCCGTTCTCCGTCACGTAGGTGACCGTGTTCCATGCGCGCATCTCGGGATCATACACGCCCAGGTGCACCTGGGCGGTCTTGCTCGGCGCGTCGTAGAAATAATGCACGGAGACGCCCTCCGACACGAACGCGTTGCTGTCCGTGATGGGCGAGTTGTTCGTGGTCGTGAAGGTGTCCGTGGTCGTCGGCCAGGTGCCGCGGACCGGGTCATAGATCACCGTGGAGGCCTGGTAGCCCCATTGGTAGTTGGAGAAGATGGCGCCGGGGTTCGTCAGCGTCTCGGTGGCGAAGGCGTAGACGGCCCAGTTCCTCGTGGCCGTCGAGGTGTAGGAGTTGATCGTGGTGGTCCGGCTCGGGCTCAGGGCCGGGGTGGTCATCGTCTCGGTGAGGGCGGCAACTGGGTCCGTGAGCGTGTAGGTATAGTACTCGGGCGAGCCGGTGAAGACGCTGGTGATCGTCATGGTCGGCGGCGGCAGGATGAACGCGAACGCCTGCGGCGCGAGGAGGAGAAGCGCGGGGCACGCGGCGGCGAGCAGCGTGCGGCGGGAGAGGGGAGGGTTCATGGGGGTGTTGGGCGTGNNGCCCGGAAGCGCGCCCTCGTGCTGGATCGATGCGGAGTAGACGCCCGAACCCCGGGACTTCAAAGGACCAAATGCTCAAATCTTTCTCAAATGGGCGGGCGCCCGTGGGCCGGATTCACGGGCAAATCCGGGTCTCCCGCCATTTTGCCGTTGAACGGGCCGGGACATTCCCTAGGACGGACGCGCGCAGGCTGGCGGTGGAGGAGACCGGCCATTCTCCAGCGATACGCCAAACGAGGCTACTTCCCTAATCCATGTGCTGAAAATACCGTATGCTGCGCCCAGACAACCGTGACGCGTGTGCCCCCGGGCTCCTCCTTGCGCAAGCCAGGGGAAGATAAGACTTTCCGATCCTGATCCCGCCCGATGACAAGCCCTTGGTCTATCTCGTTCTCGGGGCGGCCGGCTCCGGGCGCCGCGAGGTCTTGGCCGACCTGATCGAGGGCGGCCTGGGCGAGGGGGACCGGCCCGCGGTCCTCCTCTCGGAGCGGGAGCAGCCGGGGCTCTCGGACACGAGGTTCGCCCGGGCCGACCGCTGGCGCCACGCGGCGGAGACCGGCATCGACTCCGAATTCCCCGGGGACGCGACCCATGTGTTCATCGTGGCCGACGGCCGGCGCAATCCCATCGACCAGATCGAGGAATTCAAGGCGTGGCTGGCCGGGAGGGGCGCCGAGGTCGCCCGCGTCCTCTGCGTCGTGGACTGCCATCTCCTGGAGAAGCACCCGAAGCTCTTCGCCTGGTTCGAGGCCTGCATCTACTTCTCGGACGTGGTGCTCCTCAACCACCGGGAGGGCGTCCCCAACAAGTGGGTGGGGGACTTCCGGGCGAAGTTCGAGGACAAGTTCTACCCCTGCCTCTTCGAGCACGTGAAGGAGGGCCGCGTCAAGAACCCCGCCCTCGTCCTCGCGCCGGTGGCGCGGCGCATGTCGCACGTCTTCGACGAGCAGGAATGGATCGTCGCCGACGAGGAGGACGACGAGGAGGAGGCCGAGGACGGCGACGAGGTCGAGATGAAGCTCGACGAGGATCCCTACCTCGCGCGCAGGAACGGGGGCCGCCGGGTCCACGAGATCCCGCACATCGAGGACTTCCTTCCCAAGCCCGGGGAGTGAGCGGACCTACGGTATTCTGAGGACGGTCCCGATCGACAGGCTCCCCTCGTTGGGCATCGAGTCGCGGTTCGCCTGGTAGATCGCCTGCCACCGGCTCGCGGTGCCGTAGTATTCCAGCGAGATCTTCGTCAGCGTGTCGCCCTCCACCACCGTGTGCGTCCGCTCCTCCGGGGTCGGGACCGGCGTCGGCGTCCGCACCGATGCGACGGTGGCGGACGGACGTACCGGCACCGACCGCGTGAGCCGGGTGTTCTCTTCCTGGGAGAGCGTCGCGGCGCGCGTCGCCACGTTCAGCCGGTCCGTCAGGTCGGCGACCTGCTTCTCAAGCGCAACCTTGTCGTCCGCGTCGGCCTTGGACGCCTCCGCGCCCCTCTGCGCATCCGCCAGCTGGGCCCGGGTCGCGGCCAGGTCGGTCTTCGCCTGGTCGAGCTGGGCGGCCAGGGCCTGGGCCTTGGCCGCGCCGTCCGCCGAGGCACTCGCGGCCTCGGCCGCCTGGCGCGCCGAGGCGAGCTCCGCGGACTTCGCGGCGTCCTCCGCCTCATACTGCGCCTTCGCCGCTTGGGAATTCCTGAGCGCCTGGGCGAGGAGCCCGTGGGCCGTGTCGAGGTCGTGGTTGGTCTTCTCGAGCTCGGCGGCGAGGGCCTGCGCCTTCGCCCCGGCGTCGCCGGAGGTCCTCTCGGCGGCCACGCGCGCCGCCAGCCCGGCCTCCTCGGCCTTGACGAGCTTGTCCTGGAGCGCGCCGTTTTCCCCGGAAAGCCTTGCGTTGGCCTGCTCGAGCGCGGCGGCCCGCGACGATGCGTCGGCCCTGGCGTCCTCGCCGCCCTTGAGCGCCTGCGCCAGCTGCCCGCGGGTCGAGGCGAGGTCGCCCCGGGCCTTCTCGAGGTCGGCGGCGAGCGCCTGGGCCTTGGCCCCGGAGTCGCCCGTGGTCTTCAGGGCCGCCTCGTCCGAGGCAAGCTTCGCGGAAAGCGCCGCGCTTTCGGAGGAGCGCTTGGACAGGTCCGACTGAAGCGAGGCGATCTGGGACGCCGATTCCGACTTGGTTGTTTCGTCCTCCTTCATCGCCTGGGCTAGCCTGGTGCGCGTCGCATCGCCGTCGGCCTTGGCCTGCTCGA
Source organism: Opitutaceae bacterium (assembly GCA_003140665.1). Classification (GTDB taxonomy): domain Bacteria; phylum Verrucomicrobiota; class Verrucomicrobiia; order Opitutales; family Opitutaceae; genus Palsa-1447. The sequence goes on from PLKS01000265.1 coordinate 8,151, forward strand.
GCGCCGAGGCCCTTGCGGAGGCGTCCGCCTTTGCAGCCTCGGTGGCCTTGAGTTCCTGCGCCAGCTGGGTCCGGGTCGCGGCAAGGTCGTTCCTCGCCTGCGCGACCTCGGCGGCGAGGGCCTGCGCCTTGGCGCCGGAATCGCCCGAGGCCTTGAGCGCCGCCTCGTCCGAGGCGACCTTGGCCTCGAGCGTTCCATTCTCCCCGGAAAGCCTCGCATTGGCCTGCTCGAGCCCGGCCGCATGGGCGGACGCGTCGGCCTTGGCGGCATCGCCGGACTTGAGCGCCTGCGCCAGCTGACCGCGGGTCGAGGCGAGATCGCCCCGGGTCTTCTCGAGCTCGGCCGCGATCGCCTGGGCCTTTGCGCCGGTATCACCCGAGGCCTTCAGCGACGCCTCATCCGCGGCAAGCTTGGCCTGGAGCGCGCCGTTCTCCCCGGAAAGCTTTGCGTTGGCCTGCTCGAGGCCGGCCGCATCGGCCTTGGTGGCATCGCCGGACTTGAGCGCCTGCGCCAGCTCGGTGCGTGTTGCGGCAAGGTCGTTCCTCGCCTGCGCGACTTCGGCGGCGAGGGCCTGGGCCCTGGCGCCGGTATCGCCCGAGGTCCTCAGCGCCGCATCATCCGCGGCAAGCTTCGCGGAAAGCGCCGCGCTCTCGGAGGAGCGCTTGGCCAGGTCCGATTGGAGGGAGGCGACCTGGGACGCCGATTCCGCCTTGGCCGTCTCCTCGTTCTTGAGTGCCTGGGCAAGCTTGGCGCGTGTCGCCTCGTCCTCGCCCTTCGCCTGCTCCAGCGCGGCGGCGCGGGCGGAGGCGTCGGCCTTCGCGGCCTCGACGCCCTTCTCCTCCTGCGCCAGCTGGGCGCGAGTCGCCGCAAGGTCGCTCCTCGTCTGCGCGAGATCTGCGGCCAGGGCCTGGGCCTTCGCCCCCGTGTCGCCCGTGGACTTCAGCGCCGCCTCATCGGAGGCCAGCTTTGCGGAAACCGCCGCGGTCTCGGAGGAGCGCTTAGACAGTTCCGATTGGAGCGAGGCGATCTGGGAGGCTGATTCCGCCTTGGCCGTCTCCTCCTCCTTGAGCGCCTGGGAAAGCTTGGCGCGTATTGCCTCTTCGGCGCCCTTCGCCTGCTCGAGCGCTGCGGCGCGCGCGGAGCCGTCCGCCTTTGCGGCCTCGGCGCCCTTCTCCTCCTGCGCCAGCTGGGCGCGGGTCGCCGCAAGGTCGCTCTTGGCTTGCGAAAGTTCGGCCGCCAGGGCCTGGGCCCTGGCGCCGGTGTCGCCCGTGGTCTTCAGCGCCGCCTCGTCCGAGGCGAGCCTTGCGGATAGGGCCGTCGTCTCCGAGGAGCGCTTGGCCAAATCCGATTGGAGCGAGGCGATCTGGGAAGCCGATTCCGCCTTGGCCGTTTCCTCATCCTTCAGCGCCTGGGCGAGTTTCGCGCGGGTCGCCCCGGCATCGGCCTTGGACTGCTCGAGGGCGGCGGCCTGCGAGGACACGTCGGCTTTCGATGCGTCGGCGCCCTTGAGCGCCTGCGCCAGCTCGGATCGGGTCGCGGCCAGGTCGCTCCTTGCCTGGGCGGCCTCGGCGGCGAGCGCCTGCGCCCTGGCGCCGGCATCGCCCGAGGTCCTCATCGCAGCCTCCTCCGCCGACACCTTCGCGGAAAGCGCCGCTGTCTCGGACGAGCGCTTCGCAAGGACCGTCTCCAGGGTGGCGACCTGGGACGCTGTTTCCGCCTTGGCGGCGTCCACGTTCTTCTGCGCCTGGGCAAGCTGGGCCCGAACCGAGGTGAGTTCACCCTTGGTCTCCTCGAGGGTGGTGGCCTGGAAGGTCTCTTCCTTCCGGGCATTCTCGGCGGAGGTGTTCGCGGCCTGGAGGGCCTGCTGCGCGGAGGCGAGCTCGGCGGCCAGCGCCTGGGACTTTGCGCCTGAGTCGCCGGAGGTCCTCAGCGCCGTTTCATCCGCGGCCAGCTTGGCGGAAAGCGACTCGGTCTCGGAGGAGCGTTTCGCCAGGTCCGCCTCGAGGGCGGCGATCCGGGACGCCGACTCCGCCTTGGCCGCTTCCTCATCCTTCAGCGCCTGGGCCAGCTGGGCGCGGACCGCGCTGCGATCGCTGTCCGCCTGCCCAAGGGCGGACGATTTCGAGGCCGCTTCCTTGCGGGCATTCTCCGCGGCCGCGGTGGCGTCCTCCAGCTCCTTGCGCGTGGAGGCAAGCTCGCCGGAGAGGGCCTGCGCCTTTCCTCCCGAGTCCCCTGCGGCCTTGAGCGCCGCCTCGTCCGCGGCCACCCTGGCCGAAAGCTTGTCGGCGTTCGCCTGCGCCTGGGCCAGCTGGGTCCTGGAGGCGGCCAGGTCGTTCCTGGTTTTTTCCGCTTCCGCATTTGCGGTGGTAAGCGTTTGCACGCGGCCCGATTCCCTCGCGAGCCTCGCGCTGGTCTCCTCCCTGTCCCTCAGGGCCTGCGCAAGCTGGATGCGTTCCGAGTCGAGCTCGCCCTCGGCCTGCTCCAGCGCCGCGGATTTTGACGACGCCTCCTTCATCACCTTCGTGGCGGCGGCGTTTTCGGCCTCGAGCGTTTCCTTCGTCGAGGCAAGCTCGGCGGCCAGGGCCTGCGCCTTGGCGCCGGTGTCGCCGGACGCCTTCAGCGCAGCCTCGCTCGCCGCCAGCCTGGCGGACATCGCCGCCATATCTGAGGAGTGCTTCGCGAAATCCGATGCTAGCGAGGCTGCCCGGGAAGCGGCGTCGGCCTTGGCCGCGTCCGCGTCCCTTTGGGCCTGTGCCAGCTGGGTGCGGAGCGAGCCGGCATCGCCCCTGGCCTTTTCAAGGGCGGCGCCCTGCGAGGCCGTTTCCTTCCGGGCGTTCTCGGCGGCCGTGTTCGCCGCCTCAAGCGCCTTTCGTGTCGAGTCGAGCTCGGCCGTGAGGGCCTGCGCCTTGGCTCCCGAGTCGCCTGTGGCCTTGATCGCCGCATCCTCCACCTCAAGTTTGGCGGCGAGCGTCTTCGCGTTCGAATGCGCCTGCTCGAGGTCCACGGCGGCCGCGCCGAGTTCTCCCTTCGTCTTTGCAAGCTCATCGGCGGTCGCCGCATTCCGTTCCTCAAAGCGGGCCTTGTCCTCGGCGATCGCCGCATTGGCTGCGTCCCCGTCCTTGACTGCCTGGGCGAGCTGGGCGCGAACCGCATTGTCATCCCGCTTGGCCACCTCGAGGGCAGCCTCCCTGGAGGACGCGTTGCCCGCCGCCTCCTCGGCCGCGGCATTGGCGGCCTCGAGCGCCTTGTGCGTGGAGGCGAGTTCCGCGGCCAGGGCCTGCGCCTTGGCGCCGGAGTCGCCCGAGGCCTTCAGGGACGCCTCCTCTGCGGCCAGCCTGGAGGAGAGGGTTTCCTGCTCCGACGTGCCCTTCGCCAGATCCCGTTCCATCGACGCGATGCGGGCGGCCGACTCCGCCTTGGCCGCCTCGGAATTCCGGGTGGATTCGGCGAGCTGCGTCTGGGCGCTGGCGAGGTCGCTCCTGGCCTGCGCCAGTTCGGCCGCGATGGCCTGGGACTTGTCTCCGGACTCTCCCGTGGCCTTGAGCGCCGCCTCGGCCGTGGCCAGCTTTGCCGTGAGCGCCTCCGACTCCGAGGCTTGGGTCGCGAGTTCCTTCTCGAGCGATGCGGACCAGGTGATCTCCCGCTTTTTTTCATTCGCGGCGGCGACGTTCGCGGTGTCAAGCGCCTGGCGCGCGGAGGCGAGCTCGGAATCCTTGGCTGCGTCCTGGGCCTCCAACCGGTTCTTGGCGTCGGCAGCATCCGCCCGCGCCGCCTCGGCGCTCTTGAGGGCATCCGCAAGCTGGGCCCGTGTCGTGCCGAGATCGGCCTTGGCGCGCTCGAGTTCGCCGGCGGACGCCTGGGCCCTCGCTCCCGCATCTCCCGAGGCCTTGAGTGCCGCCTCGTCCGCGGCCAGCCGTGCCGAAAGCGCGTCCGCATCCGAGGCACGCTTCGCCACCTCGCTCTCGAGTGCCGAGATCCGGGAAGCCGATTCCCTCCGAGCCGCCGCCGCGGCGGCGTTCGCCGAGTCAAGCGCCTGCCGGGCATTGTCGACCTCGGCTGCCTTGGCTGCGCCCTGGTTGTCCAGGAGGGTTCTCGCGTCCCTGAGCGACGCCATGGCTTCAATCAACGCCCGGCCGCGCTCCTCGAGCTGCTGGGACTGCTGCTGGATGAGCGCCGACTGCTGGGAAAGGTTGTTCTGGAGTCCCTTGACCTGGGCTTGGAGGTCGCCCTGCTCGGGCGTGCCCGTCGTCGACGGTGCCGCCGGGGAAGCCGCGGCTTGCGCCTGATCGTTGAAGGGGGAGGGACCCTCCGTGGCCGATGGGGATGCCGGCAGTATCCTGACCGTCGCTGCCGGCAAACCGATCTGCGGACGAACCAGGCTGAGCCGCCTCTTGCCCTCGGCAAGCTGGTCATCGGTCATGCGCGCGACAAGGACCCCAAGGTACTTGCTGGTGCTGCCCTTCTCCGACGCGAGCGACAGCCAGACATACGCCTCGGCGAGGTCAGCCGGGATCACCCGGCCCTCGGCATACGCCAGCCCCAGGTTGTACTGCGCGACCGCGTTGCCCTTTTCGGCCTTTACCCGCAGGGCCTCGAGATCGGGGGGCAGCGCATCGGCCGCCGCTGCGGCTGCAGCAACGCTTAGCGCGAGAAGGGCGAGTGCAAGGCGGCCTGGCGTGGACATCGTTCCATGTCTTAGCGCAGCGCAGATTCCAGACACAACCCGCATTCTGTGTCCCATTGATCCTGCATGGCTTAGGTTGAGCCGATTGACGAGTTTTTAGCGCGGCATGGGTCGGCTTTGGCGCGGCCAGCACCGGGCGCGGGTATTTCTGCTTGCCGTTGATTTCGGCGCGGGCGAAGTTGTCCGCCCTCTGTGGCCAACGCAGCAGGCATTTGAAAACGGTTCTTTGTTCTCCCTTTTCGGAATTATTGCCCGGGTGGTGGAATTGGTAGACACGCAGGTCTCAGAAGCCTGTGCCTTAACAGCATGCGAGTTCGAGTCTCGCCTCGGGCACCAACAACTTAGGGGACGACGAAGAAAGTTGTTCTACACCGCTTTCTACACCTGTTTGAGTCGCTGACGAAGTCCGTAATCATCGGCCAGAGCCAAACGTTCTAGAATGGGTTTGGTCTCAAGAGGATACAGGGAACGTGCGGCAGCTAGCAGCATGTCGCAGACTCTCTCGAACGTGGGTTGGAGATCGGCGTCGCCGCTCTGATTTACGATCTGCTCATCGCTTTCGATCACCTCAACGAGCAGGTCGAATGCAGCGCGTGTACTGGCCGGAAGAATGACAAGTTCGATAGCGTCGAGAACGTGGGCCACCCGTTGGACAACGAGATTTCCGCGGCGGTGCCGATAGTCATATTCCCGCTCACCGGCATTGATGAGCGCGATTTCCGTCTTCAGCTCTTCCACGGCCGCCGGAGGATCATCTGCAGCAATATATGCTCTCACGTACTCTCCGATACCGTTCTCATCGTCGGCCAGCGTGAGAATGAATTCTGCCAACTTCTCAGCGCCTCGCTGGGCAAGTCTCGATGCTTCAGGATTCATTCTAGTCGGTGGTGTATGGTGCGGGCTGGAGACCTCGGAAAAGACCCGATTCAGGCGCGATTGGTCACCCGGGGATGATCTGCGTTCTCGGCAATTTGGATGGCGACAAGCGCATACGTCAAAGCTACTTGCATTTGAGCCTCCAAAAGATGTTTTTTCGTCCGTGAAGATTCCCAAAGGCCACCGCCCGTGTCCGGCTCTTGGAGCCCCGATCAGTTCGGCCGACTGCGGTGCCGGGCGCAACAGTACGATCGCATGTCCTCCGACCTGCGCCTTCAATCCATTCGCGCCTCCAGGATATGATTTCTGGTTGCGGCTGGACGGAACATGGATGCCCAAGGCTATCGCTTGGGTGGTTAGTTGCGTTGGTGAGGAGGAATTTCGCGAGACGATCGAGGATCACAGCCCGGAGGGCGACATGGGGGATAAGCCTGACTTGGACTTGGCTTTCCCCGCAGCGGTACATTGGCTCCTGGCTGGGTTCCGGGACGACGAGGGACAGACTTTGGGTGAACTATGGGAGAAGGCGGGATGGCTGGGGCTAAACAACGACGAGCGTGTCATGAGCGGGTATCGTTGCCGGTCATTTGCGACCCTGCTTGAAATCCAGCGCGTCGTTGATGCCCAAAGCGTTTTGGTGAAAGACCTTTGGGCAGGGAAAGGAGCACAGCCGTTCCTAATGGTGGATCGGATGGCGGCCGGACGATTTCGACCCTTCGAACTGCTCTTAAGCTGGGTTACACCCTATCCCCATTTCGTCCGCTTTGTCGGGTCGGCCGTCACGGTACCACGCAATCTGAAAGAGGCTTTCGAGAGCGAATGGAGGGCGTTTACAAAGGAGGAATTGGCCCTAAAGCGAAAGCCCACACTCGGCCAGATGAAGGAGATGCTAGCCATGGATCTTGGCTATGCAGTAGATCTGGTGCGGGACTTGGGACGGGAGCAGATGCAGCACATGCTGAGAGGTTCGGACATCGAGGTTTGCCGCATTTATTTCAGCATCGTCGGTGCGCGACACCAGGTTCTCGAGGCGTTGAGGAGTCTGCCCGAATTCGAGCCTGATGATGAACCCTCTGAGGACAATTTGCCTGAATCTGACTCGTTTGTATGGCTTCGGCGCGGCGAGTCCAAGCGGATTGAGGCATCGATGCCCGAGGCTTTTCGCCATTCCGATGATGAATCCGCAGGCGTTGGCGTCCTCGGAAGGATCTCGGTGGGACGGACGGAAGTCATGGTGCAGACGATGGGCAGGCTGAAGAGCGATTTCGCACGGGCCCGACTGGCCGAGATCTTCGGCCCCCAGCTTCGTTTCGAGCGGGACAGCCGGATCAATTTGGCGTTGCAGATGGCCGAACGGATTGAACGAGAGGGGAGCGTGGGAGGAGATGTCGACCTCGCAGATTTTCCTTCCAAGCGACAGAGTAAACTCGACCCCGAAATCCCTCCTGAAGCCAAGGCCCAATTGATCCGGGCAGCCATGGAGAGACACTATCAGGGGCTGGCTGACGCCAAA
>PLKS01000125.1 GCA_003140665.1 Opitutaceae bacterium
GCGACGGGCCCGTCATCCGGGCGCTTGATCTTGAGGAACTGGACATTCTCGGCGACGACCTTCATGCGGGAGCGCTTCGCGCCGCTCTGCCTGTCCTGCCACTGGTCCACGTCCATTCGGCCCTCGACGAGGACCAGCGATCCCGTCGTCAGGTAATGCGCGCAGGCCTCGCCGGACGGCCCCCAGACCTCGATGTCATTGACGAACGTGGTCTGGGACCTCTTCTCCCCGCTCTCGTCCCGCGTGTCGCGGTTGATCGCGACGTTGAGGAGGCAGAGGGCCGGCTTTTCGCCGGTGGGCTGGAGGCGCAGCTCGGGCGCCTTCGTCAGGTTTCCGATGAACGAGTAGCGATTGAGGTAGGGCATGGGTGGCTCCTTCAGGTTTGATGATGCGGCGGTTCGGTTTCGGGTATTCGGGACTCAGTTTTGGGGATCGACGGGATCCGGCTTTGCCGCCGGGGCCTTGGGCGGCGCGGCCGGCCCAGCCTCGAGCTCGCGCACGCGGGCCTGCGCCGCCGCGAGGAGTTCGGCGAGCTTTTTCCCCTGCGCCTCGAGCTCCATGGCCTGATCGGACAGCTCACGGCTGCGCCGCATCACGGTGTCGAGGGCGTTGTCCATCCTGGCGGAGCTCTCGCGGCTGGACGCGACCTGCGCCGCGAGCTCCTGGGGCAGGAGCGCGGGCTGGTAGGCAAGCTCGCCCCGGGCGACTTCCCCCATCACGATCCGCATCGACGTGGGGCCCGCCGCGAGCGCCTGCGGGTCGGTCTCGCGGACGAGCGCCAGGTGTCCGTCGACAAGCATGAGCCTGTAGGTGGAGGGAAGGGTGATCCTGTCGGGCATCCGGATCGCCTCGCGGTCCGGCGCGGCGCTGGCGGCCGCCGCGCCTGCATCGGCGGCCGGTCCGGCTCCGCCCGTGTACCCCGGCCCGGGCGCGCGGCGGGAAAGATCCGGCGACGTGCAGGCGCAGAGCGAAAGCAGCCCCGCGGCGAATGCTGGGAGCAGGGCCTTCATCGCGAGGGGGACCGCGCCGAGGGGAGGCGGAGGCCGACCGCCGCGGCGCGCGGGTCGATCGTCTGCTCGACAAAGAGATAGAACGCCTTTCCTGCCGGGACGCGGACGTAGACGCCCCGCTTCGAGATCTCGTCGCGGATGCGCGCCGCATACTGGTTCATGTAGTCCACGGCGCCGGCTCCGAGCGAGCCGCTCAGCGCGTTGCCGAGGGTCGGCGCAGGCTGCGTCGCACCCAGGACTCCCGGCAGTCCCGGGGCGGCCTCCTGGCGTTGGGCGATCGCCCCGAATCCCTGCGCCATGCCGCTGATCGCGGCCGCGGCGAAAAGCTTGATCTCCCTGTTGTCGAGCGTCGACAGCGTGTAGCCGGCAAGCCCATCGGCTCCGTCCTCCAGCCCCCACGAGCGGACGCGGCCCCGTTCGGCCACGCCGATCTCGCGGCGGTCGATCGCCCTCGCCTTCAGGATGAGCTCCCGCCCGTTGGCCCCGTCGGGGCCGCCGGGAAGCACGAGGGTCCATTCGCCGCTGTCGACCAGCCGCCCCGCTCCGGCGACGTCGATGACGGCCTCCGGAGCCGCGTAGCTGAACGCCTCGGTGCCCGCGGGGATGATCACGTCGCCGTTCCAGTCGAGGTCCTCCGTCACGAGAGCGACGATCGGCTCCGACCGGGCCGTGACGCTGTCCACCGTGTCGACGAGCTGGCATTTCACGAGCCGGCCGAACGGCGCGAATTCCTCGCCTATCGGAGGGGTACCGCCCCTGTCCGTCCCTCCGCGGGCCGCGGCCGGCATCGCCTCGATGACCGCGGGATTGGGATCGGGCGGCATGCGAAAGATCTCCGGCAGCGTCTTTTTCTCGTCCCTGCGCCTGTTGGCCGGGCTGCCGGGCGGCTGCGAAGGCGGCGAATCCTCCCGTGGGACCGCCGCGTCCGCGATGTCCTGGACCGGCTTGGGCCGGACGACCTCGCGGCGGTAGCCTCCGGGCGCGGAGGGCGCCTCGCGGTCCGCCTCCGCCTCGCTCAGGACCTCCGGCTTCAGGCGCGTGGGCATCGGCGGGGGCGGGGGCGCCGGGGCGCGCGCGGCTGGGGCACCCTGGTCCCTGTCGGACCAGATCCATGCGGCGGCGGCGAGGGCGACAGCGCCGACGAGGAGCACCCGCGCCCGCAGCGTGACGCCCTCACGGCGGCTGGAATTGTCGGCGGCGCTCACAGGGGGCCAAATCCCTCGAGCGGCATTCGCCTTACGGGCCGCGGATTGACGGAACCGATGAGCCCGACGCTGATCTCGAGGTCGTTCCCCGGCAGCAGCCCGGTGGCTTCGCCGTCCGGACCGCGCGCCAGCACCAGAAACGCCGCCGCGACGGCCCCCGGCTCGAGCTCGTTCGCAAAGTCGGCGGTCCGGATGGGGTACACCCGGTCGCCCGCCCGGACGACCCAGCTCACCGGATCAAACAGGAGCCGGCGCGAGGTCTGGTTCGCGACGCTCGCGCAGATCGCAAGCGTGTCGGTCGTCGAGTCCCTGAGGGCCAATCGGATGAGGATCGTGAAGTCGCCGAAGCTCCGGGGCGGCCCGTCGAAGGTCGCCAGCGCGAGCGAGGCGTTCGCCGCGGCGATGTCGCGCGCCCCGGCCGCGGTGGCGTTGAGCATCAGCCTCAGCGTCCTCACGAGGCCGATTTCCGATTCAGGGCTCGGCTCGCGCAGCCTCGTCCGCGGGGGACGCCCCGAGAGGGTGATGGACGGCCGCGGCTCGGCGGCGGCGTTTCCGGAGCTGAACACGACCTTGCGCCATGCAAGCCCGGGGGGGGCCGGGATGAACTCGATCGGCACGCCGCGCGTGGCCCCGCCCGGCTCGGAGAGAACGACGTGCAGCACCCGGTGTGCATCCGCCGCGACCGGGGTGACGAAGATTCGCGGTTTGCCGCGCGTCGCCTCGACGACAAAGTCGCCCGCGAATCTTTCGGCATCCGGCGTGAACCCTCGGCCCGCCCAGTCCTCGACCGGCCAGGGGAAGTCGATCTCGACCGTGTTCCCGGGCTCGGTCGGAAGCGCCACGGGGCGCCGCTCGTCCGCCTCGGCGGCAAGCACGATCCTCACGATGCTCTGGGGCTGCGCGGCGTCGGCGACCGGATTGGCTGCGCGGCCGGCGCACGCGCCTGCCGCGAAGGGAAGGAGCATCAGGAGATCCCGCGCGCTCATGGCGCCTCAGACTCCTTCGGCCACCGCACCACGGCCCTGTGGCGCACCACGACGAACGGGTAGCGTCCCTGCTGCATGGCCTCGTCCTGCGGTGCCAGCTCGACGATCAGGTGGAACTCGCCCGGCGGGGGCTGGTAGGGAAGCCCCTCCATGGCCCCGGAGCGGACGATGAAGCCGCGGACACGGTAGCGAGGCGAGCTGCCCTCGTCGAGGACGTCGATCCCCTCGACCTCCGGATGGTCGTACAGGTTGCGCCGCTTGCGCTCGGGTAGCTCCGAGCGCACATCCCCCTCGAGCATCCTCCAGCTGTCCCCGACGAAGAGCCGGGCGGCGACCTCGGGGTAGGAGAGGCCCGACGGGTTGCGGGTGAAGCATGCCTGGGCCGCCTGCAGCAGGATCTCGCGGAAGAGGGCGCTCCTCGCCTCCGCCGGCCTCACCGGCCCGTAGTGGATGGTCCCGGCGCCGTCCACGGAGTACGCCCAGATCCCCTGCCGCAGGTTGGCTGTTCCGCGCGCAAGCATCCAGAGCGAGGCGATCGGCGAGAGCGTCGCGACGACCATGCACAGCACCTTCACCTGGTGTTCAGCGACCCAGCGCGCCGCCGGCGTGAACGCAGCGGGGGAGGGCGCGCCGCGGGGACCTCCATGGGCCCGCGTGTGCGGTAGCTCCGGCTCGCCGGTGTCGTTTTCACTCATCGGGCGCGGACATGAGCACGCGCCGACGAGTTAGACAAGTCAAACTTTACGCTTTATCTTCTGGGCCGGGACGGGCGCCGGTCCCTTTCCCGTCTCCGCCCACTTCTCGGCCCTGCGTAGGGCGGCATCAGCCGTGCCGCCGAGCTCGACAAGCCCGGATCCCGAGGCATCCGCCGCGACGGCGTTGAGGTAGTAGCGGGTCGTCCCGGGGCTCTCCCCGGGAAGCGGCGGGGGAGGCAGCTTGCGGATCGTGCCCGCGTAGCCGAGGCCGAGCCTTTGCGAGCACCTCCTGGCGAGCGAGGTGAAGAAGCGGTCAAACGCGGCCTGTCGCTGGGCGGGACTCATGGAATGGGGGAAAACCGGAAGAAAAAGCGTTTGCTACACGTGTCTAAACAAGCTATCTAAGTTTTCACTCGTTTTCAACGATGTTATCATTTAATTGATCCCATTAAAACATCATGAGTGACAAGACTAAACTGGCCGACGCGCCCCCGAGCGGCCTTTCCGCGACGGTGGCGGCGTCGCGGGGCCTGTCCGAGCCCGATGTCGTCGATTTCCTGCCTCTGCCAGTCTATCCCTTGCTGGGCGTCCAGGTGCACTGCGTCCGGTGGCAGAGGATCGTCCACGGGATGAAGAAAAAGGGAGTGATCGTCAGGGTCCACCGGGAAAGCGACCGGGGAGGCCTGTTCAAGGCCGCGTCGCGCTTGGATGTGAAGCTGACGAGCCGCGCGTGTGCCGGCGCGCCGGGGGAAGGCGCGAGCTGGCTTGTCCGCATCCGCGAGGCGGGCGGTAGGAACGCGGCGGACATCGATGCCGCGGACCCCACCGCCTCGGACCGCGGACGCTACCGGGCGCTCAGTCTCCTGGTGCTCCAGCGCGGTTCGCTGCCGCTGCAGGGCCGCGAGATGGCCACGGCGCTCCATCGCTCGCTGCGTGAATTCATCCGTGAAAACGGGCTTGCCGGGCGGCGCCAGCGCAACGCGGTGGTCGTCAGCCCCGGGAAGGACGGCGAGTTCATCGTGTCGGTGGCCCCGAACATACGGGCGGCGTTCTCCGACCGCGAAAAAAACAGGACGCCGGCCGCTTGACGCCCGCGCCCGCCTGGTCCAACAAGCGGGGCCATGGCGGACTTTTCAAGCGATCGCGCCGGTCTCGCGGGGCTCAGGCGTCTCCGCGAGCACCTGCAGGACACGATTCTGGGGCAGGAGGAGGCCGTCGCCGGGCTTTCCGACGCCCTGCTTGCCGGCGAGATGGGCCATACTCCCCACGGCAGGCCGAGGAGCATGCTCCTTGTCCTGGGCCCGACCGGCACGGGCAAGACCAGGGCCGTAACGGAGGCGAGCAGGCACCTCTACGGGACCGAGGCGATAGCCAGGATCAACGCCGCCGAGTTCTCGTCGGAGGAGCGGGTTCCGCTGCTTCTCGGGACGGCCGCCGGGGCGCGCGGCCTGCTCGGGGCCCAGGTGGAGCGCCTCCGGGCGGCCGGTGGCCGCATCCTCCTCCTGGACGAGATTGAAAAGGCGAATCCCAGGGTCTCCGACTACCTGCTGGGAATCGAGGAGGCCGCCATCACGCTGGCCAGCGGCGAGACCCTGGATCTGTCGGACCTGCACGTCATAGCCACCTCCAACGTCGGGTCGGCGGGCATCGTCGAGATGGAGGGCGTCGCGCGCTCGTCGGTGCGCCGCTACGTGGAGCAGGAGGCTGCCGCCCACTTCAGGCCGGAGGTGCTCGCCAGGTTCACGTCGATCCTCGTCTTCGGGCACCTGACGCGGGAGATCCAGCTCAGGATATGCGGCCGTATGGTGGACCACGAAGTCTCGTTCCAGTCGGGGGTTCTCTCGCGAAAGTTCGGGCATCCGCACCGGGTCCTCGCCGGGCCGGACGTGTGCAGGCGGCTCGTCGGCGAGGGCTGGCACCGCAGCCTTGGCGCGCGGCCCATGCGCAACGTCGTCGAGCGCCGCATCAGGGGTGCGCTGGTCGATTCGCAACTGCGGGGAGCCCTTGGCCCGGGCGTGCGCGAATCGGTCCTCCTCGCCGACCGGCCCGAGGGCATCCGCGCCGCGGTGGCGCGGGCTCCCATCACCCTTTGAAATCGGCGCGCATCAGGGCATCCGCCATGAAATGGGCCTGGGCTGAGAAGGGCCGCTCGTCGGCGGCCCTCGTTGCGGGGAGGTAAGCCCCGCTTGAGCCGAGGACGTGGGCGTTGTCGTTGTCCTTGAGCTCGGTCGGGAACAGCTCGCCGAGGATCCATTGCCTGAGCGAGGGGTCCCTGATCGGGAACAGCACCTCGACGCGCCGGAAGAAATTCCGCGGCATCCAATCGGCACTCCCCGCCAGGATCAAGGGCTCGCCGCCGCTGTTTTCGAAATAGAAGCAGCGCGCGTGCTCGAGGAACCTTCCGACCAGGCTTCTCACCGTGATGTTCTCGCTGAATCCCTTCATTCCCGGAACCAGGCAGCACACCCCGCGAACGATCAGGTCCACCTTCACGCCGGCCTGGGACGCCGCGTAGAGGCCGTCGATCGTCGCCTTGTCCACAAGGGCGTTCATCTTGACGAGGATCCGGGCCGGCTTTCCGTTCCGCGCGTTGTCGGCCTCGCGGTCGATCAGCTCGCGGATGCGGCGATGGAGGTTGAACGGGGCGACCAGGAGGTTGCGGAACCGCTGCGTCCGCCCGAACCCGGTGAGCGTGTTGAACAGCTGGGCGACGTCTCCGGTGATGTCCTTGCGTGACGTGAAATAGCTGAGGTCGGTGTAGAGCCGGGCGGTCCTCGGGTTGTAATTTCCCGTTCCGAGGTGGGCGTAGTTCTTCATGGTGCGGCCCTCGCTCCGCACCACCAGGCACAGCTTGCAGTGGGTCTTGTGGCCCACGAGCCCGTAGACGACATGGACCCCGGCCTCCTCGAGCTGCTTCGCCCACTGGATGTTGTTCGCCTCGTCGAAACGCGCCTTGAGCTCGACGAGGGCCGTCACCTGCTTGTCGTTGCGCGAAGCCTCGATCAGCGCCCGCACGATCGGGGAGTCTCCGCTCGTCCGGTAGAGCGTCTGCTTGATCGCGATGACCTGCGGGTCCCGGGCCGCCTGCTCGACGAAGTCGACGACCGGGGTGAAGGCGTCGTACGGGTGGTGGAGCAGCACGTCCTGCTCGCGCACCACGTCGAATATCCGGGAGGGCTCCCGCAGGGGGGAGACATTCACCGGCGTGAACGGCGGGAACTTGAGGTCCGGCCTGTCCATGTCCGCCAGGCTCTGCAACCGAAGCAGGTTGATCGGGCCGTTGAGCTGGTACACGTATTCGTGCGACAGGTTTAGGTGCTGGCAAAGCGTCTTGAATATCCCCTCGTCCACCCCCTTCTCGATCTCCAGCCGGACCGCGGCGCCGCGCCGCAGGTTGCGCAGCTCGTCCTCGATCTTCTTGAGGAGGTTCTCGGCCTCCTCCTCGTCGATGTAGAGATCGCTGTTTCGCGTGACCCGGAACGCATGCGCGCTCTTCAGGCGGTATCCCGGGAAGAGCTCGCCCGCGCACAGCTTGATGATGTCGCTCAGGAATATCGTCCGGTGGGGACCGGATTTCGGCGCGCCGATCGCCACGAGCCGCGGGAGGATGCGCGGCACGGGGAGAATCGCCACGTGCTCCGCCGTGCCGTTGTCCTTCTTGGCGTCGGGGCTCTCGAGCGAGACAACGACATTGAGGGTCTTGTTTCCGAGCTGGGGGAAGGGATGGGACTGGTCAAGCGCCAGCGGCGTGAGCACCGGATAGACCTGCTCGCGGAAATACGTCCAGACCCAGTTCAGCTCCGCCTTCGACAGGTCGTGGGACGAGCGGAACTCGATGCCCTCCCGGGCGAGCGCCGGGACGAGCCGGTGAAGCCAACAGTGGTATTGGTCCTCGACCATCGATGCGGCCACCGAGTGGATCCGGCGCAGCTGCTCCACGGGCGCCAGCCCGTCCGAGCCGAACTCGGTGAGACCGGAGTCGACCTGCTGCATCAGGCCCGCAACCCGGATCTCGAAAAATTCGTCCAGGTTGGAGCTCACGATGGCCAGGAAGCGCACGCGCTCAAGGAGCGGATGGCGGTCGCTCTGGGCCTGCTCGAGCACCCGGCGGTTGAACGCGAGCCAGCTCAGCTCGCGGTTGAAATACGCAACCTTGCCGGGCTCATGATCGCGGGACTTTTTCTTGCGGGATGCCATTGGGCGGGATGTCTCTCAGAAAGGAAAACCCGGCATCATCCATTGTTCCCGGGGATTGAACGAGAATTTATTCCATCCTAAGCGCATTTGTAACAAGGGCGCCTCGCCCGCCTCCGTCAGGCCATCCAGAGGCTCTTTGCGGTTGCGAACTCCCGGATGCCCTGGGGGCCGAGCTCGCGCCCGTATCCGCTCTGCTTCACGCCGCCGAAGGGGAGCGAGGGGTCCGACCGGACAAAGTCGTTTGCAAACACGGCCCCGGCCTCAAGCCTTGCCGCGACACGCTCGGCCGTCCTGCGGCTGCGGGTGAAGACGGCGGCGCCCAGCCCGAATGGCGAGTCATTGGCGACCTTCACGGCCTCGGCCTCGTCGCGGACCGCGATCACGGAGGCGACAGGCCCGAACAGCTCCTCGGAGTAGGCCGGCATCCCCTTCCTGACCCCGGAAAGGACGGTCGGGGCATAGAAGAATCCCGGGCCCGCCAGCGGATGGCCCCCAATCAGGACCTTGGCGCCGCGCCGGACGCTCGCGCGCACCTGCCTGTGGAGCTGGTNNTCCTGGCGGCCATCCGGGCCGTGAATTTCTCCGTGAAGGCCCGCGCGACCGGCCGCACGACGATGAAGCGCTTCGCCGCTATGCAGCTTTGCCCCGCGTTGATAAGGCGGGACGAGGCGCAGACCTCCGCCGCGTGGTCGATGTCGGCGTCCTGCAGCACGATGTAGGCGTCGCTGC
>PLKS01000082.1 GCA_003140665.1 Opitutaceae bacterium
CCAGAGCGAGTGGTTCCTCGGCCCCGGCGCCGAGAAGAGGAGCGGCGTCTCGGGGCCGAAGAGCGCCACGACGTCGATGTCCGTCAGCGCCGCGAAATGCGCGGGACCGCTGTCGTTCGTGACAAGGACCTCCGCGAGCCCGAAGACGACCAGGAGCTGCCGGAGCGTCGTCCGCCCGGCGAGGCACACGCTGCGCGGGGACCCGACCGCCCGCGCGATCTCCGCGACGCTGGGGGCCTCCTCGGGCGAGCCGGTGAACCCGACCCACACGTCGGGGAACTCCCGGATGAGCCGGGCGGCCAGCGCCCGGTAGTTCGCCGGGTCCCACCTGCGCAGGGGCAGCAGGTCGCCCGCGTTGGCGTTGAGCACGACGAGCCGACCGGCCTCGGGCAGCCCCAGCTCGCCCAGCATGAGCGCGACGTCGGACCTCTCGGCGGCGTCCGGCTCGAAGACGGGCAGCGCCGGGCTCTCCGGCGGGACCACCCCGAAGGTCGGAAACCGCGCCGGATCGGCGTCAAGGGCGAGGACCAGGCTCGTGAAGGTCCTGCTCGTGTGCAGGTGGGGGTTGTAGAGCACCCGGTGCGTCATCAGGTCGCCCCGGTAGGGGCCCTCCCCGAAGTAGGCGTGGAATCCCACCCGGTTGCGGGCCCCGGTCAGGTAGGCGATGGCGGCCGAGAAACGCGCGAAGAACTCCAGGTCGATGCAGGCGTCAAACCGCCTCCGCCGGATGGCCGAGAGGGCCCCCATCCCGCTCGCCGCCATGGCCCACGCGGAATGGGTGCGGATCTCGTAGACGTTCTCCCGCGGGATGAGGCCGGTCAGGTCGACGATGAAGCGGTTCTCCTCGAAGACCACGAAATGGACGTTGTCCCTTCCCACCCGGGCGACCGCCCTGCGGATGGCCTCATGGGCGAGCACGGTCGAGCCCTGCTCGGCGAGCTTGATGAAAAGGATGCTGGAGACCGGGCCGCCCGGACCCAGGCCGCCAAACACGCGGCCGATGCGCCGGAAGAGGGTGAGCGCCAGGCAGACGGGCACGCCGACACGCCGGTCAATCCACTGGAGCAGGCGCGCTTCGCGGCTGAATCGTTTCACGGGTTGGGATGCGGTTGGGGGGCCTTGACTAGTGGACGCGCCGCCCGCGAGGCGAGTGAAATGCTGGGCGGCGGTCCTCGCCGCGGCGCCTTGTCCTCCCTGTTCATGGCGTTCATGCGCGACAGGAAGTCCGGGCCCCTCCGAGTGGACATCGGCATGGCCCATGCTGAACGCCGGGGTGCCACGGCTCTTGACCCCTCCCCGGAACCCAGCCTCCCGCCCGCTCGCATGCCGGCTCCTCGCGGCCGGCATCGGCCTTCTCGCATGTGGGCTGCATTCCAGGGCGGCCGAGCGGATCCCGATCAAGGTGATCGTATTGTCCGGCTTCGAGGCCGGCGACGACACCGGCGATGCCCCGGGCGAATTCCAGTTCTGGTACGAGCGGGAGAAGCTCTTCGACCGGGTGGAGCTTCCCGGGGCGCCGCATTCGCTGTGCAGGAACGCGGAGGGGCTGTATGGCGACGTCGGCTCAACCACGCGCGATCCGCAGCTCACCCCCGTGACGACGAGCGAGCTCGTCATGGCGATCTGCCTCGACCCGCGATTCGACCTGCGGAAAACATACTGGCTTGTGAACGGGATAGCCGGGATCGACCCGGCGAGCGGGTCGATCGGGAGCGCGGTCTGGTCCGAGAACGTCGTTGACGGCGACGCCATGCGCGAGATCGACGAGGCGGAAATGCCCGCCGGATGGCCGTACGGACTGTTCGCGATCGGCACCGACCGCCCGGACCGGCTCCCCACGGAGGACGGGCATGCTGGCGGATGGAATGGCGCGAAGCTCCAGTACACCATGGTGTATTCGCTCAACAAGCGCCTGGCGCGCTGGGCCTTCGAGGTCTCGAAGGGCGTGCGGCTCGGCGACTCGCCGCAGCTCAAGGCTTGGCGGGAAAAATACACCGGCTATCCCCTCGCCCAGCTCCCTCCCCGGGTCATGATGGGAGACACGCTGGGCTCGGTGCGATACTGGCACGGCCCAAGGCGCACCCAGTGGGCCCGCGACTGGGTCAGGCTCTGGACGAACGGAACGGGAACGTTCTCGACCACGTCGATGGAGCAGCAGGACTATGCGGGCACGCTGACGCGCATGGCCGCGAAGGGGTTCCTGGACATCAACCGTGTGATGGTGATGCGGACGGCGAGCAACTACTGCATGCCTCCCCCGGGGCAGGGCGCCGATTCCACGATCGGCGACGAGTCGCTGGGAACCGAGGCGGCGCTCGAGGCCGCCTACAGGACCGGCTCCGCGGTCGTGCACGAGCTCCTCCGGAACTGGCCCAAGTACCAGGATTCGATCCCGGGCGACTAAGGCTGGATGGGGGGGAACGGGTCGCGGGGAAGCGGATCTTTGATCTTGCGCCCCCCGGCAAAAGAGGCGATCCGTTCGGGCGTCCAGCGCGAACACGATCGCGACCGGACCTTCAAGCAACCCACCCATGCCCTCCGGACAACGAGGCTTCATCGCCATGCGAAGAGCACCCCCGTCCCCCCTCGCCCGCCCGCAGGATTTCCATCGCTGGGAAACTGCGGAGGCGGTGTGACAGCCCCCAGGACGCCTGGCGCGCGCGCCGTGCCGTCCATCGGCTCGGTTGGGGGATTCGCCGCCGCCAAGGCCGCCGGCGCCAAGATCGTCATGGTCACGGCCTACGACGCGTGGTCGGCGCGCCTGATGGCCGACGCGCCGGTCGACTGCCTGCTGGTGGGCGACAGCGCGATGATGGTCGTGCACGGCGAGAAGGACACGCTCGGGGCGACGCCGGAGCTCATGGCGCTGCACACGCGGGCGGTCGCGCGCGGGGCACCCGGCACGTTCATCGTCGCGGACATGCCCTTCCTCGCGGCGCGAAAGGGCGAGGCCCACGCGCTCGACTGCGCGGCGCTGCTCCTGAGGGCCGGCGCCCACGCCGTCAAGATCGAGGGCGCCCGCGGCCACGTCGAGGTGGTGCGCCGTCTCGTCGAGTCCGGCATCCCCGTCATGGGGCACCTCGGCCTGACGCCGCAATGGGTGCGCGGGCTGGGGGGCTTCAGGGTCCAGGCCCGGGACGCGGAGGGGGCGGAGCGCCTCATGGGGGACGCCGCCGCCCTGCAGGAGGCGGGCGTGTTTGCGATCGTCCTCGAGTGCATTCCCCAGGGGCTCGCGCGCGAGGCGACCTCCGCCCTCGGGATACCGACGATCGGCATCGGGGCCGGAGCCGGATGCGACGGCCAGGTTCTCGTCCTCCACGACATGCTCGGGCTCAATCCCGACTTCAGGCCCCGGTTCGCCCGCCGCTTTGCCGACGGGGCCGCGCTCGTCCGCAGCGGCGCCGTCCGGTTCTCGGAGGCGGTCCGGAGCGGCGAGTTCCCCGCGCAGGAGGAGGGATTCTAGCCGTGCCGCGGGTCTACACGCGCCTGGGGGAATGGAAGCTGGAGCGGGCCGCCATGGACCGTTCCGGGCTCAGCCTGGGGTTCGTCCCGACCATGGGCGCCCTCCATGCCGGCCATCGGTCGCTGCTGGAGCGCGCGCGCGCCGAGAACGACCGCGTCGTGCTCAGCATTTTCGTCAACCCGACCCAGTTCAACGACCCCGCCGACCTGAAGCGCTACCCGCAGACGCTGGGACCCGACCTGGACCTGGCGGACGGCGTCGCCGACTACGCTCTCTTCCCCAGCCGGGCCGAGATGTACCCCGACGACTACAACTACCGGATGACGGAGGGGTCGCTCAGCGCGCGCATGGAGGGAGCGCAGCGCCCGGGACACTTCGACGGGGTCCTGACCGTGGTCCTCAAGCTCCTGAACCTGGTCCGGCCGCACCGCGCGTATTTCGGGGAGAAGGACTGGCAGCAGCTCCTGCTCGTGCAGGGGATGGTGCGGGCTCTCTTCCTGCCCGTGGAGATCGTCCCCTGCCCGACCGTGCGCGACCCCGACGGCCTCGCCCTCAGCTCGCGCAACCGGGGGCTGTCCGAGTCCGGGCGCGCCCTCGCCGCGGCCTTTCCGCGGATCCTCAGGGAACCGGCCCCGGCGCAGAGGGCCGCGAAGGCGCTCGGCGACGCCGGATTCGGGGTGGACTATGTGGAGGACCACGCGGGGGTGCGGCTCGGCGCGGTCCGGCTGGAGGAAATCCGCCTCATCGACAATGTCCGGCTCTAACATCGCCTTCGTGCTCACCGGGTCCATCGCGGGCTACAAGGCCTGCGACGCGATCTCGCGTCTCGTGCAGCAGGGCCACCGCGTGCGCACGGTCGCCACCGCGTCTGCCCTGCGCTTCGTCGGCGCCGCCACGCTCGAGGGCCTCACCGGCGAACGGGTGCTGACGGACCTGTTTGAGCCGGGCGCGGCCCTGGAGCACATCAACCTCACGCGCTGGGCCGACGCGGTCGTCGTCTGCCCCGCCACGGCCAACACCCTCAACCGGTTTGCCGCGGGACTGGCCGACGACCTGGCCGGCGCGCTTTTCCTCGCGCACGACCCATCGAAGCCCCTCCTCGTGGCACCGGCCATGAACCCGGCGATGTGGCGGCACCCGGCCACCCAGGAGGCCGTCGAGAAGCTCGCCCGCTGGGGCGTGCGCTTTGTCTGGCCCGGCGAGGGGCGGACGGCCTGCGGCGAGGAGGGCGAGGGACGCCTGGCGGAGCCGGGTGAGATCGTCGCCGCGACCGAGGCGGCGCTTGCGCGGCCGGCGAGGCGCCTGCGCGTCCTCGTGACGAGCGGCGGCACGGCGGAGCCGATCGATGGCGTACGCGTGCTCACGAACGCGAGCACCGGGAGGACCGGCGCGGGGATCGCGGACCGCCTGGCCCGCGGCGGCCACGAGGTGGTGCTCCTTCGCTCCCGCGAGTCGGCGCCCGCGCCCCGGGGTTGCCGCGAGGAGGTGTTCTCGTCGTTCGCCGAGCTGGACGCGGCCCTTGCGCGGATCCTGCCGCAGGAGCATTTTGACGCGGTGATCCATGCTGCGGCGGTCGGCGACTTCGGCGTCGGTGAGGTGATCGTGGATGGGATCGCCCGGCCGCTGGCCACGGGCAAGCTCGCCTCGGACTCGGCGCCGCTCCTGCGCCTGGAGCCCCGTCCCAAGCTGGTCGACAGCCTCCGGGAGCGCAGCCTGAACCACTCGATTCAGGTGGTCGCCTTCAAGCTGACGGCCGGCGAGGACCGCCAGGGGGTCGACCGCGCCATCGCCTCGCTCTTCGCCCGCTCAGGGGCCGACCTCGTCGTCCACAACAGCCTCGGCGAGCGCGCCGGCGCGGACGCGTTCCCGTCCGAGATCCATTTTCCCGACGGGGGCCCGCCTCGGCGCTGCGCCACCCGCTCCGAGCTCGCGGCCGAGCTCGAGCGCGCCCTTGCCGGCCTTCCCGCGGCCGAAACGGCCCTGGCCTGACGCCATGCTCCTGTGCCTCGACATCGGAAACACCCAGATCCACGGCGGCGTGTTCGACGGGGACGCGCTGCGGCTCCAGTTCCGCAAGTCGACGCAGCCCCTGGGCTCCTCGGACGAGCTCGGGATCTTCTTCGTCTCGGTGCTCCGCGAGAACGGTGTCGACCCGAGGTCCGTGGACCGCGTGGCGCTGTGCTCCGTCGTGCCCGCGGCCCTGCACTCCCTGCGCGGCGCCAGCAGGAAGTATTTCAGGAGCGAGCCGTTCGTCCTCCAGGCGGGGGTGAAGACCGGCCTGAAGGTCCGCTACCGCAACCCGCTCGAGGTCGGCGCGGACCGCATCGCGGGGGCGATCGCCGCCGCCCGGCGCCAGCCCGGGCGCAACCTGATCGTGGTCGACTGCGGCACGGCGACGACGTTCGACGTGGTCACCGCGGGCGGCGACTACCTCGGCGGAGTCATCCTGCCCGGCGTCGGCGTCTCGGCCGAAACGCTTGCCAGCCGCACCGCCAAGCTTCCCCGCGTGGAGATCGCCCGGCCCGAATCGGTGCTGGGGCGCTCGACGGTCGAGAGCATCCAGTCCGGCCTCTATCACGGGCATTCCGGGGCGATCCGCCACCTCGTCGCGGAGCTCACCCGGGAGGTGTTTGGCGGCCAACGGCCCCACGTGGTCGGCACGGGGGGCTTTGCCCGGATGTTCGAGGAGGAGCGCCTGTTCGACGAGGTCGTGCCGGAGCTCGTGCTCGAGGGCCTCAGGCAGGCGGAGATGCTGAACAGCGAGGGCGCCCCGCGAGCCTAGGACCGGGCCGCCACCATCGGGCCGTCGCCCCTTAGCAAGACGTCGGCGCCCCCGGCCAGCATGGCGTGCAGCGTCCCGGCCGCCTCCTCGTGGAACGACATAAGGCCCCGGAGATCATCGAGTATTCCAGGGGTGCGGCACCGCTCGGAGCAGACGACGATGTCCGCGCGCAATTGCTTCGCCAGGCCGCCATGCAGTCCGCACAGCTCGGCGACCATGTCCTCAGCCGGAAGGTCCGCGCCGGGATCGGAGTCGAGCCGGGCGCTTTTCGCCAGGTCGCCCAGTCCCCCGCCCGGCCACACGCCGATGGCGCATGAGCACTCGACCAGCTGCTCGATCCTGGCCGCCAGCTGCCTGAACTGCTCCTCAAAAAGCTCCTGGATGCGGGCGAAGGGGGTGCCCGTCACGTTCCAGTGGAAGCCCCGCGTCGCGGTATAGAGCACGAATTCATCGGCAAGAAGCAGATTGATGATCTTCCCGATCTCGCAGCGGGATGCGCCGGGAGCTCCGATTCCCGTGCTCACGGTCTTTTGTGCGCTCGGGGCGCAGGGAGGATGTTCATCGGGAAAATCATACCCACCATCGAAATGCAGCATAATGGGGTGAACACCGTATAAGCTGCCTCGGGGGAAAACACCCCATTGTTGCCTTGCCGTTGCCGGCGTATCCTTCCCGCAAGAGCGAAACGAGACCTCCAAGCCGCAATCATGCGGCAACTCATCCGCACTTTACCTGTCTACACCACCATCATGAAAAACAGCCGCACATCGACAAACGAACAGTCAGCCGAGACATTCCTAACCGACCTCCGCACCCTCGTGGCCGAGGCCCAGAAGCTCCTGGACGCCTCCCCCGGCGAGAGCGACGGCGAAGGGGGCCTCGCCCTCCGCGAGCGCTTCGAAGCCGCGAAGGAGCGCTTCACCGAGATGTATGCCACCGCGAGGAAGCGGGTCGTCGCCGGCGGAAAATACGCCGACGAGACGATCCGCGAGAATCCGTACCAGTCGATCGCCGTGGCGGCCGGCGTCGGGTTGCTCATCGGTGTCCTCCTGGGCCGACGCGGCAAGTAAGCCGTTGACGCCGATGGACAACGAGCCCCCCGCTCATCCGGGTATCCTCGGCTCGCTCCGGACGCTCGCGGACGGCCTTATCGGCACCGCGCAGGACCGTCTCGCGCTTTTCTCCCTGGAGCTCCAGGAGGAAAAATTCCGGCTGATCCAGACATTCTTCTGGATCAGCGCGCTCTTTTTCGCGGGGGTGATGGCGATCACCTTCGCCAGCCTCACGCTCGTCTATCTTTTCTGGGAGAGCGCCCGGCTCGCCGTTCTCGGGACGCTTGCGCTGGTCTACACCGGCGCGCTCGTCGCGCTCATCGTCGCTTTCCGCCGCTACCTGGCCCGCCAGCCGAGGCTGCTGGAGTCCACGCTGCGGGAGCTTGGGGAAGACCGCGAATGTATCCGCGACAAGAACTGACGGTACTGGCCGCGCGAAAGGCCGAGCTCCTGGACCGCATCTTCGAGCGGCGCGAGGAGTGCGCCGAGGCGGCGGCCCGCGTGGCCCGGCCCGTCGAGGTGCTCGACCACGGGATCGCCCGGTGGCGGCGGCTCTCGCCCTTCGTCAAGTTTGCCGCAGTGCCGCTCGGATTCGTGCTGAAGCGCATGCTCGGCCGCCGCGCCAGGGTGCTGGGCGGCCTGCTCCGCTGGGGACCGCTGGTGGTGGGCGCCGTTCGCGGCATGGCCGGGGCTCACGGTTCGTCTCGCCGGGCCTGATCCGCGGCCTTAGAGCCGTCCGTGCATGATGAAGGCCGCCCTGCTTGTCTGTTACTTCGCGACATGGGCGTTCATCCCTCCCCTCCTCCTGCTCAAGAAGCGCCCCTCAGCGACGCTCGCGTGGCTCTGGGCCATCATCTTCATCCCCATCATCGGCGCCGCGGCGTATTTCGCGATCGGCACCGACCGGCTGAAGCGCAGGCGGCTCAAGCGGCGCGGCCTTTTCTCCGCCCGGGCCATGCGCCAGCGCGCGGAATCCGGCTCGACGGATGACACCACGGCAGGGCTGATGCAGAGGCTGCCCCGGCGGGACCGCCAGTTCCTGCAGCTGGTCTCGCGCATCAACCGCCTTCCCGTCAGCTCGGCGGACAACCTGCGCATCCTGCGCGATTCGGCCGAGTTCTATTCCGCCCTCGAGGCGAGGATCAGGGAGGCGAAGCACCATGTCCACCTCGAGTTCTACATCTGGAACGGGGACGAGACGGGCCTGAGGTTCCTGCAGCTCCTCAAGGATGCCGCGAACCGCGGCGTCATCGTGCGCCTGCTGCTCGACGGCGTCGGCTCCCATGCCTTCACCGAGAGCCTGCTCGGGGAATTCAACGCGGCCGGCGGCCATTTCTCCTGGTTCCAGAGCCTGGACCCGAAGCGCAACCGCTTCTTCCTCAACCTGAGGAACCACCGGAAGCTCCAGATCATAGATGGAGCCATAGCGTTTGTCGGCGGCATGAACATCGGTCGGGAATACGAGGGCCTCGACGCCGAGCTCGGCCACTGGCGCGACGTCCAGGTCGAGACCTCGGGACCGGTCGTCAGCGAGCTTCAGGACGTCTTTGCGGACGACTGGTTCTTCGCCACTGGCGAGAAGATCTCGGATGCCGCCTTCTTTCCGCCGGTAAGGGCGCGCGCGCACGACATCGTGCATGTCGTGCTGGGAGGCCCGGACCGGCGGAACGAGCCCATCAGCAAGACCATCGTCAGCCTGCTGAACGAGGCCAGCGACCGCGTCTGGATCGCCACGGGCTACTTTGTGCCCGACGACGTCATCCTTGCCGCGCTCGAGCTCGCCGCCAGCCGCGGCGTCGACGTGCGGCTGCTCATCTCGGAGAAGAACGACCACCCGTGGCTCGTGACCGTGGGCCGCTCCTACTACGGGCAGCTGCTCGCGGCCGGCGTGCGCATCTTCGAATACTCGGCGGGCATCAACCACGCAAAGATCATGCTGGCCGACGACCAGTGGGCGATGGTCGGCTCGGCCAACCTCGACTATCGGTCCATGCGGCTGAACTTCGAGCTCAATCTCCTCTTCCACTCCAGCGAGCGGAACGGCGAGCTGGCCCGGATCCTCGAGCATGATTTCGGGCTCTGCGTGGAAATCGACCAGGCGGTGTTCGCGCGCAGGCCGTTCAGGAGGAAGTTCCTGGAGGCCGCGCTGCGGCCCCTGTCGCCGATGCTGTGAGCGGGGTGTCCCGCGGCGCCCCCGACGCTCAGTTGGTCGTGCTGGTCCTGACCTTGTCGTAGGCGTCCTGCGCCTTCAGCCACGCCTGGTGAACCTTTTCCTTCTCCTCGTTCCACGTGTCGGGCGTCGTCACGGCGCCCACCTCCGCGGCCATCGACTGCAGGTAGGACCTTGCGTCGCTCATGCCCGACATCGCGAAATCCCAGTCCTTGGTGTCCGTTGTCATGGTCGCCCGCTTGGCCTTCAGCACGTTGATCTGGCCGTCCAGCTGGCCTTCCATCCGGAGTACGCCCGCGACAAAATCCGCGCGCTGCTCAAAGGTCAGGCCGCTGATCGCATCCCATGAGGCGGGGGCGTCGACGACGATGGGCTGTGGCGGGGCGACGACCACCTGGGCGGTGGGCACGGGCGTGGCCGGAACCACCGGCACGGGCTGGGCCGGGACAACCTGGTCCTTCCTTGAGCAGCCGGACGCGAGGAGCGCCGCGAGGCTGACCGTTGCGGTGAGTGCGGCGAGGCGATGGTTTTTCATAGGGGCTTTTTAAGGGAAGCGACATTCTAGCCCTTCCGCGAGCGGGCAGAAATGGGGTCATCACCCGATCCCGTGAAGGCCCGGGCCAGGCGGCGTGCGCGGGGGTCGACGAAGGTCCATCGGGGATTCCAAATGTTTGACCCTCCATGGCTTCGGGGCCAGACTTCAAGTCCTTGAAGGAACCCACGCGAGAGGAGAGGCAGCTCAGGTGCTTCCGAAAGCGGAGGTACCAAAGCCAGGGCGACGCCCTGGACGCGGCACTTGTCGCGGGAGTCGAGCGGCACCGGAAGGCCTACCTCTGCCCCTACTGCAGGAAGTGGCACCTGACCACGGTTTGATCCGGGACGGCGCGCGCCGGCGCCGATTAATCTTTAGGCCGGCGCCCGGAAGCGACAACATGTCAACCCCCCAAAAAAAAATGAAAATCACCCGTCGCGCCGCGCTAAAGGCGCTGGCTGGCTCGGCCGCACTCGCGGCCCTGCCGCGCGGGCGGACCAGCGAGGCCGCGCCTCCTACGCCCGCATCCGCTTCCACCGGCTCGTTCCGCCATTCCGCGTGCCGCTGGTGCTACGAGAAGATCGCCCTGGATGACCTCGCCCGGGAGGGCAAGCGCGTCGGGCTGGAGTCCGTCGAGCTGCTCGACCCGGACGGCTGGCCCGTCGTCCAGAAGCACGGCCTGACCTGCGCGATGGCAAACGGCGTCACCCGGATACCCGAGGGGCTCAACCGAGTGGAGCACCATGCCATCATGGTCCCCGGGATGATCGACCGCATCAAGGCCTGCGCCAACGCGGGCCTTCCGAACGTCATCTGCTTCTCCGGGAACCGCGGCGGGATGGACGACGAGCTGGGCCTCGCCAACTGCGCAGTCGCGCTCAGGCAGATCGTCGGCGAGGCGGAGAGGAGCCGCGTCACCGTCTGCATGGAGCTGCTCAACAGCAAGGTGAACCACAAGGACTACATGTGCGACCACACCGCCTGGGGCGTGGAGCTCGTCAAGCGGGTCGGGTCGGACCGGTTCAAGCTGCTCTACGACATCTACCACATGCAGATCATGGAGGGCGACGTCGTCAGCACGATCCGGGAAAACCACCCCTACATCGCCCATTATCACACGGGCGGCGTTCCCGGCCGCCACGAGATCGACGCGACGCAGGAGCTCAACTACGCCGCGATCGCGCGCGCGATCAAGGAGACCGGGCACCGGGGCTTCGTCGCCCAGGAGTTCATACCGCTGCGGGACCCGTTCACCTCGCTCGCCGAGGCGCTGGCCATCTGCACGGTCTGAGCGTCCCCGTCAGGCCAGCCCGTTGCGGGCCGACCAGTCGTCGAAGCTGGATTCCAGGACCTCGAACGAACCCACCACGAAAAGGTCGCCCTGGAGGTGCCAGATGTCGTAGGGCTGGCGCGCGACCTCGTCGGCGATGAACGGGCGCTTCCTCGCCTGGCTGGTGAGGCTGAACTGCGTCTCCGCATAGCTTGAGATGATCCCGTTTCCGTAGATGCGCAGGCCCTCCGGGTTCCTGACCAGCCCGAACTCGACGGTGAACCAGTAGATCCGGGTGAGGCTTTCCTCGACGATGGCATCCCTGCAGTTGAGCGCCGCGCGCCCGATCTTCTGGTAGAAGTTCGCGAAACGCGGGTGCATGATCATCGGGGTGTGCCCGAAGATGTCGTGGAAGCAGTCGGGGGCGGGCGTGTAGTCGAGCTCGCTCCGCCCGCGGACGTAGTCGGTGCAGGGGAAGATGCGCTGCGCGAGGTGGGCGAAGAAATCGCGGGCGTCGAGGAGCCCGGGGGTGCGCGCGATGCGCCAGCCGGTGCCGGCGTGCAGCTTCCGCGAGACGTCGGCGAGCGCGGGTATCCGCTCCCGGTCCAGGTCGAGCGCCCCAAGGCCCGTGAGGAATTCGCCGGCGGCGCGGCCCGGAAGCAGCTTCTCCTGGCGCGCGTAGAGCGTGCGCCAGACCTCATGCTCCTCCTCGGAATACCTCGGGTATGCGATCTCGTCGCCCACGGGTATGGGCGCGCCAAGCTTGATCGGGACGCAGCGCGGGTCCGATCCATCCTGGGCCTTCGCCTCGTCTGCGGCCCGGACCGAGGGGTTCGTCATGGCGCGATGGTAGCCCCGCCGGCCCGGATTGGCTATAGGTCAAAGG
Organism: Opitutaceae bacterium; assembly: GCA_003140665.1. Classification (GTDB taxonomy): domain Bacteria; phylum Verrucomicrobiota; class Verrucomicrobiia; order Opitutales; family Opitutaceae; genus Palsa-1447. The sequence goes on from PLKS01000082.1 coordinate 12,156, forward strand.
GATTAAAACGCCCACCTAACGGAGGGCGGCGCCCCGTTTTGGCAGAAAGATTCGACTGCCGGTACCCCAAGGGTATTTTTTGCCGGGTCGCCATGCACCTCGCCACCCTTCTCCCCACCCCGGGCGCAAAGCCGGTGCCGGCGGTAGCCGCCCCCGACGGCTCGTGGATCGGGCTGGCCGGCGTGGCGGGTCGCGCCGTGGAACGGCTGGAGGACGCCCTTCCCTGGGTCGTGGCCCAGGCGAGGCAGATCGGGGACCGCGCCGCGGCTTGGGACGGCGCCCGCCTGCGCGCCGGCGAGGCGGTGTTCCTGCCGCCTGTCGTCCGGCCGCCGTCCTTCCGCGACTTCTACGCGTTCGAGGCGCACGTCAAGACCGCGCGCGCCCGGCGCGGCCTCGGGATGGTCCCGGAATGGTACGAGATCCCCGTCTTCTACTTCTCGAACCACAACGCGCTGATCGGGCACGACGCCACGGCCTTCGCGCCGGCGGGATCCCGGGAGCTGGACTATGAGCTCGAGCTCGGGATCGTGATCGGGGAGGGAGGCCGCAACATCCGCGCCGACCGCGCGTGGGAGCACGTCGCGGGCTTCACGATCGTGAACGACCTGAGCGCCCGCGACCTCCAGCGCGCCGAGATGGCGGTCGGCCTGGGACCCTCAAAGGGAAAGGATTTTGCCACCGCCGTCGGCCCGTGGCTCGCGACCCGCGACGCCTTCGCCGACCGCATCACCGGGGAGCGCATCGCCCTCGAGATGTCGGCCCGCGTGAACGGCCGCGAGCTCTCACGCGGCAACGCGGCCAGCCTCCACCACTCGATACCCCAGCTCGTCGCCCACGCCTCGCGGGACGCCGAGCTGTTTCCCGGGGACCTCCTCGGCACCGGGACGGTCGGCACCGGCTGCATCCTCGAGCTCGGCCCGGAAAACACCGGCGGCTGGCTCAGGCCGGGCGACGTGGTCGAGCTCGAGGTCGAGCGGATCGGGATCCTGCGCACGCGCATCGGCGAGCGCCCGGCATAGGCCGCCCTACCGGTTCAGGAGCATCGCGACCCGCGAGCGGCTGCCGACCCCGAGCTTCGCGAAGATCGAGGAGATCTGCACCTTGATCGTGTGGGGGCTGCGTCCCAGGTCCGCCGCGATCTCGCTGGTGCGCAGGCCCTCCCTCACCCGCATCGCGACCTCGCGCTCCCTCGTGCTCAGCCGCGCGAGGAGCGCCACCAGGCCCGGCGACAGTGGGCGGTTCCTGTCTCCCCTCGGGCGCCGGTAATCGAGCTGGACCTGGAAGGCGGGCTGAAGGAGCGAGTTGACCCCGAGCGCGCGCACGACGACCTGCGCGTGCAGGCCGAGCTCGTCCACGCTCAGCACGCGGGGGCCCTGCGCCGACTCGCGCCGGGCGCCGCCCGCCGCCTCCCATGCGGCCCGCATCTCGGCGCAGGTGCGGGCAAGCGCCTGCGGGACGCGGAACGCCCGCCGCGGGTTGAGCGCGGCGGCGCGCCGCTCGCCGTGGTTCCAGACCGCGCAGCCGTGCGCCGCCTCGCCGTTGTACCAGAGCGGCCTCAGGTCCCAGTCGAGGAGCAGGAGCCCGACGGGCACCTCCTCGAGCATCGACGCGAAATGCTCGGCGAGGAAACCGGCCTCCTCGTAGGCGAGCACGCGGCCGAGCGCCGTCTGCACATGGGGCTGCAGCGACTCGGCGACTCGCAGCTCCCGCTGGGAAAAGTCCGGCAGGGCCGCCCCGCGGTGGAAGTTCAGCGTGCCCTGCAGCTCGCGCCCCCGCCACGTGGCGATGCAGAGCAGCTTGTCCCAGCCCTCTCGCCGCATCACCCGCTCGTGGAACGGCGTCCCGGCCAGGGCCGCCGGCGGCGCGATGTCGGAGAGCCGGTAGGCGGGCGCCCCGCCGTTGGCGGCCAGCCAGGCGCGCTGGGGATGGTCGCGCCGCAGCTCGCGCGGGGTGTAGGGATGGGCGTGGCGATAGACCTTGCGCGCGATCCCGTCGGGGCGGTGCCCGACCTCGAAGGTCTGCGAGTTGCTGGTCAGCGTGTCGCGCGCGAGGAACTGGAGCGCCCGCCAGAGGTCGCGCAGGTTGAGCGCGGCGTGGAGGCGCAGCAGGCCCTCGGCCAGCGCGGGCGGCGCCGCCTCCGGCATGGCGGGGGGCGCGGGACGGACCTTTTGAGGACTTTGGAATCCCACGGCCCAAAGTGAGCATAGGCCGCGTCCCCGCGCAATTCCCCGCTCCACGCGATTAGTCCGTTTGGCGTATGGCCGATAACCGCGGTCGGGGCTAGATTAGACGGATGGCCGGGATCGCGCGACCCGCCGTCCGCGACCCGGCCAGCCCAAAACCCAACCATCCAAGGACCCCGCCATGGCGACCACATTCTTCGAGCCCTCCGTCGAGCGAAAGACAGGCGTCAACCCGCTTGGCCTCAAGGGCATCGACCACATCGAGTTCATCGTGGACAACGCCGACCAGTGGCGCGACTTCTTCGTCGGCAAGTACGGCATGGCCGGCCGGTTCTACGCCGACAACGCCTCCGGGGTGAAGGGCAGGCGCGCCCACGTCGTCGGCCAGGGCCGGATCAACTTCGTGGTCGCCGAGCCGCAGGGCCGCGGCGACGAGGCGGACTTCATGCGCTGGCACCTGGAGAAGCACGGCTGCGGCGTCCGCGATGTGGCCTTCCGGGTGAAGGACGCCCGCCACGCCCTCTCCGAGGCGCGCCGGCGCGGCGCGAAGGTCGTGCGCGAGCTCGACGAGCACGCGTCGTTCATCGGCGGCTCCATCGCGGCCTATGGCGACACGATCCACACCTTCATCGAGCGCAAGCCGCACACCGAGTTTGCGCCCGGCTACAGGCCGGTGGCCGGCCGGCCCGAGGCCGGCGCCATCCACTTCGCCATGATCGACCACATCGTCGGCAACGTGGAGCACATGGACGAATGGGTGAAATACTACGAGTCGGTCTTCGGCTTCGACCTCTTCATGCACTTTGACATCAACACCGGCCGAAGCGCCCTGATGTCGAAGGTGATGAGCTCGACCGACGGCTGGGTGAAGATGCCGATCAACGAGCCGTCGTCGCAGAACTCCCAGATCCAGGAATTCCTCGATCGCTACAACGGGCCGGGCGTGCAGCACATCGCGCTGCTGACCCCCAACATCATCGACACGGTCGCTGCGATGCGCCGGATGGGACAGGACTTCCTCGAGGTTCCCGACACCTACTACGACGCCGAGTTCGACCAGCGCATCGGCGAGATCAAGGAGGACAAGGAGGTGCTCCGCCGCCTCAAGATCCTCGTCGACCGCGACCACGACGGATACCTGATGCAGCTCTTCACGAAGTGCGTCTTCACGCGCCCGACGCTCTTCTTCGAGGTCATCCAGCGCCGGGGGCGCGCCATCGGCTTCGGCGAGGGCAACTTCCGCGCGCTGTTCGAGGCCATCGAGCGCGAGCAGGCGAGGCGGGGGTCGCTCTAGGCCATGCCGCAGTACATCAGGATCGGGGAGACCCCCCGCAAGCACCACATCCGTTTCCCGCGCGACACGGCCGCGAGCTACAAGGGCGAGGGCCTGCACTACGAGCACATCGTCACCACGGAGGGCTTCGACCGGGCCTACTCCATCCTGTACCACCGGAAGCCGCCGACCCGCGTGAAGCGGGTCGAGCTCCATCGCGAGTGGGCGCTCAGGGCCGCCGCCCCGTCGCCGCTGCGCCACCACCACCTCAAGTCCGCCGCCATCCCGCGCAGCGGCGACCCCTACACCGGGCGCGTGCCGCTCATGTTCAACCAGGACATGATCTGCTCCCGGTGCCGGCCCGCGACCGCGATGGCGGGCGGGTTCGACTTCTACCGGAACGGCCAGTTCGACGACATCATCTTCGTCTGGCGGGGCGGCGGCTGGCTCGAGAGCAACTTCGGCAGGCTGCGCTACAAGATCGACGACTACATCGTCATTCCGCGCGGCACGACCTACCGCCTGGTGCCCGACGACATCGCCCAGGAGGACTATCTCGTCCTCGAGTCCTCCCACCCGGTGCGCCTGCCCGCGAGATACCTGCAGCCCGAGGGGCAGATCCGCATGGGCGCCCCCTACAGCGAGCGCGATTTCCACGGCCCCTCCGAGCTCGCGCCGGACGACACGGAGGGAGACTTTGCCGTGCTCCTGAAGGACCGGTCGCGGCTCACGAGGGTCGTCCTTGCGAGCCACCCGTTCGACGTCGTCGGCTGGGACGGCTACCTCTACCCGTTCACGTTCAACGCGAATGACTTTGAGCCCATCACGGGCACCGTCCACCTGCCGCCGCCGATCCACCAGACGTTCGAGATCCGGGGCTACGTCGTGTGCACGTTCGCTCCGCGCTGGCTCGACCACCACCCGGAGGCGATCAGGGTCCCCTGGGCGCACGACAACACGGAGGCCGACGAGGTGCTCTTCTACGTGCGCGGCCAGTTCGGATCCCGCAAGGGCGTCGAGCCGGGCTCGTTCACGCTGCACCCCCAGGGGATCCCCCACGGGCCGCATCCCGGCACGACCCTGAAGAGCCTCGACGCCCAGCGCACCGAGGAGCTCGCGGTGATGTTCGACACGCAGTTCCCGCTTCAGCTTACCGAGGACGCGCTCGGCCTCGACGACCCTTCTTACCCGCTGAGCTGGCTGGGGTGAGGCCCCGACGCCCGCGAGGCAGAAAATCCCTCGTCCCGCCCCGCCCCGTCCCCTAGAACCAGCCATGCTCCTCGATTTTTCCGCGCTCTCGCCGCGCGACGCCTACCAGTGGATGGTGGGCACGATCCTCCCGAGGCCCATCGCCTGGGTATCGACGGTCGCGCCCGACGGAAGGGCGAACCTGGCGCCGTTCAGCTTCTTCCAGGGAGTCACCGCGAACCCGCCGACCCTGTTGTTCGTCCCGGTCAACAACCGCGAGGGCGGGAAGAAGGACACCGTGCGCAACATCGAGCTCGTTCCCGAGTTCGTCGTGAACCTCGTGCCGCACGCCCTCGCCGAGTCGATGAACCGGACCGCGGCCCTCCTGCCCTATGGCGAGAGCGAGTTCGAGGCATTCGGCATCGCGACCGCGCCGTCCTCGAGGATCCGGCCGCCGCGGGTCGCGGCGGCCCCGGTGGCATTCGAGTGCACCCTGCACCAGATCGTTCCCATCGGGACGGGGCCGCTTGCGGCCAACGTGATCTTCGGCCGCATCCTCGTGGCGCATGTCCGCGACGACGTGCTGGGCCCAGACGGGGCACCCGACGCCCGCAAGCTCGACCTCGTCGGCCGCCTGGGCGGCGAGGACTACACCACCACGCGGGACACCTTCTCCATGGTTCGCCCCGACCGCCGCTGACCCCCATGTCCCCCATCGTCATCCTCTCCGCCACCCGCACGCCGCTCGGCTCGTTCCAGGGCTCGCTGTCAGGCGTTCCCGCCCCGCGCCTCGGCGCCGCCGCGATCAAGGGGGCCGTCGCCCAGGCGGGGGTGGCAGCCGGCGACGTGACCGATGTCCTCATGGGCAACGTCCTCCAGGCGGGCCTCGGACAGGCGCCCGCTCGCCAGGCCGCGCTCTACGCGGGCCTTCCGTCCTCCGTCCGGTGCGTGACCCTTCACAAGGTCTGCGGCTCCGGGATGCAGGCGGTGATGCAGGGCGCGCATGCGCTCGGCGCGGGCGACGCCGCCCTCGTCGTGGCCGGCGGGATGGAGAACATGAGCGCGTCGCCCTACCTCCTGCCCAAGGCGCGCGAGGGCTACCGCATGGGGGACCAGCAGGTCGTCGACTCGATGATCCGCGACGGCCTGTGGGATCCCTACAACAACCTCCACATGGGCGCGTGCGCCGAGCAGTGCGCGAGGGAATATGCCTTCAGCCGCGAGCACCAGGACGCCTACGCAAGCGAGAGCTTCCGCCGCGCCAACGCAGCGCAGGAGGACGGCCGATTCGCGGGCGAGATCACGCCCGTCGAGGTCACCGACGCAAGGGGCAACCCGGCGAAGGTGGACCGGGACGAGGGCCCCTCAAAGGTGAGGTACGAGAAGATTCCCACCCTGCGCCCGGTATTTGACAAGGCGGGCACGATCACCGCGGCCAACGCGTCGACCCTGAATGACGGGGCGGCCGCGCTCGTCCTGGCGGACGAGGACAACGCCAGGGCCAAGGGCTGGCGGCCGATGGCGCGGATCGTCGCCTTCGGCTCGCACGCCCAGGATCCCCTCTGGTTCACCACGGCGCCGATCGCGGCGACACGGAACGCGCTCAAGCGCGCGGGCTGGGGCGCCGCGCAGGTGGACCTGTGGGAGGTCAACGAGGCCTTCGCAGTCGTGCCGATGGCGTTCGCCCGCGAGTTCTCGGTTTCCTACGACAAGATGAACGTCCGGGGCGGCGCGATCGCGCTCGGCCACCCGATCGGCGCCAGCGGCGCGCGCATCCTGGTCACGCTGCTCCACACGATGCGCGAGCGCGGCGCGCGGCGCGGCGTCGCGGCCATCTGCATCGGCGGGGGCGAGGGAATGGCGGTCTGCGTGGAGCTCGCTTGAACGCTCCCGCTCCAATCTGGCGGCCCGGCGACCATCCGTGGACGCGCGACTCCCACGTCGCCCGCTTCATGGCGGCGCACGGCATCGCAACGATCGCCGAGCTGCGCCGCCGCTCGGTCGCCGACACGGCCTGGTTCTGGGACGCGGCGCTCGCTGACATGGGGGTCGAGTGGTTCCGGAAATACACGCGCGTGCGCGACGACGCGGGCGGATTGCCCCACACCCGGTGGTTTGCGGACGGCCTGGTGAACGTTGCCCACAACTGCGTCGACCGCCACGTGCGGGACGGCCACGGCCATGAGACGGCCCTGTACTGCGAGGCCGACTCCGGCCGAGCCCGGGATGCGCGCAGGGTGACCTTCGGCGAGCTCGCCGGCATGGTGGATCGCTGCGCCTCGGCATTGCGCGGGATCGGCGTCGGGCGCGGCGACTCGGTGGCCCTCTACGCCCCCATGCAGGTGGCCGCGGTCGTGGCGCTCTTTGCCGCGATGAAGATCGGCGCGCGCTCCGTCCCCATCTTCTGCGGCTATGGCGAGGAGGCCCTGCGCGAGAGGCTGGACTCCTGCGGGGCCAAGGCCCTGTTTGCGGCGGGGGCGCTGGTCCGGCGCGGAAGGGCCGCCGACACCCGCGCCATCGCCTCGTCCGCCGCGGCAGGCGTGCCATCGATCCGGAGGATCGTGTGGACGGACACGGGGGACTGGGAGGCGTTCCTGGAAGGGGGCCGGCCGGGGCTCCCCTGCGAGCAGACCGGGGCCGAGGACCCGTGCCTCATCCTCTACACCAGCGGGACGACCGGCCGCCCGAAGGGGACGGTGCACACGCACGGCGGCTGCCTCGCGCAGATGGGAAAGGAGATCCGCTATGCCTTCGACGCGAGGCCCGGCGAGCCGTTCTTCTGGCTGACCGACATCGGATGGATGATGGGGCCGTGGGAAATCATCGGCTGCCTGCTCTACCGCACGCCCGTCGTGCTCCTCGACGGGGCCCCCGACCACCCGACAAGCGACCGCGTGTGGGAGATCTGCGAAAAGCTCGGCGTGGTGACCCTGGGCGTGTCCCCGACGCTCATCCGCCAGCTGATTCGGGCGACCGGCGGACGGGGGCCGGCGGCCCACGACCTTTCCCGGCTTCGGGTGCTCGGCTCGACGGGCGAAGTCTGGGACGAGGCGAGCTATCTCTGGTACTTCGAGAAGGTGGGGGGAAGGCGCTGCCCCGTCATGAATATCTCGGGGGGCACGGAGATCGTCGGCTGCCACCTGTCGCCCACTCCCCTCGACAGCCTCAGGGCCTGCTCGCTCGGCGGTCCCGGGCTCGGCATGGACGCGGCGGTGTACACGGACGAGGGCCTTCCCGCGCCGCGGGGCGCGACGGGGCACCTCGTCTGCAGGCAGGCCGCCCCGTCGATGACCAGGGGTTTCCTCAACGACGAGGAGCGCTACCTCGACACCTATTTCAGCCGCTTTCCCGGCGTGTGGTACCACGGCGACTGGGCGAGGGTGGACGAGGACGGCCAGTGGTTCCTGTTCGGCCGCACGGACGACACGTTCAAGGTGGCCGGCAAGCGGGTCGGTCCCGGCGAGGTCGAGGACGCCCTGGCCTCCCATCCCGCCGTGAGCGAGGCCGCGGTCATCGGGGTTCCCGACGACATCAAGGGGACCGCGCTCGTGGGCTTCGTGATCTTCAGGCCGGGCCGGTCGGCGACGGGGGGCGAGCTGGTCGCCCAGGTCGCCCGCCGCCTTGGCAAGCCCCTCGCGCCGAGGGAGGTCCATCCCCTTCCCTCCATCCCGAAGACGCGCTCCGGAAAGATGGTGCGGGGCGCCATCGCCCGCGCCTTTCTCGGCCAGTCGCCCGGCGACATGGCCAGCATCGACAACCCGGAGGCCTTCGACGCGATCGCCGCGCTCGCAGGACTCGCGCACTCCCGGAACCCATGAGCCCGGCGGTCATCCATGTGGTGGACGAGGACGGTGTCGGCTGGATCATCTTCGACGACCCCTCGTCGGGAGCCAACGTCTTCAACCTCGCCACGATGGAGGCGCTCGACGACGCCATCACGGCCCTTACGTCGCCCGCCGTGAAGGCGGTGGTCGTGATCAGCGGCAAGGAGCGCATCTTCATCGCCGGCGCCGACCTGAANNGGGGGCGGCTTCGAGCTCGCGCTTGCCTGCCAGCGTCGCCTGGCGAGCGACGCCCTCGCCACCCAGATCGGCCTGCCCGAGATCGGCCTCGGCACCCTACCCGGCTGGGGCGGGTGCGTGCGCCTGCCGCGGCTCATCGGGGCGAAGGCGGCGCTCGACCACATCCTCAAGGCCCAGCTGCTGCCGGCGCAGGAGGCCCTGAAGGCGGGACTCGTGGACGAAGTCGTGCCCGCCGCGGCGCTGCGGGCGCGCGCGAAGTCCGTGGCGCTGGAACTGGCCTCGGGCGCCCCGCCGGCACGGACGCCGCCGCCCGCGCCGTCGGCGGACTATTTCGGGGAGCTGCGCGAGGCCGTCCGGAAAAAGACGCGGGGCCAGCTGCCTGCGCCGGTCGCCGCGATCAGCGTCGTCGAGCAGGGGTACAAGTTTGACGTCGGCTTCGCGCTAGGGGTCGAGTCGGCCGCATTCGGCCAGGTCACCGCGGGCCCCGTCTGCAAGAACCTGGTCAAGGCCTTCTTCCTGCGCGAGGCCGCGAAGAAGCGCACGCTTGAGGGATGGTTTCCGGCCGGAACGGCGAAGGCGGCCCCGGTTAAGCGGGTCGGGATCGTCGGTGCCGGCGTGATGGGCTCCGGCATCGCGCAGTGGCTCGCCGCCCGCGGCTTCGAGGTCGTGGTGCGCGACGTGCTGCCGGAATTCGTCGAGCGCGCGCTCGAGGTCATCCACGGTCTCTTCGAGGAGGGGGTCAGGCGAGGCGGGCTGTCCGCCGACGACGCCCGCGAGGCGTTCGGGAGGGTTTCCACGACCACCCAGTGGGCGGGATTCGACACATGCGACCTCGTGATCGAGGCGATCGTCGAGAACGTCAGGGCGAAGCGGAAGCTCTTCTCCGAGGTCGCCGGGATCGTGCGCCCCGACACACTCCTTGCGTCCAACACCTCGGCGCTCCCGATAGAGGACATCGCCGGCCACGTGCCGCATCCCGAGCGCACGCTCGGCATCCATTTCTTCAATCCCGTGAGCCGGATGCCGCTCGCCGAGCTGATCCTGGGCCGCGACACGTCGGCGGCCGCGGCGGAACGGGCGCTCGCGTTCGTGAAAGCCCTCGGCAAGTCGCCGGTGATCTGCCGCTCGTCGCCCGGCTTCCTCATGACGCGCGTGCTGTTCTTCTACCTGAACGAGGCCGTCAAGCTCTGGGAGCAGGGCATGCCCACCGCGGCCCTCGACACCGCCATGCGCGACTTCGGCTGGCCGATGGGCCCGCTCCGGCTGATCGACGAGGTCGGCGTCGACGTGACCGATTTCATCTTCGGGGAAATGGAGCGCTACTTCCCGCAGCGCTTCGTCCGCTCGCGGGCCTGCGCGTCGCTGCTCGCCGCGCGGATGAGGGGGAGGAAGAACGGCTCGAGCTCGGGATTCTACTCCTACGCCGGGAGCACGGAGGCCCTGAACGACGAGGCCACGCGCAGCCTCTCGAGGCCGGTCGGCGCCGTCGCCAGCAACCCGAGGGCGACCACCGCCAGGCTCATGGGTGTCATGATCGAGGAGGCGAAGCGCTGCCTCGACGAGGGCGTGGTGCGGACGCAGGACGACATAGACTTTGCGCTTATCGCGGGCGCGGGCTTCCCGGCGTTCCGGGGGAGCCTGCTGCGCCAGCCCGAAAGGGCCGGCGGATCGGCGCCGTTCCTGTGAACGGGAGTCCCCGACGCCGACCCGCCACCCAGCCGAACGCCACCTCCGAACGGACCATCCCCTTCCCAAACCCGACATCCTCCCTCCCATGCCCGCCGCCTCATCCAGCCTCTCCACCGAGCTCAAGCGAAGGCTCCTTCTCACCCTCCTCGAAAGCCGCCACGGCGACCTGCGCGAGGAGAACCTCAACCGCCAGGGCAAGGGGCACTTTCACGTGTCCGGCCAGGGGCACGAGGCGATGGCCGCCATCGGCATGCAGATGGAGCCCGACGACTACGCCTGCCCCTATTACCGCGACCGCGGCCTCGTCCTGGGGCGCGGCGTCACCACGTTCCAGCTCGCGCTCGACTACATGGCCAAGCGCGAGTCCTCGTCGCGCGGCCGACAGATGCCGTCGCACTACAGCTATCCGGAATTCCACATCTGGAGCGTGCCGACGCCGACCGCCTCGCAGCTCCTGCCGGCATGCGGCATGGCCTGGGGAATGCAGCTCGACGGCAAGAAAAGCGTCACCCTGGCCACCGTGGGCGACGCCGCCACGCGCCAGGGCGACTTCTTCGAGGCCGTGTCGTTCGCGAAGGAGCGCAAGCTGCCCCTCCTCCTCGTCGTCGAGGACAACGGCTATGGCATCTCGAGCCCGACGCGCCGCACCAATCCGCTCGCCCTCAACGTGCTGGCCGCCGAGGAATGGGTCCTCGTTGACGGGTGGGACGTCGAGCGCGTCCACGCGGTCGCCGCCGAGGCGCTCGCCAGGATACGCTCCGGCGCCGGACCGGTGTTCATGTGGATGAAGCTCGAGCGGCTCACGAGCCACACGAGCTCCGACGACCAGAAGATCTACCGCTCGTCGGAGGAGCTGTCGACCCTCAGCGAGCGCGACCCGCTGAAGGTGCTCAAGGACCAGCTTGTCTCGGAGGGCGCCCTCACCCAGGAGGAGTTTGAGACGCTCGAGTCCGGGATCAAGGAGAAGGTCCGCGCCGACTACCTCAACGCCGAGAAGGCCGAGAACCCGCTGGCCGGCGAGCTCGAGGCCAACGTCGTCCACGCCATGCCCGACCTTGACGAGGAGATCTTCAAGCCGGGCAAGTACCGCATGGGAGACATGTTCAACCTCACGCTGCGCGCGGGACTGGACGCCGACCCGCACCGGATCATCTTCGGCGAGGACGTGGAGGACCCGAAGGGCGGCGTGTTCACGCTCACGAAGAGGCTGTCGACGGATTTCCCCGGCCAGGTCTTCAATTCGCCGCTCGCCGAGTCGACCATCCTCGGGGTGGCCTGCGGCCTCGCCAGCTACGGCTGGAGGCCCGTGTTCGAGCTGCAGTTCATCGACTTCATCTATCCGGGCTGGAACCAGCTCGTCACGAACCTGGCCACGCTGCGCTGGCGCACGTTCGGCAAATGGACGTGCCCCGCGGTGATCTACGCCCCGTACGGCGCCTACCTCCCCGGGGGCTCGCTCTGGCATTCCCAGGCCAATGAGGCGTCCATCGCCCATTTCCCCGGGCTCAACGTGGTCATACCCAGCACGCCGGAGGACGCGGTCGGCCTCCTCTGGTCGGCGATGCATGGCGACGACCCGACGCTGGTGCTCGTGCCCAAGCACATGCTCTGGGCGGAGCGCGAGGTGACGCAGGCCATCTCGGCCGTGCCGATCGGCGCCGCCCGGCGCTTCACGGAGGGCAGCGACGTCACCATCGTGGCGTGGGGCAACACGGTCGAGAAATCGATGGAGGCCATGGCCAAGCTCGGCGACTCGGTGAGCATCGAGCTGATCGACCTGCGCTCGATCGTGCCCTGGGACCGGGAGATGATAGAGGAGTCGGTCCGGAAGACCGGGCGGCTCGTCGTCGTGCAGGAGGACACGGAGAACTGCAGCGCCGGCCAGATGATCATCTCGCACCTCGCCGGCAGGCCCGACGTGTGGAGCCGCCTCGTGAGCCCGCCGCTCCTCGTCTCCAAGGGCAACGTGATGATCGGCTACAGCCCCGTCTACGAGGACGCCGCCCTGCCCGACGCGGCCCGGATCGTCGAGGCGGTGCACCGGGTCCTCGACGGCACCCAGGCCGGCGCGGCCCCGCGGCGCGCGGAGACGCAAAAGGCGGCTTCCACCTCGCCGGCATCGGGTCCAGCATCCGGCCCCATAGACGTCCCCATAAAGGTCCCCATGATGGGCGAGGGAATCCGCGCGGCGCGGATTGTCTCTCTCATGAAGAAACCCGGAGAAAGGGTCGCGCTCGACGAGCCGCTGTGCGAGGTCGAGACCGACAAGGCCGTCTATCCGATCGAGTCCTCCATGGCCGGCGTGCTCAAGGAATGGCGATGCAGGGTGGATGACGTCGTGGACATCGGAAGGGAGATCGCCGTGATGACCGTCGAGGGCGCGGCTCCTGCCGCCCCGGCGCAGAACCTCAGCATGCAGCAGCTCCAGCAGGTGCCGCTCTCGACCGCGGCCGAAGGCGCCTCGGTCGCCCCGGCCCTCTCGCCGGCCATCACCCGCCGGCTCGCGGGCGTGGTGCCGGTGAACATGCAGCTCGACGTGCGGTGGAAGGCGATCCGGGACGCGCGGGAGGCGGCGAAGAAGGCGGGGCTCCCCCACTCGCCGTCGCTGATGCTCGCCTGGACCGTCACCCGGGCGATGACGAAGCACCCGGCGTTCCGGAGGCTCGTCACCAGGGACAGCGGCATCGTCGAGCGGAACCCGTTCGACCTCGGCGTCGCCGTCGCCCTCGAGGGCGACCGGCTGGCGACCGCCGCCATCCACGGGGCGGACCTGCTCGACTGGGCGGCCTTTGCCGCCGCCTATGCGAAGGCGGTCGCCGACACGCGCGCCGGAAAGGTCGAGGACGTGCAGGCCCCCCTCATCATCACGAGCCTCGGCTCCTTCGGCATCGAGGTGGCGACCCCGATGGTCGTCCCGCCCTCGATGGGCACGCTCTTCGTCGGGAAGGCGCACGAGCGCATGGTCAACGAGAAGGGCGTCGTCTATCCCGTGGAGGTCGTGACGCTCTCGCTCACGTTCGACCACAAGGTGGTGAACGGGGCGGGCGCCGCCGCGTTTCTCCAGGACCTCAAGGTGCAGACCGAATGCTTCACGCTGCCCGCGTGAGTCACTTGCCCCGCTTGACCGCGTGCGGCTTGCCTGCCGCGTCGATCGCCACGTAGGTGAAGACGCCCTGGGTGACGCGTCGCTGGGCGCCCCCGGAATAGTGCTGCGACCAGGCCTCGATCCCGATCTTCATCGAGGTTCGGCCGATCCCCTGGAGCCGGGCATAGAAGGTGACCGTGTCGCCGACGTTCACCGGCGCGTCAAAGCTCATCGCGTCGATGGCGACCGTCGCGACGCGGCTGCCCGCGAGGGTGCGGGCCATCACGGCGCCGCCGAGGTCCATCTGGGATACCAGCCAGCCGCCAAAGATGTCGCCGTTGGCGTTGGTGTCGGCCGGCATCGCGATCGCCCGGATCACGATCTCGCCGTGCGGCTCGGCGGTTGGGGAGGGAGCGTCCATTGCAGGGGGAGGCTGCCCCGGCCGCGGCCGTCAGGCAAGCCGTTGTGGCGGAGGGACCGGGGCCCATTTCGGCTGCCGCTTTTCCCGGTAGGCGGCGATGCCCTCGGCGGCCTCCCCCGAATTGCGCGCCTCCATGTGGGCCTTCAGGGCGCTGTCCAGGTCCGCCTTGGCGGGCCGGTGCCAGAGCTCGGCGAGCAGCGCCTTCGTTCGGGAGACCGCCTGGGGCCCTCCCTGCCGGACGGCGTCGGCCAGCCTCGCCGCCTCGGCGAAGGCCGCCTCGCGCGTCGGCGCGACCCGGTTCACGAGGCCGATCTCAAGCGCGCGCGCGGCCGTGAAAATCTCGCCCGTCAGCAGGATCTCGCGGGCGTCCCGCTCGCGGACCTGGCGGCGCAGGAATGTCATCACCAGCCCCGCGACCAGCCCCCGCCTGGGCTCGGGGTAGCCGATCCTCGCGTCGGCGGCCGCGACGACCATGTCGCACGCCGTCATGAGGCCGGCGCCGCCGGCGACGGCCGCCCCGTGGACCACGGCCACGCTCACGAGGCGGGATCCGCTCAGGGCGAGCAGCGACTGCGCGACGAGCTCGGCCGAGCGGC
>PLKS01000091.1:0-35306 GCA_003140665.1 Opitutaceae bacterium
CCGGCACGTTCAAGGACCGCTACATCATCTACAGGGATCCCCACCAGCTGATCGAGGGGATCATGATCACGTGCTTCGCGAACAAGGTGGAGCGCACCTTCATCTACATCCGCGGGGAATTCCCCGACGGGGCGAAGATCCTGGAGAAAGCGATCGCGGAGGCCAGGGCGGCCGGCTTCGTCGGCCCCAACATCGTGGGGACCGCCTACGGCTGCGAGATATACGTGCACCGGGGGGCGGGCGCCTACATTTGCGGCGAGGAGACCGGGCTGATCGAGTCGCTCGAGGGAAAGCGGCCCTATCCGCGCATCAAGCCGCCCTACTTCCCGGCGGTCCTCGGCCTTTACCAGTGCCCGACGATCGTGAACAACGTCGAGACGCTCTGCCACGTGAAGCACATCGCCGACATGGGAGGGGAAGCGTACTCGAAGATAGGGACGCCGAACAACACCGGGACTCGGATCCTCTGCGTCTCGGGCCAAGTCCAGCGCCCCGGGTACTACGAATTCGAGGTCGGCAGGGTGACGATGGGCCAGCTGCTGAACGAGGTGTGCGGCGGACCCCTTCCGGGCAGGACGTTCAAGGCGGTGATCCCGGGAGGCTCCTCGGCGAAGGTCCTCAGGTTCGGGGAGCGCTACAAGGGCAAGCGCAAGGTCGGCGCCGAGATGGTCGAGTACGACTGGGGGGTGGAGGACATCCCGATGGACTTCGACTCGCTCGCGATGATCGGCTCGATGGGCGGCTCGGGCGGCGTGATCGTGATGGACGACTCCGTCAGCATGGTCGAGGCGCTCGGCAACATCAACGCGTTCTATTCCCACGAGAGCTGCGGCCAGTGCANNGAGGGCTCGCTCTGGATGAAGCGGATCACGGCGCGCATGGTGCACGGCGACGCGCGCCCTGGGGACGGGGCGCTCCTCAAGAGCGTCGCCGACCAGATCGCGGGCCGCACCATCTGCGCGTTCGGCGAGGGATGCGCATGGCCGACCCAGAGCTTCGTCGCCAAGTTCGGCGAGGAGTTCAAGTCCTACTCCAAGGAGACGAGGGGCCCGAGGCCCGACGGCGTCCCCGAGCTCGTCTGAGCCTTTCCACGCACGATGATCCAGCCCGCCACTCCCGACCTCGTCACCGTCAACGTCGACGGCAGGGAAATCGCCGTGCCGAAGGGCACGAACATGATCGAGGCCGCGCTGCGGCTCGGCATCGACGTGCCGTTCTACTGCTACCACTCCAAGCTGACGATCGCCGGCAACTGCCGGATGTGCCTCGTCGAGATGGGGATGCCGGCCGTGGACCCGGCGACCAAAGCGCCGGTCATGGATCCCGCCACGGGAAGGCAGAGGATCAACTGGGTCCCCCGCCCGACGATCGCCTGCGCGACGAACGCCTCCCAGGGGCTCCACATCCGCACGACGACGCCGATGGTGAAGGAGTGCCGCGAGGGCGTGATGGAGTTCCTCCTCATCAACCATCCCCTCGACTGCCCGATCTGCGACCNNGAGTGCAAGCTCCAGGAGCAGTCGACGGGATACGGGAGGGGCTACTCCCGCTACGTCGAGCAGAAGAACGTGAAGCCGAAGCGGACGCTGCTTGGCCCGCGCGTCATGCTTGACGACGAGCGTTGCATCCTGTGCTCGCGCTGCGTCCGCTTCTCCAAGGAGGTGGCGAAGGACGACGTTCTCGGCTTCACGGACCGCGGGAGCTACAGCACCCTCACGTGCTATCCCGGGCGCAAGCTGGAGAACAACTACTCGCTCAACACCGTGGACATCTGCCCGGTCGGCGCGCTGACGAGCACGGACTTCAGGTTCAAGATGCGCGTCTGGTTCCTGAGGCAGACGAACAGCATCGACACGGAGTCGAGCGCGGGCGCGAACACGGTGGTCTGGTCGCGGGAGGGCGCGGTCTACCGGATCACGCCGCGCCAGAACGACGCGGTGAACGACACATGGATGGCCGACAGCGGGCGCATCCTCTACAAGGCGGTCCGCGCGCAGGGGCGGCTCGATTCCGTCCGCGTCAACGGCGCCGAGAGCACGCTCGAGTTCGCGGTGAAGGCGGCCGCCGAGATCCTGGCCGGGGGCGGCGCCGCCGTGGTCGCCTCGGGCCGCAGCTCGGTGGAGGAGCAGTTCCTCTCGAGGAAGCTCTGCGAGGCGCTGGGGGCGCGGGCGTCGCTTGTCGCGCGGGTGGGGAAGGGCGACGGCCTCCTTGTCTCGGCCGACCGCAACCCGAACGTGCGCGGCGCGCTCGTCACCGGGCTTGTCGCCGACCTTCCGTCGCCGGCGCTCGACTCGCTGGGGGCGCAGATCGACTCCGGGAGCGTGAGGGCCGTGGTCTCGATCGGGGAGGATCTCGCGGCCGCGGGCCTCACCGCGGCGCAGCTCGCGAGGGTCCCGACCATCTACCTGGGGACGCACGCCAACGCGACGAGCGCGTCGGCCCGCGTCGTCATCCCGACCCTCACCGTGTTTGAAAAGGACGGCACGTTCGTGAACCAGCAGTTCCGCGTCCAGAAGTTCGCCAGGGCGGTGCCCGGGATCGCGGGCGCGACCGACGACCTCCTGGTCCTCGCAAAGCTCGTCGCCGCCGTGGGCGGCCCCGTTCCCGGCGCGGATGTCGGCGGCGTCTGGGCGCAGATCGCGGCCGAGGTGCCGGCGCTGGCCACGATGAACCACGGCGACATTCCGGACGGGGGCCTTCTCCTCGACGGGACGCCCTGGGCGGCCCTTCCGTTCCCGGAGGGGCCGTCGCTGCATTTCACGCCGGCCGCTTCCGCGCCAAGGGAGGCGAAGCCATGATCGCCTACTTCCTCGGGCTTCCCGTCATGGTCCAGGCGGTCGCAAAGGGCCTCGCCGTGATCGTGGTCCTCTTTCCCATAGCGGCCGCATGCTCGATGGCGGAGCGCAAGGTGTGCGCCTGGATCCAATGCCGTCCCGGCCCGAACCGGGCGCTGCCCCCCCTATTCGGCTGGATCCCCGGAATCGGGATCCTGCAGCGGCTGGGCGTATTCCACCTGATGGCGGACGGCGGGAAATTCCTCTTCAAGGAGGAGCCGCTCCCGGACCACGTCAATAAGCCCTACTACGTCCTGGCTCCGGTCGTGGCGATGGTGCCGGCGTTCACGACGGTGACGGTGGTCCCCTTTGGCGCCTATCTCGGCTCCGGGGGCGCGGTGGTCCCCCTCATGCTCGCCAACGTCGATGTCGGCATCCTGGCCGTATTCGCCGTCGCGTCGCTCGGGATTTACTCGCTGATCCTCGCGGGCTGGGCCTCCAACTCGAAATACGCCTTCCTGGGGGGGGTCCGCGCCTCGGCGCAGCTGATCTCGTACGAGCTTTCGATGACGCTCGCTGTGCTGCCCGTCTTCCTCTGGGTGAACGAGCCCGGATCGGCGGGCTCGCTCAGCCTCGCGCGTGTGGTGGAGTTCCAGAGCCGGCCCGGATTCTGGGGCGGCTCGTGGTTCCTGTTCACGATGCCGGTCTCGGCCCTCATCTTCGCCGTCGCCCTGTTCGCGGAGACGAATCGCCAGCCGTTCGACATGCCGGAGTCCGAGGCCGACCTCGTGGGCGGCTTCCACACGGAATATGGCGCCTTCAAGTGGTCGCTCTTCTTTGTCGCGGAATACGCCAACATGATCGTGGGATCGGCCGTGTTCGCTCTCCTCTTCCTCGGCGGCTGGAACCTCCTTCCCTGGCTCCCGCTCGCGGATCTCCTCGAGAGGCTGCACCACGCCACGGGGTCGGCGCTGTGGCTGCATCCGCTCGTCGCCGGGCTGGTCTCGGTGGCGATCTTCGCGGGGAAGATATTCCTCACCATCTTCGTCTTCATGTGGGTCCGCTGGACCGTGCCGCGCTTCCGCTACGACCAGGTGATGAAGCTCGGCTGGCAGAAGCTGCTTCCCCTCTCGATCGCCAACCTGATCGCCTACACGGTCGGGATATACTTCCTGCAGCAATAGACCCACCCGCCATGGCCGTCATCCCAGTCGAACGCAGGTCCCTCACCCTGGTGGAGCGCACCTATTTCCCGCAGATCATGGGCGCGATGAAGACCACGCTCAAGCACCTGCTCGGCCCGGCGGACACGATGGAATACCCCGAGCAGCGGCCCGCGATACCGCCCGGCTACCGCGGCGTGCCGACGCTCGTCAAGGACCCGCACGGCCGCGAGAAGTGCGTCTCGTGCCAGCTCTGCGAGTTCGTCTGCCCGCCGAAGGCGATCCGGATCACCCCGGGCTCGGTGCCCGAGGGGGCCGGCATCGACCAGGTGGAGAAGGCCCCGCAGGCCTTCGACATCGACATGCTGCGGTGCATCTACTGCGGCCTGTGCGAGGAGGTGTGCCCGGAGGAGGCGATCTTCCTGCAGAACCAGTACTCGATGTCCGGCTACAGCCGCGCCGAGATGGTGAACCACAAGGACAGGCTCTATGAGCTCGGCGGGACGCTCCCGGACACGCATTTCAAGTGGGACGTGAAGAAGGCGGCCGAGGAGAGCGCAGGGGAGCACCACTGAGGGCCGCCACGATGGAGCAGATCGCGTTCATCTTCCTCTCGGCCCTGACGCTTGCCTGCGCCCTCGGCGTCGTGCTGGCCAAGAACGCCGTGAACGGCGCGATGTGCCTGCTCCTGTGCCTCGCCGGCATCGCCGGGCTGTTCGTCCAGCTGCACGCCTACCTCCTGGCGTTCATCCTGGTGCTGGTCTACGCGGGCGCGGTCGTGGCGCTCTTCCTGTTCATCATCATGCTCCTGGACATGCAGGGGGGGCAGGCGTGGCGGTTCCGGCCCGCCCAGGCGCTCGCGGGATTCGCCGCCGCGGCCCTGCTTGTGACGGGCCTTGACCTCATCGCGATCCGCGGCCGGCTGGGCGGGGGCCCCCCGGTCGGTCAGGGTGCGGGGTCCTCGCTGAAGCTCTATGCCTACCAGCTCTTCACCGCCTACCTCCTTCCCGTCCAGGTGATGGGATTCCTCCTCCTGGTCGCGATGCTGGGGATCATCCTGATAAGCCGGCGGATCAGCGAGGCGGACCCTTCCAAATGACACCTTCCCTCGACGCCTACGTGATGCTCAGCTCCGCGCTCTTTGCGATCGGCTTCCTCGGGGTCCTCGTCCGCAGGAACACGCTGGTCATCTTCATGTGCCTCGAGCTCATGCTGGTGGCCGCGACCCTGGCGCTCGTCGCCTTCTCCCGTTTCAACGGGACCGAGGACGGCGACGTTTTCGTCTTCTTCATCCTGACGGTGGCCGCCGCGGAGGTCGCCGTCGGGCTCGCGATCATCGTCGCGCTCTTCCGCCTGCGCCAGACCATCCAGGTCGACCGCCTGAATTCCATGAGGCACTGATGGCGACCCCCGACCCCGAGACATGACGCCCACGCACATCGCGCTTTCCGTCCTGCTGGCGCCGCTCGCGTCGGCGGCGCTGATCACGCTCCTCCTTGGGCGGAGGGGAGGGCTTGCGTCGGCCGTGTCCGTGGTCGCCGCCCTGTTCATCGCCTGCGGCGCGCTCTGGCTGGCGTTCGGCGGCGACCGTTTCACGGCCTCGTGGGAATGGCTGCGCTTCGGGTCGTTCGCGGTCGCGCTGGGGATCAAGCTCGACGACCTGGCCGCGCTGATGCTCTCGATCGTCGGCGTGGTCGGGCTCTGCGTGCATGTCTTCTCGCTCGGCTACATGCGTGACGACGCCGCGCGGGCGCGGTACTTCGGGGGCCTTTCGGTCTTCATGTTCTCCATGATCGGGATCGTCCTGGCGGACAACCTTTTCATGATGTTCATCTTCTGGGAGCTGGTTGGGTTCAGCTCCTATTTCCTCATCAACCACTGGCGCGAGCTGGCCTCAGCATCCGACGCCGCGAAAAAGGCCTTCATCGTCAACCGGGTGGGCGACTTTGGCTTCCTGCTGGGGATCATCCTGTGCTACTGGGCGAACGGCACGGTGAGCCTTTCGGAGCTGGGCGCGGGCCACGTCGTCTACAGCCGCCTGATCCCGCTCCTGCTTTTCTGCGGAGCCATCGGCAAGTCGGCGCAGCTGCCCCTGCAGGTGTGGCTCCCCGACGCCATGGAGGGCCCGACGCCCGTGTCCGCCCTCATCCACGCGGCCACGATGGTGGCCGCCGGCATCTACATGCTCTGCCGGATCGACGTCCTCATGGTGCCCCAGGCCCGGACCGTCATCGCCTGGGTGGGGACGCTCACGGCGCTTTACGCCGCAATGTGCGCGATCACGCAGCGGGACATCAAGAAGGTCCTCGCCTATTCGACGATTTCGCAGCTCGGCTACATGGTGGCGGCATTCGGGCTGGGGTCGGTTGGGGCGGCGATGTTCCACCTGACGACGCACGCCTTCTTCAAGGCGCTCCTCTTCCTCGGCTCGGGCTCCGTGATCCTCGGCTGCCACCACGAGCAGGACATCTTCAGGATGGGCGGCCTGAGGAGCCGGATGCCGGTCACGTTCTGGACGTTCACCATCGCGGTCGCCGCCATCATCGGTATGCCCGGGCTGGCGGGATTCTTCTCGAAGGACGCCATCCTCGTCCTCGCGTTCGAGAACAACCGCGCGGTGTTCTCCGTCCTCGCATTCACGGCGATCCTGACCGCGTTCTACATGATCCGCCTCTGGAAGATCGTTTTCCTCGGGGAGCCGGCGGGGGAGCCCGCGCGCCATGCGCACGAGGGCGGAATCTCGCTCACGGCACCGCTCGTCCTGCTCGCGGCGCTTTCGGCCGTGGGAGGCTACTGGCGCGCGTATCCAAGGGCCTTCGACGGGGTATTCTCACAGATCCCGGAGGCCGGGGGCGCGACCCATGCGATCGTCCTAGCCACGAGCCTGGTGGTGCTGGTCGCCGGCGCCGGGACGGCGCTCGCGTACTATGCGACCGACGGCGGCGACACCCTCGAGCGCAGATCACCGGGGGCCTTCCGTTTCCTCGGCGCCCTCAGGTCGTCGTTTGACACCGGATACGACTTCTACGTGGCCGAGGTCCAGCAGCGCGCCGCGCTCGTCCTGAACTTCATCGATGTCGTCGGGCTGTCGGGGATCGTCGTCAGGGGACTCGCCGGCGCGACCGAGATGTTCGGCTTCGGAATCCGGGCGCTCCACACGGGCCGCCTGAGCACCTACGTCTACTGGTTCCTGGGCGGCGTGGTCGTGCTTTGGGCCTTCGCGGCCGGCGTCCTGTGAACCCCGCGATGAACGTGCCCCTTGACCCCCTCCTGATCTCGGTCGCCGCGCCGCTGGCCGTCGCGGTCGCGATCGCGCTCGGCCTGCCCAAGCGCTGGGCCGTCAAGCTTGCGTACGCGGGATTCGCGGTGCCCGCCCTCGTGGCGATCGACGTATGGTGGCGGTTCGCCTCTGCCGCGAAGGAGGTCCACGGCTATGCGTTTCTCACCAATTACTCCACGGGCCTCGACCGGCTCGGGATCGGGCTCAAGCTCGGGCTGAACGGGATATCGCTCCCGCTTTTCGTCCTGGCGGGGCTGGTCGGCTTTGCGGCAGGCCTCTATGCGATCCAGTCCAAGGCGGAGCGGATGAAGACGTACCTGCTGCTTCTGCTCGTGATGCAGGCCGGCCTCATGGGGACGTTCGCGAGCGTGAACGTGTTTTTCTTCTATTTTTTCCACGAGCTGGCCCTCATCCCGACCTTCATCATGGTGGGAATCTGGGGCGGCCGGGACCGCAGCTACGCCGCGATGATGATGACGGTGTACCTCACGCTGGGCGCGATGCTCTCGCTCGTCGGGCTCATCGCCATCTACGTGAAGACCGGGGCCACTAGCTTCGACCTGATGATTCTCCGCGACGCCCTTGCATCGAGGCCGCTCGGCGAGGTGACGCAGACGCACATATTCGGGCTTCTTCTCTTCGGTTTCGGGATCCTCGTCTCCCTCTGGCCGTTCCATTCATGGGCGCCGCTCGGGTACGGCGCCGCGCCGAGCTCGGCGGCCATGCTCCACGCCGGTGTCCTCAAGAAGTTCGGGCTCTACGGCCTGCTGCAGATCGCGCTTCCGCTCCTGCCGTTCGGGGCGGCGCAATGGAGCCACTCGCTCGCGGTCGTCGCCGGCGTCGGGAACGTCCTTGCGATCGGGCTGGTGACCATGGCGCAGCGCGATCTCAAGCAGATGGTGGGCTACAGCTCGGTGATGCACATGGGTTACGCTTTCCTTGGGATCGCGGCGGGTTCCGTCCTGGGAGCCGGCGGCGTTGTCATGCTCATGGTGGCCCACGGCTTCTCGGTGGCCCTGCTCTTCCTGCTTTCGACGACCATCTACCACCGCACGCACACCTTTGAGATGGACCAGATGGGCGGGCTTGCGCAGAAGGCCCCCGTGCTCGCGGGGCTGTTCGTGGCGGCGACGTTCGCGAGCATAGGGCTTCCCGGTTTTGCCAATTTCTGGGGCGAGCTCCCGATCTTCTTCGCGCTCTGGAATTTCTCCCACGGGCTGACCCTGGTCGCCCTGACCGGGACGGTGGTATCGGCCGTCTACGGCCTCAGGGCCGCCGCCCGGGTATTCTTCGGCCCGGAGTCGGAAGCCTTCGCGCGGGTCGCCGCCGTGGATCCTCCGGCCGACATCGCCTGGAGTGAAAGGCTGCCCGCCTTTGTGCTCGTGGCCGCCCTGCTTTTCATCGGCTTCTGGCCGAAGTCTTTCTCGGACGGGATCAACCGGGCGCTGATGGGCGAGCCCGCGGCCGTGGTGGCCAGCCGATAGACGAACCGGCCGGCCCCTCCCCATGGATTTTTCCACTCTACGAAGCCTTGCCGCCGGGAACGCCTGGGGCTCGGTCTGGCCCGAGCTTTCCCTCGGGTGCCTTGCGCTTTTCCTCCTTGTGCTGGAGACCGGGCTCCCGAGGTCGATGCACGCGCGGATCCCCGTGGTTTCGATCGCGGGCCAGCTGGGGATCCTGGGCGTCCTCCTGCTCAACTTTGACACCCCCTACCGCGCGACCTTCAACGGCCTCCTGATGCTGTCCCCGCAGGGCCAGCTGATGCGGGTGTTCTTCCTCATCTCGTCGATTCTCGTTTCGCTCCTGGCGCGCCGCAGCCTGCCCTGGCAGCGGGTCCCGAGGGTGGAGTTCCACCATATCGTCCTCGTCGTGGCGGCGGCGATGATGCTGCTCGTCGAGAGCCGCAATTTCGTGATGCTTTTCGTGGCGCTGGAGACGGTGACGGTGGGCCTCTACATACTCGTGAGCTACTACCGTTCGAACCCGAAGACGCTTGAGGCGGGGCTTAAGTATCTCGTCATGGGCGCCCTGAGCTCCGCGCTCCTTCTGTTTGGAATCGTGCTGCTGTACGGGGTCGCGGGCAGCCCGGCGCTCTCCGGGAGGACGCTCGAGGCGATGCAGTACGGCGGCCTCAGGGGTTTCCTGGAGGCCAACCCGGACAACTTCCTGGCGGCCGCCGGCATCGTGCTCGTCCTCTCGGGCGTCGCGTTCAAGATCGGGGCCTTTCCATTCCAGATTTGGATCCCGGACGTATACCAGGGGGCGCCGACGCCGGTCACCGCGTTTCTCGCGGTCGCGTCCAAGGCGGCCGGGTTCATCGTGCTCCTGGTCCTCGTGACCGAGGTGTTCGCGCCGTACGATTGGCTTGTCGGGCCGGTGCTCACGCTCATGGCCGCGGCCACGATCCTCTTCGGCAACCTTGCGGCGCTCAAGCAGAACAACGTCAAGCGCCTGATAGGCCTCTCGGGTGTCTCGCACGCGGGCTTCATCCTGCTGGCGGTCGTCTCCGTGTCCCGCGAGCCCATGGCGGTCGGAGCGGTGTATTTCTATCTCTACGCCTACCTGATCGCCTCGTTTGCCGTGTTCGGGGTGATGACCGTTCTCGCGGGTCCCGACGACTCCGAGCAGGAGCTCGGGGATTACGCCGGGCTTGCAAGGGAGAGCCCGTTCCTCGCGGGCGTCCTTGCCTGCGGCCTGGGTTCGCTCGCGGGCATTCCGCCGTTCGCGGGGTTCATGGCGAAGCTTCTCGTCTTCGTCATCGCCTTCAAGGCGGGGCATTTCGGGCTGCTAGGGGTCGCGGTTGCGGGCGTCGTGGTCTCGGTCTACTATTACTTCGGGTGGATCCGCACGGCATACTTCAGCGACGAGGCCGCGATTTCTCCGAAAACCGCCGAGCGCGCTCGCGCGGGGGCCGGATTGACCCTGGGCATAGCCCTCGCGGCGCTCACGCTCGGCTCGATTGTCCTCGGCTTCTACCAGGGCCCCCTGGGGAACTGGCTGGCCGGGCACTGAAAAGCCGGGCGTCCCCCCCGGCCTTTCCCAAAGTATTCCCTGCGCGGGTGCCCCGGGGGTCAGCGCCAGTGGCCCTCGCGCCAGACCCAGTTGCTTCCGCGATGGTCCCAGCGGCCGGCTTCCCAGCCCCCGCCCGGATGAAAATGGGGATGACGGTCGTAGCGTCCGTGAAGCCAGACCCAGCCGTGGTTCCAGTGCCAGTGGCCGCCGATCCAGAAAAAGTCGGGCCCCGGCGCAACCCCCTCGACCTCGACGATGGGGGCGGGCGGCTCCTCCGAGGCGATCACCTCGACCTGCTGTCCGGGAGGCGGGGGCGGGGGTTCCGGCAGCATGGCGTAATGTCCCTCGCTCCATGCCCATCCATTGCCGCGCGCGATCCATTGGCCCGGAATCCACGTGGAGCCGGGTTGCATGACGCGGTCCCAGCGTCCCCCCTCCCAATCCCAGCGATCGTGGCGCCACGCCCAGTGTCCTCGGATCCAAATGTAGCCCGGTCCCGGCGACATCGTGATGATTTCGGTCCTTAGTGGGGGTGGCTGGCTGCCCACGATGACCTCGGGGCCGCTGATGTTGATTCCGATTTCCACGCCTGCGCTGGCCCCGAGGGGGGCGGCGCCGCATGCGAGGGCAAAGAGGGATATTTGGGCGAGTTTCATGGGGGCGGTGCTTTATGCGTGCTTCTTGGCAACGTCGTATTAGACGCCTGTTTCAAGGAAATGTTACCGCTGGAGTCGGGGTTGCGGGCCGCCTTCCCCCGGGATCGAATTCCGGCCGCCGGGCGGTTTCCGTAATTGTTTCCTGGTCCAAATGCTGCCTCATTGATCGTCCATGATGAAGGTAACCGGGCTCGCCCTCGTACCGCCTCCGAGCGCAGCGGATCTCCCCAAGGTAACCCCCGAACTGCTGGCGTCGGTTCTGGCCCGGTATTCCCGGAGCAACGAGGGGATTGCGGCCATCCTGGCCAAGGTCGATGTCGCCAACCCGGACGCCTCGATCGACCGGATACTGAAATTCGTCGACTACGGCCACGCGTCCATAGGCGGCCTCACGGGAGGGCTGGCGGTGGCGCTCGACGGGGTTTCGATGTGGCTTGCCTACAAGATTTTTGAGATCGCCCAGATGGCCGACGGCCAGGAATCGAGCACCCGCTACATCACGATGGATCCCGCGAACATCCCGGGCTCCGCGGAACTCGGGATCCCGGACGACCTTGCGGCCCGCTGGAAGGACGTGCTCGCGCGCTCCTTTGCGGCCTACCATTCCGAATACGCCCGCCTGGACTCCCTGGCCGCCGGCGAGCCCGCGCGGGTGCGATTTCCGAGGGATGCGAAGGCCGCCGTCGTCGCCCGCATCCGGAAGAACTACGCCCTCGACCGCGCCAGGTATTTCATTCCGTTCGCGACGCGGACCAATGTGGGCCTCGTCCAGACCTCCCGCATGTGGGCCCAGACGGTCAAGCACCTCGACTCGCTTCCGCAGCCTGAGGCGCGCAGCGCTGCGTCGCTCATCCGCGATGAGCTCCTGAAGCAGTCGCCGAGGCTGATGCGGCACAGCTATGCCGACGCCTCGTTCGGGGAGCAGGCGCGCCAGGAGCTCGCCGCCTCGATCAGGATGGGGCTTGAGCGGCTGAGCACCCAGCCGCTTGGAGACGAGGTGTGGGTGAACGTCGACCGTGCGTCCCCTCCGTGGTTTCCGCAGGATCAATCCGTCCCTGAGGCCCTCCGCCACAGGGCGAACCGTTACGGCCAGCAAGGAGCCGCCACCAGGCGGATGCGCGTGACCTTTGCATGGAACAACCTGGCGCTTGCCGAGCTCCGCGATTTGAACCGGCACCGCACCGGGAACCGGTCGACCCCCCTCATCCAGGCGGGTTTTTACCTTCCACCGGAAATAACGCGCGCGGAGCACAATGCGCTTCTTATTGACCAGATGGAGCTTACGCGCGAAATGATGAAGCGTGAATCACCCAGCTATGTTTATTCGCTCCTGCTGGGTGCACAGACGCCGTTCGAGCATGGGACGCACGCCGACAAGTTCATCTATGAGGCCGAGCTGCGGACCGGCATGGGAGCGCATTTCAGGTATGCGGAGCACCTTGGAGCGGCATTGCGCGCCTTCCTGGCACAGGTTCCCGAGGCGCGTGAATGGGTCGTGGAAGGCACCGCAGAACCCGAATGAACGGCCGCAAAAAGACGATCACGTGCCAAATAAGAGTTGCTGCAATCTGGTTGCGAAGCCACGAATAGCGTGACGTCGCGAATGAAATCGCCGGCATTCCAGCACCAGCGAAACACTGACGGACTTTAGCATGTTCAGGATTCTCCAATTCAACATGCAGTTTGGCATGGGGTGGGATGCAAAGGCGCCGGACAGCGGCCCCATCGACATCAAGGCGACCGTCGGGGAAATACGCCGCCACAAGCCGGACATCGTTTTGCTGCAGGAGGTCGAGCATGCGCAGATCGGGGGTGTCCAGGTCGATCCTCCCCCGAACTATTCGCGGATGAAGGAGGCGCTGCCGGAATTCGACAGCTGGTTCTCCTATCCGAAGGCGGACCCGCGGGAGCTGCCCTTTGGGATCGGACTCGCGATCTTTTCACGGACCCCGCTGATCGAGAAGCTCCGGATCGACGTCCCGTCGCCCGCGATCGAGTTCGTGTTCCGCGGCAGGAAGACAACGCCGACCGACCGCGTGATGATCGGCGCGAAGACCCTGGTCAATGGAAGGGAGATCCAGATCTACAACGTGCATCTCCTTGCGTTCTTCATGCTCGGCATGAGCAGCACCATGTTTCCTTGGCAGCGGGACCTGGTCGCGGACCGGCTGGACGCCTCCGATTTGCCGACAATCCTCGGTGGCGATTTCAACGTGAGCCAGGACGACCCGATCGTCGAGCAGTTCGCCGAACATGGCTATGCCACGGTCCAGCACAAGGTTCCCACATGGCGGCGGCAGGCATTCGTGCTCGACCACATATTCTACAACACGAGGCTCAGGTGCGTCCGTCATTACGTCGAGAACTCGACGGTATCGGACCACCTTCCGCTGGTCGCGGACTTCGATCTCGCCGATGGGGCACCGTAGCCCGGCGGAGCCGGGGCCAGTCAGGCCTTGCCGCCGCGGATGCGGTCCTTCTCGGATTCCCGCTCCTCCTCGAGCCGACCCTTCTCAGACGCTATCTCCTTCCTGATCTTTTCGACCTCCTCGGCGTTTCTCCCCGAAAGCGCCTGCTCGAGGCGCTGCTTGAGGAAAATGTCGCGCTCGGCGATCTTTCCCAGGAACACGCGATCGACGTCCGCGAGCTTGGCGCGCTTTTCGGGCGTCAGGGCCTTGGCGGACTGCGGGTCCGACTTGGAGAGGCGCTCCATTGCGAGTTCGTAGGCGCTTTTCATGGCAGGTTGCCACAGTCGCCGATCGCCGGTCGAATGACACGCCGAAAATGACTTTTCATCCGCCCCGAATGGGCGGAGATTGGCGGCTCGCCGAATCAGCGATGGATACCGCGGACCAAAGTGAACTATTCAGTGAGCCGGAGCCGTTGGCGCCGGATGAGGCGGCGTCGGGCGGCGCGGGCCTTCCCCTCGCGGTCCGGATGAGGCCGCGCCGGCTTTCCGAGGTCGTGGGCCAGGAGCACATCCTCGGGCAGGGCAGCCTTCTCGCGCGCCTCGTGGCGCAGAACCGGTTCGGCTCGCTGCTCTTCTACGGTCCGCCGGGCTCCGGCAAGACGAGCATCGCGGAGGCGATCGCGCGGGAGACCCGGAGCCGCTTCGTGCGCGTCAACGCGGTCATGTCCAACGTCGCGGAGCTCCGCGACGTCCTCGGTGCGGCGAGGCGAAGGCCCGGCTCGGGGACGATCCTCTTCATCGACGAGCTCCACAGGTTCAACAAGACGCAGCAGGACCTGCTTCTCCCGGACGTGGAACAGGGCGTCGTCCGCCTGATCGGGGCGACGACGCACAACCCGGGCTTCTACATCAACCCGCCCCTGCTGTCCCGCAGCCACCTGTTCCGGCTGGAGCCGCTGGGCACGGAGGCCGTGGCGGGCGTCCTTGCAAAGGCGCTGCTGGACACCGAGCGCGGACTCGGCGGGCTCGGGGTGACCGCTCCGCAGCAGATACTCCTCGAGCTCGCGGTCCTTTCCGACGGCGACCTGAGGCGCGCCCTGAATGCGCTCGAGGTGATCGCGCTGGGGAAGGG
Organism: Opitutaceae bacterium; assembly: GCA_003140665.1. Classification (GTDB taxonomy): domain Bacteria; phylum Verrucomicrobiota; class Verrucomicrobiia; order Opitutales; family Opitutaceae; genus Palsa-1447. The sequence continues at coordinate 14,428 of PLKS01000091.1, forward strand.
GGGCCCCGCGGTGATCGGGCCGGAGGACCTTGCCGTTTTCGCGCGCGAGCGCCGCATCCGCTACGACGCGAACGAGGACGAGCACTACGACACGATCTCGGCGTTCATCAAGAGCTGCCGCGGGTCCGATCCGGATGCCGCGATGTACTGGCTTGCGAAGATGCTCGCCGGGGGCGAGGACCCCCGCTTTGTCGCGCGCCGGCTCGTCATCCTGGCGAGCGAGGACGTCGGCCTGGCCGACCCCAACGCGCTGCCGCTGGCGGTGGCCGCGCACCACGCGGTCGACTTTGTCGGCCTGCCCGAGGCGGAGCTCACGCTCGCGCACGCCACGCTTTACATCGCGACGGCCCCCAAGAGCAACTCGGCGACGCTCGCCCTGGGGGAGGCCCGGCGCGTGCTGGGCGAGTCCCCCGTGCAGCCCGTTCCCGCGCACCTGCGCGACAAGAGCGGGCAGGCAAACAAGAGGATGGGCCAGGGGAAGGGCTATGACTATTCGCACGATTTCCCGGAGGGCATTTCCGGGCAGCACTTCCTCGAGCGCCCCGTGCGCCTCTACGTCCCCAAGTCGGCCGGGGCCGAATCCGCCATCGCCGAGCGGCTCAAGCGCTGGCGCGGGATGAGGACGGCGCTGTCGGGAGAGGCCGGGAACGTTCTTGCCGATGGGGGTCCGAAAACGTAGGGTTTCGGCCGATGAAACGCCCCGCGCTACTCGCATTTGCCGGCCTATCCCTGGCCGCCATTTGCTGCGCCGCCACGCCTCCGACGCCCACCCCGGAGGCCGAGGGCACGGTCGTGGGCAATCCCGTCCAGCGGACCCATGGCGGGTGGCTCGGGGTGCAGATCAAGGACCGCACCTTCCGGATCGCGTTCTACGACGAGAAGAAGAATCCGGTACCTGCGGACGTCTCGTCGGCGATCCTGCGCTGGACGGTCCAGTACCAGCCCAATGACGAGCGGATCCAGCTGCTGCCCACGGATGACCCCTCGGTCCTGGCATCGCCCTATGTCATCAAGGGCACGTTGACCTTCAAGCTGCACATCACGCTGCTTACGGACGGCAAGCCGGACGCGGTGGAATCGTACTTCATCGATTTTCAGGGCTGATCCGCCGGGCACCGCGTCCGTCCCCGCGTTGACAGCTCGCCCGGCCCCGGCGATTTTGTCCGGATGCCTTCGTCCCAGCCTTTTCCGTTCGACTCCGTCGAGGCTGCAGTGGCCGACATCGCGGCCGGCCGGATGGTGATCGTGACCGACGACGAGCGGCGCGAGAACGAGGGGGACCTCATCATCGCGGCATCCAAGGCGACGGTGGAGGCGGTCGGGATCATGATCCGCCATGGCAGCGGCATCGTCTGCGTCGCGACCACCGCCGCCGTCCTCTCGAAGCTCGGGCTCGGCCCCATGGTGGCCAGCAACCGGGACAAGCACCGCACGGATTTTGCGATCAGCGTCGACGCGGCCCAGGGCGTGACGACGGGGATCAGCGCGGCCGACCGCGCACGGACCATCCGCATCATCGGGGACCCCGAATCGCTGCCCGAGCACCTTGCGCGCCCGGGGCACGTATTCCCTCTCCGCGCCAGGCCGGGCGGGGTCCTCGAGCGCGCCGGCCACACGGAGGCGGCCGTCGACCTTGCGACCCTGGCGGGGCTGCACCCAAGCGGCGTCCTGTGCGAGCTCATGAATGACGACGGGACCGTGGCCCGGCTGGGCGATATCCTGGAATTCAAGAGCCGGTTCGGCCTTCGGATGATCTCGATAGCGGATCTGGTCCGCCACCGCACGAATTCATGTTGCGGATTGCCCGGTCCCGGTTCTCCTCTCTACGTTCCATGAGCGGCGATTCACCCTCGCCGGAGGCCGTCGACGCCTCCGGCTTCAAGATTGCGATTGCCGCCGCCCGGTTCAACGAGCGGCTGGTGGGGGCCCTGCTGGCCAGGGTCAGGAAGGGCCTGGCCGCGGCCGGGGTGCGGGAACGGAACATCACGGTGGTCCGGGTGCCGGGCTCGGGCGAGCTGCCCGTGGCGGCCCGCCTGCTGGTCGACGGCCGGAAGCCCGACGCGGTGGTCGCCCTCGGCGTCATCATCCGCGGCGGCACGATCCATTACGAACTCATCGCGTCCGCCGCCGCGAGCGGCCTGCAGAAGGTGGCGCTTTCGTCGCGGGTGCCGGTGATCAACGGCATCGTCGTGGCGGAGAGCGAGGGGCAGGCGAGGGCGCGCTGCCTCGGCCGGTTCGACCGCGGCGCCGAGTTCGCGAGCGCGGCCGTGTCCATGGCGGCGCTCAGGAGGGAGCTCGCCCGATGAGCAAGGCGCAATACGCACAGCGACACGACGGCCGCGTGTCGGCGCTCCAGTACCTGTATGCGTGGAGCATCAACCCGCCCGCGAGCCTCGCCGACGACCTGCGCGTCTTCTTCGAGGGTCAGGAACAGCCCAGGGAGCACTACGCCTTCGGCGAGGAGCTCATCGACGGCGTCATCAGGAACCAGGCAGCCATAGATGCCCAGATCCGCGTCCTCGCCCACAACTGGGAGTTCGAGCGCATCGCCAAGATCGACCTAGCGATTCTGAGGATAGCGATGTTCGAGATGCTCCACAGGAAGGACATCCCTCCCGTCGTCTCGATCAACGAGGCGATCGACATCTCAAAGCAGTTCTCGAACGCGGACTCGAAGCGATTCATAAACGGGATCCTGGACCGGCTGAAGGACCAGCTGGGCCGCGACGCGCGCAAGGCGTCGGATTAGCGCCGGGCGCCGGCCAAAGGATCGTGCGTTCGCTCCTAAAGAGGTTCAGGGAGGGCCTTGCCAAGACCGTCTCGGCAATCTCGTCGAGGACGCACGGACTCTTCGGCGGCCGTCCCATCGACGCCTCGTCGCTCGAGGGACTCGAGGAGGCGCTTTTCGCGGCGGATTTCGGGGTGGAGACCACGGGCGAGATCCTCGAGGGGATCAAGGCCGCGGCGCGGAAGGACAAGGCCCTGCAGGGCAGGCAGGCCGCCGAGATCGGCGCCGAAGTGCTTAGGCGGGCCCTTGCCGGCTCGGAGGGCCGGGTCGCGCGGGCCGCCGCCCCGCCGACCGTGATCGTCCTCATCGGCGTGAATGGCTCGGGCAAGACGACGACCGCGGCGAAGCTCGCCTGGCGGCTCAGGCAGGAGGGCGGGACGGTGCTCCTGGCCGCATGCGACACGTTTCGCGCCGCGGCGATCGACCAGCTGAAGTCATGGGCGACCCGGCTCGACCTGGAAGTGGTCTCCAACCGGCCCGGTGCCGACCCGGCGGCGGTCGCGTTCGACGCGGTCCAGGCGGCGCGCAGCCGGGGCCGGGACTGGGTCATCGTCGACACGGCGGGGCGCCTCCACACAAAGGGCAACCTGATGGAGGAGCTGTCCAAGATCAGGCGCGTGGTGGCCAAGATCGATCCGGCCGCGCCGCACCACTCGTGGCTGGTGGTCGACGGGTCGCTCGGGGGAAACTCGATCGAGCAGGCCCGGGCCTTCCACAAGAGCTTTGGCCTGACCGGCCTGGTCGTCACGAAGCTTGACGGCACGAGCCGGGGCGGCGCGATCGTCGGAATCTGGCGCGAACTGGGGCTGCCGATCTATTTCGTGGGCCTGGGTGAGGAGCCCGAGGACCTGCAGGCGTTCAGCGCCGCCGACTACGCCGACGCCGTCTTCGGCGTGGAGCGCGCGGGCGCCTGACGCCTTCCGGCGCAGGGGCAGGCGCCGCAGCGGACGCGGCTAGGGCCGTTGCTCGCGCCTTCGCAGGAGCGTCGCCGCCAGGATGAGGACGAACGAGATGGCAAGAAGGAGTGCGGCGAAGGCGTGGGCCCTCGGGTAGTCCAGGTTCTGGACCTCGTCATACAGCGCGATGCTCGCGACCTTGGTGACGCCCGGGATCGATCCCCCGATCATCAGGACGACGCCGAACTCCCCGAGCGTGTGGGCGAAGCCCAGGGTAAGCCCGGCGGCGATCCCCCGCGAGGCCAGCGGAAGGTGGACGCGGGTCCAGACCCGCCACGGGGGCGCCCCGTGGGCCGCGCAGGCGTCGAGAAGCTCCTGGGGCACTCCCCTCAGGGCGACCTGGAACGGCTGCACGGCAAAGGGCAGGGAATAGATCACCGACCCGATGACGAGCCCCCAGAACGTGAAGGCGAGCGAGTGGCCGGTCAGCCGCACCCACCAGCTTCCTGGGGGGTGGGCGGGCGAGAAGGCGATGAGAAGGTAGAAGCCGATCACGGTCGGCGGCAGCACGAGGGGGAGGGCGACGAGGGTCTCCACGACCGGCGCCACCCGTCGCCGGGACGTGTTCAACCAATGGGCCAGGGGAAGGCCGGCGATGCCGAGGACGACGGTCGTGACCGCGGCCAGCTCAAGCGTCAGGCCCAGCGCCTGCCAGAGATCCCCTGGCAGGCCGAGAAATGCAGGCGAGGTCATGGGTCGCACCGAAGGACATACACGATTGCCTTCTCCGATCCAACCGCGAGGAGCTTGTCGTCCGGTGACCAGGCCAGGCACGTCGCCGGGGCCGGCATGCGCACGGTGGCGCGAAGGGGCTGGGCGCGCTCGGGGCTCCAAAGCATGAGGGCGCCGTCCAGCGAAGCGGAGGCAAGCAGCCCGTGGGCGTGCTGGAACGCAACGCCGCATACCGGCGCGGCATGGGCGAGCATGACGGGCTCGCGACCCTCGGGACCGGCGCCCCTGCAATCCCAGACGCAGGCGTCCTGGCTGCCGCTCGTGGCGAGCCAGCGGCTCCCCGAGTCGAACGCGAGATGGCGCACCTTTCCCTCATAGCCGCTCATCTGCAGCTCAACGGCGTTCTCGGGCATCCAGAGGTGGACGCTCGGATCCTGGTTTCCGGAGACGAGCCAGCGGCCGTCCGGTGACCACACAAGCGCATGGATACCATTGTCATATAGGAATTCCTTCTGGGCCATTCCATTGTCGGCGTCCCAAAGGCAGACCCCGCCGAAATAGGCGACCGCGGCGCAGCCACCGAGCGGATGCCACGCGAGGGCCGTGATGGTCTTCGGAGCGTCCTGGAACGCATGGCGCACGCTTGCGTCGGGATTGATGAATGCGAGCTTCCTTCCCGCGGCGGCGGCGAGGATCGGGTCCGCGGTGCCGGGCCGCCAGGCGAGATGCTCGACCCATGAACGGCCCATCGGTGCGCTCGCGACATGTTGCGCGGCGCCGGCGTCCCAGAGCTTGACCGCGCCGTCCTGGCCGCCGCTCGCGAGAAGCGCGGTGCCGGGCCGCCAGGCAATCGCGTTCGTGCCTCCGTCGTGCCCGGGAAGCTCGCCCCGCCTTGCGCCGTCCGGCGCGCCGAAGAGCGTGACGGGGCCGGCCGAAGACGCAGCGGCGAGGAGGCTACCGTCGGGGGACCATGCAAGGTCGATCACATAGTCGTCCAGCGACGCCGCCCAGTGCTTCGTCAGCTGCATGGGCCGGTCACGCCGAAAGGCAGGCGTTGAACCCCTCGGTGAGCGCGGTCCTGTCCAGGTTCTTGCCGATGAAGACCAGGGTGTTTGTCCGCGGGCCCGGTCCCCATTCCCGGTCAAACTTTGCGTCGAAGAGCATGTGGATCCCCTGAAAGACAAGCCGCTTCGCCGAGCCCTTCACGCTGAGGATCCCCTTCATCCGGTAGATGTCGCCGCCCTTGGTCCTGAGGAGCCCGCTGATCCACTCGTTCAGCCGCTTGCCGTCCAGTTCGCCGGCCTGCTGGATGCCCACGGACGACACGGCACCGCTGTGCTCGTGGGCCGCGCGGTAGTCGGCCTGCCACGACGGCCTGACCGTGTCGCCGCCGACCTCGATGTGGAGCGGCTCCTCCCCGCACCCCTCGAAGACGAGATAGTCGCCGGGCTCCGCGACCTCCAGCCTGAACCGGCCGCTCCCGCCGTCCAGGAGGAGACGGTTGAGGGGTGCGCCGGGGATCAGCGTCTCGCCGTTCGCCACGCGCTTCTCCCACGCCGAGAACACCGCCGCGGCGGTGTCGCGCGCGGCCGCGATCTCCGCCTCGCCGAGCGACGGGACGGCGATCACCGCCACGTCGAGCTCGTTCTCGCCGCCGTGATGATGGTGGTGAACGTGCCCGTCGTCGTGCCCATGGTCGCCGCCATGCCCGATCAGCAGATCGTGGGTGCCGGCGGGCAGCCGGTACGCCCCCGCCCACTCAAACGGGTATTCCGGCTCGAGGAATTTCGGGTCGATTTCCGTCGCGCGGCCGAGATTGAAGCCGCCGACCTCGAGCACCTTGTCCAGCGGGACATTGCAGCCGAGTGTCCTGTGGATCGAGGCGACCGCGTTTATCCCGCGGATGCGCCCCTCGAGGGCGCCGAGGTCGGACGGGGACACAAGGTCGGTCTTGTTCAGGAGGATCACGTCGGCGAAGGCCACCTGCTTCACCGACTCGTCGTCGGAGTCGAGGTGGGCCGCGACATGCTTCGCGTCCACCACGGTCACGATCGCGTCGAGACGGAAGCTGCGGCGCATCTCGTCGTCCGTGAAGAAGGTCTGCGCGACGGGCGCGGGGTTGGCGAGGCCCGTCGTCTCTATGAGGATGCCGTCCAGCCGGTCCTTGCGCTTGAGGAGGCGCCCCAGGATGCGGATCAGGTCGCCGCGCACGGAGCAGCAGATGCACCCGTTGTTCATCTCGAAAAGCTCCTCGTCGCTCTGGATGACGAGCTGGTTGTCGACGCCCACCTCGCCAAACTCGTTCTCGATCACGGCCAGCTTTCGCCCGTGCCGCTCCGAGAGGATCCGGTTGAGCAGGGTTGTCTTTCCGGCGCCGAGGAATCCGGTGAGGACGGTGACGGGTATCGGGTCTGCTTCCATGCGTGTAGGCTGCAATTGAATCCCAATGCGATGGCCCGTCAATCGGCGTCGTTTGGCCCGGATCGGATCGGAGGCTCTCCGCTTCATTTCCGTGAAATCAAGGCTCGTTGTTCCCGCGAGCGCTTTGACATAATCGCCGCAAGATGAACCATCTCAGACTGTACGCCGCCTCCGTGGCGGCCTTCCTCGGCGTGGCGGCGCGGGCGGAGAGCGTGCTGGACGCCGCGGAGGAGGGCAGGATCGCCGACCTGCTGAAGGAGAGCGGGGCGCCGAGCGTCTCGGTGGCCGTCGTCGAGCATGGCGAATTGGTCTACGCGAAGGCCTTCGGCATGGCGTCACTCTCGCCCCCGCGGGCCGCCGACGCCTCGACCCGCTACTTTGTCGGGTCGGTCAGCAAGCAGTTCACCGCGGCTGCCGTCCTCCTCGCGGCCGAGGAGGGGAAGCTTTCCCTCGATGACCGCGTGTCGAAGTACTATCCCGAGGTCAGCAGGGCAGGCGATGTCACCCTTCGTCAGCTCCTTGCCCATTCCTCCGGATACGAGGACTTCGCGCCCCAGGACTACTTCATCCCGGAATGGGCGCATCCGACGACACCCGACGCGGTGATAAAGGCGTGGGCGCAAAAGCCGCTCGATTTCGATCCGGGCACCCGGTGGCAGTACAGCAACACCAACTACGTCCTGGCCGCGCGGATCTTCGAGAAGGCCACCGGCGAGACGCTCGTTCCTTTCCTCAAGCGCAGGGTCTTCGACCCGCTGGGGATGGCCACCGCGAGCGATGGCTACCTCGATCACCGCCCGTCGGACGCGGTGCCCTACACGCGCTACGCCTTGGGTCCGTCGCGACCGGCCATCGCCGAGGCTTCCGGCTGGTACTACGGCGCCGCGCAGCTGGCGATGACCCCGTCCGACCTCGCGCGCTGGGACATCGCGGTGCTGCACCACAGAATCCTCGGCGGGAAATCGTTCGGGGACTTCACCGGGGAGGTGCGCCTCGGCAACGGCAACCTGACCCACTATGCTCTCGGCCTGTTCACGGACGACATGGACCGCATCCCGCGGATTTCGCATTCCGGCGAGGTGTCGGGGTTTCTCACGGAGAACGAAATCTTCCCGACCCGCGACGCCGCCGTCATCGTGTGCACGAACGAGGACAGCGTCTTCGTGTTCGCGACCATCGCCAACCAGGTGGCCCGCTGGCTCCTGGAGCCGGAAACCCGCGTCGCCGACTCGGTCCCGCCGGGCGAGCTCAGCCAGGTGGGATCCATCGTCGACGGCCTGAGGCACGGCCGCGTCGACCGGTCGCTCTTCACGTCCAACGCCAACTACTATTTCAGCGACGTCGCCCTCAGGGACATTCGGGACTCGCTCAAGCCGCTCGGGGCCGTGAAGTCGATCGAGCGGAACGCCGAGAGTCAGCGGGGAGGGATGACCTTCCGGCGCTACCACGTCCAGTTCAAGAAGGGCTCGCTGGTCATCACCGTCTACCTGACGCCGCAGGGCCGCTACGAGCAGTTCCTGATCAGCCAGGACCTCTGAGCGGGCCGCGGGCCGGGCGGCCTGCCGCTTGGGGTTGTTCCGGCTACGGAGTCAGCACCGCGTCGTCCGCCGTCCAGAGCGTGCGGTCGGGACCCGCCGAGCGGATCTCCATCTTCTCGCCCGACATCTGGTGGAAAAAGTAGGGGGTGCCCCACCGGTCGCAGAGCTCGCCCTTTGAATTGATCGCCGGGTTGTCGGCGGGGAGGAACTCGAACCCGAGCTTGTTGCGACCCTTCAGCGTCGCCGTGATCTCCCTATTCTCGCCGATGGGGTTCCCCATGTGGAGCGCGCTTCGGTAGGCGGCAAAGATCTGGTCAACGATGCGCAGGTCGGCGCGGACGTCGCCCGCCGGCGAATTGAGGCCGTTCGCAAGCTCGGAACGCCCCTCGACGGCCGCAGATGCCGCGCCCGCGCCTTGCGCGGAGGCAGTGGCGGGCGCCGGTGCGGGGCGGGCGGCCGTCTCCGTGCTGCGCCGGACCATCCTCGGGCCGAGGACCATCAGAAGCAGGAGCACGCCCAGGACGAGGGACGACCCGATCAATGCGATCCGGATGCGCTTCGGCGCCATCAGAATCCAGCGCTAAGCCATGAAGCCGAGATTGGGCGTCCCAAAGCGGCCGACATTGGGGAGGACCACCGGGAGATTCGAGGCGCTGACGCCGAACCAGGACGCCAGGGTGGCGGAGTACTCGTCGACGCTGGTTGTCGGGATCCAGCGGCCCCGGCCCGTGTCCTCGGGCCCGCCGAGCTCGAGAAGCGGCACGGAGCCGTAGATGTCGCCGCCATTGACCGCCCCGCCCATGATGATGTGGTGGGAGCCCCATCCGTGGTCGGAGCCCGCGGTCCCGTCGTTGGTCCCGTTCGTGTTGAAGGTCCTGCTGAAGTCCGAGGCGGTGAACGTCGTCACCTGGTTCTGCACGCCGAGCTCGATCGTGGCGGAATTGAACGCGTTCAGGCCCTGGCTGAGGTCCTGGAAGAGGGTCGCATGGGGCGTCAGCTGGTCCGAGTGGAGGTCGAACCCGCCGAGGCTCGCGAAGAAGATCTGGCGCGTGAGCCCAAGCTGCGGGGCGATCCCGATCATCTTGGCGATCATCTTCATCTGGGGACCTATGCCCGTCGCCGGGAACGCGGTCGCGAGCGCGGGGGCCGCGGCGAGGGTCGTGTTGAGCAGCTGCGTGTTGGCGATGGAGCTCACCGTCAGTCCGCCGAACGCCGCCTCAAAGAGGTTCTGCTCCTGCTGGCTAAGGATGTTCTGCTGGGTCGCGTAGCGCGAGGTCGCCAGGGTGCTGCCGGTCGTCCCGGAGAGCACCGCGGCGCCCGCGGAATTCACCGCGAACTGGGTGGTCATCTGGCCCACCTGGAAGGAATTCTGTCCCGCGACGGTCACGGACATCGAGATCTTCGGGTTGGAATTGAGCGAGTTCACGATGTCGGCGAGGCGGCCGCCCCACCCGGTCACGAACGGCCGGTCGGGAATGCTGCTCTGCCATTGGACCTGCTGGTCCGCGTGGGAGAAGAGCTGCGGCGGGAGCGCCACGGTCCCCGCATTCCACTGCTTGAGCGTCACGGGCTGGACGAGGGTGCCGGTGTTGGCGAGCAGCGCCAAGTTGCCGTTGGCGAAGAGCTGCTGGGCCTCGACGAGCGAGGGATGGAGACCCCAGGTCCGGCCGTCGCTGTAGGACTTCGGGGAGATGGGCAGAAGGGAGGACTGGTCCAGCGCGAGCACCGACCGGGCGGTGGAATACAGCTGGTAGTTGGCGTTGTCGGTCGGGACGAGAAGGTTGTTCGAGTCGTTCCCCCCGTAGAGAAACAGGCAGACCAGGGCCTTGTAGTCGGACGGGGCGGAATCCGCCGCAAGGGCGCCGATCATTCTCAGCTGGGCAAGCGCGTTCAGCATGCCGGTCGCGCCCACGGCGGCGCAGGCTCGTCCAATGAAGCGGCGGCGGGTCAGGTCGGAGGGAGAGTTCATCGTTGGATCGCCGCGTCTGGGGAGGTTAGCGTGAGGTAAAGTGCCGCCTGCGCGAGCGCGGTGGCCGTGGTGTTCGAAGGAAGCGCCTTGAGCTCAGACTCTATCAGCTGCTGCGTCTGCGAGCTCATCTCGCCGGAGCACAGGAGCTGGTTGAGCGTTGCCACCATCGCCGTGGGGCTGGTCGAGTTGGCGGTGAGCGGCGAGATATTGAGGACGATCGTGGAGGCCGAAGGCGTCGCCGACGTGTAGACGGACGAGTACAGGCTGTTGGGCACGCTGACGACGGTCGTTGCGGTCGTTATCTGGAACTCCGGGGCGAACAGCCCGGCGGCCGCCAGGGAGCCCGGCTGCACATAGTCCGGGAGGAAAAAGTTGAACACGGTCGGTGCGCGCAGGGCGGCCTGGTCGAGCGAGGTCTCAGGGTCGAAGATGGGATAACGGCCTTCTGCGGATGCCCCGGCGAGCGCGCGGTACATCTCGGTGTACCGCAGGAGCGGCTCCTTCAGCTTTCCGTACCCGGAGTTGTTGACCTCCGTGAGGGAGCGGGCCTCGTAGTCGAGCAGGATGGCCTTGATGACGGCCCCGAGATTGCCCCGGGTGCCGGTGCCGTCGTTGGCGAAGACCTGGGAAACCCGGTAGACATAAGCGGGGCTGGGGTTGCTGGTCACCAGGCGCTGGATGAGCTGGGAGCAGATGAAGGGCCCGGTGTTCGGGTGGTTGAAGAGGGCGTCCAGCACCGTCTTCAGGTCCGCCGGCGCGGTCTGGGCCGCCGGGACGACGATGTTGTTGATGATGGTCTTCTGGGTCTCGTCGTGGTACGCCGCGTAGGACATCATCGGGTCGTTGAAGTCGGCCGCAGCGCCGTAAAAGCTGGGATTGGTGACCGAGGAGTAGTATCCCCAGCCCGTGATGGCATTCGCCGTCTGGACGATCTCGTCCTGGTCATATGTCGGGATGGGCAGCCCGTTGGAATCGAGCATCAGCGTGCCATCGGGCTGGAGCTCGCTCAGGCCCACCGTGAAGAGCTGCTGGACCTCACGCGCGTAGTTCTCATCGGCGCTCGTTCCCTTGGCCACGTTGGCCTTGGAGTTGCGGAGCATGTTGAGGTAGTTGCCCATTGTGGGGCTCAGGGTCACGTCGTTGAGGAGCGTCCGGAAGTTCCCGAATGCGTCATTGGCGAGGAGATCGTAGTAGTTCGCCAGGCCGTCGGCCTCGTTCGAGAGCGACGACGCGACGTCCGAGGTGACGAAAATCTCGCTCAGGGCGAACGCGACCCTCTGGCGGAGCTGGTCGGGAGCCGTGACGGAGATCAGCCACCAGGCGGCCTGCCGGTTCTGCGCCGAGGCAATGGTCTGCAGGTTGGCGGGGTAGGCCGCGAAGTCCGCGTCGGTCGCCGCGCGGTGGGAGGTCTCCGGGAGCGACATCTGGTTCGCGATCCAGCCCGCGTACCCTTGCCCCTGCAGCGTGTTGATCTCGGCCGGCGTGACGCCGAATGTCGCCTGGGTCAGGAAGCGCGGGGCATCGGCGCTTGAAACCGTGCTCAGGTCGATCGTCGGCGGCGGGGGCGGGGGGATGAATACCTGGGATCCCGCGCCCGTGATGAATTGTCCTCCCAACTCCCCGCCTGGGAACTGCGAGCTGTCGATCTCCACGAAAAGGTTGCCGCTTGTCAGCGCCGCGATCACCTGCGCCGCGGAGTACTGGCCCGCCCCGGTCGGCGTCCATTGGAAGTTGGTGACCTGGCCGTCCGGAAGGTTGAGGACATACGTTCCGTTGTTCATGTCGCCGCCGATGGCAAGGTGGGCGACCACCTCGTCGGAGGAGAGGTTGCTGAACGACACGCTCACGCTCGCCAGGGAGCCGTCGGCGCTGACCAGGATGGTCGCGACGCCCGTCCCGGTTGAGCCCGACGCGTTGGCGGTCGGGCGGATCTGGGCGATGTAGAGGGTGGGCGGGATGTTCTGGATGGTGATCGTCGCGGTGACCGTCGCACCCAGCGTGTAGGACGAGCTCCCGGTGGCCGGGCTCAGCGTCAGGACGACCGTGCTCGAGGACGCCACGGAGAGCGACGCGTTGGGCGTGACCGGAACCGTAACCGCGGTTGAGCCGGCGGGAATGGTCAGCGTGCCCGAGAGGCCCTGGTAATCGAGTCCGTCCACGGCGGTTCCGCCGACGGAATAGTTGACGGTGAGCGGCTCGCTGTCGTCGCCGGTCCGCGTCACCGTGAAGGCGCCGGGATTCGACCCGCTCGTGTCCGCGGCCGCGCGCGTCGCGGCGATCGACACCACGTCGGGGGCGTTCGGCGTCAGGTCGTAGACCTCCACAAGGGCGATCCCCGTCGAATTGTTGTTGCCGCTCGCGAGGACCGTGTAGTTTCCCGGCGGGAAGGTCGCGATAAGGGCGGAGTCAAGGCTGTCCACCGCGAACGGGAACGCCCCCGCAAGGGTGTACGCGGCGGTGAGGGCCGCGGCGTCCTTGGCGTCCGGGCCGACGGGCGTTCCCCAGTTGTCGTTGCTCGCGATCGTGGCATTCGCGGAATCGACGACCGAAATGGCGGGATCGAGGAGCGTACCCTGGAGCCCGAGGGCCGCCAGTGCCGGCCCGGCCGCGCGGATCAGGAGCGTCCGGTTGGAGGTTCCCGCCGAGATGGAGAATCCTGGGATCATGATGTTGCCCGCGGTGCCCACCTGTCCCCGCGTCGAAAGGTTGATAAGGCGCGCCGTCTTCGTCGTGGCGCCGACCTCGTAGATCTCAAGGAGGGCCAGCCCCGTCGTGCCCCCAGCCCCCGAAACCTGGGCCGTGTACGCGCCGGCAGGCAGGGTGACGACGATCGCCGAGTCCGTGCTGCCCGGAATTAGGGGAAATGCTCCCGCGGTGGCCATGACCGAAGCCGTCGCGTTGCCGTTGCCCCATCCCTGGTTTGACTGGACCAGGTTGCCTGCGGAGTCGAAGAGCGACAGGACTGGCGACTGCAAGAGTCCCGGAATCCCTTGGGGCACAAGCTCGTTGAGCGAGGGCCCGACCGCTCGGATGAGGACCGTCTCGGGGTCACCTTCGCCGATGACGAGCCCCGCGATCATGATGTCGGCCCCCGTACCCACGTTGCCGCGGGTCGAGATGTTGAAAAGCCGGGGGGGATCGGCGCGCACGATGGATGCGCTGAGCACAAGCAGGAGCGAAGCTCCGACTAGACGGAGGCGCCGACGGGGCGCTGAAGCTGCGGACGCGATGTCGGTCATTGGTGCAATGACGCCATAGCTTTTTATCGATGACAGGCAAGCGCTCGATTTCATCATTTTTTTACAAGCGAGTGTTTTAGGTAGTCGTGGGTGGGGGAGATATCCCCCGAATCGTACGCGTAATTCATTCCCTTTTGTTTTGCTTAAGTCTGTCCACGAAGCACTTCCGAATGATAACTACGGGAGCCAAATTTATTTCGTCTCTGATTTGCATTTGAATCGCTGCGCGTTGGCCCGATTGATTGATGAACCGAAGGGTGTTTGGCGAGGGGCGGAGACTACGTACTCCCAATTTTCTTTGCGTCGAGGCTTTTTATCGGGGCCCCGGCGTTTGACCTAATCTTACCAAACGATCCCGCCGCGCGCCCCCGAGGGGCGGCAGAGGGGGGGAATCTGGGCGTTGATTCTCCATCAGGAAGAGGCCGCGCGGGCCGTTCCCTCAAACCCATGCGCATCGACGCCCACCCCGCCGCCTATCGCACGGTTCTCAGCTGGACGCTGTCCACGAGGCGATCCTGGACGAGGATGTCCGTCGCGATGATGAGCTTGTCGCCCAAGCCCACGTATCCGAGCCGGCGGAGGTAGGCCAGGGCATTCTCGATGGTGGCATCCGGCTCGGGCGCAAAGGGCATCAGGAAGGGCTCCACGGCACGCAGCAGCCTCATCCTGCGGAACGTCTCGGGGACGGGCGTGAAGGCGAGGATGGGCGAATGCACAGGCCGCAGCGCGGCGATTCCGCCGGCCATGAACCCTTGCCGGGTGAAGGTGACTATCTTTGAATTCGGAAGCTCGTTTGCCAGGACCACCGCGGAATGGAGGACCTTCATCTTCTCGGTNNACGCAGTCGGCCTGCTCGTAGACCGCGTTGGCGACGTCGGTGATCTCGGCGCGGGTGGGGACCGGCTGCGAGATCATGGATTCGAGCATGTGAGTCGCGATGATGACGGGCTTTCCCTGCGAAATGCAGGCGTTCACCGCGCGGCGCTGGATCACCGGGAGGTCCTCGAAGGGACACTCGATGCCCAGGTCGCCGCGCGCCACCATCAGGGCGTCGCAGGCGCGCACGATCTCGTCGAGGTTGGTGATCGCGGACTGGTCCTCGATCTTCGCAATCACGCGCGCGTGGGATTTCTTCGAGGCGAGGAACTCCGTCAGCTGCGCGACGTCCGCCGCCTCCCTCACGAAGGAGAGCGCGAGGAAGTCGATCCCCTCCTCGACGCCGACCGCCGAGTCGGCGCGATCCTTCTCCGTGAAGGCGGGCAGATTGACCTTGACCCCCGGCAGGTTGATGTGGCGCCTCGATTTGAGCTCGCCGGGAATCAGCACCCGGCAGCGGATGTGCGCATCCCGCTTGGCCAGCACCTCGAGCCTTATGAGGCCGCTGTCGACGAGCACGGTGTCGCCGACCTTTATGTCGGTGACCAGCCCCGTGTAGTTCACGTCCACCGAGCGGATCTCCTCGGAGTTTTCTCGCAGGGCCCCCGGCTTGACGGTGAAGTCGAAGATCTCGCCCGGCCTGAGCTCGATCGGCACCTCGAGGTCCCCCGTCCTGATCTCGGGACCCTTGATGTCCATCATGATCGCCAGGTCGCGCCCGACCCTTGCGCCAACAGCCCGGATCCGCCGGATGACGCCTCGGGTCCAGTCGTGCGTCGCATGGGCCATGTTGATCCGGACGACGTCTGCGCCGGCCAGGATCATCTTCCCAAGCATCTCCTCGCTTTCGCAGGCGGGCCCGAGGGTGAAGATGATCTTCGTCCGGCGGAAGGGCGCCCGGTTGGGCATGGCGGCGTCCATGCGGGGCCTCAGGCGAGCTCGTAGAACGGGGTCCCCTCGCCGTGGCCCACAATCGAGAACTCGCACGACAGGATCAGGCGAACGGCGGCGAGCGCGTGCTCGACGGCGTCGCGCGAATTGCAGTCGCGGGAGAGGTGCGCGAGGTAGATCCTGCGCCAGCGCGGGCTGGCGACGCTCGAAAGCAGCTCGCTCATGCGCTCGTTCGACAGGTGCCCGTGGCGGCCGCCGATCCGGCGCTTGAGCGTCCATGAGCGCCTGGGGTCCGCCTCGAGCATCCGCGGGCAGTGGTTGGCCTCCACGACGACGACGTCGGACTCGCGGATTCTGTCGCGGACGCTCTGGGGCGCGTGGCCGAGGTCGGTCACCCAGGCGAGCGTCCTTCGCGGCGAGAAAAGGTCGCCGTCAAGGCCGCTCGTGAAGCGGAATCCGACGGGATCCTCGGCGTCATGGGGAATCGCAAAGCTCTCGACGACCAGGTCGCGGTACTGAAACGACGACCCGGTCGCGAAGATCCGCCAGTGGGGGCTCCAGGTCAGCTCCTTCTGCACCGCGCGCGCGGTGGCCGCGTTCGCGAAGAACTTCAGGTTGGGGTACTTCTTCAGGCTCTCGATCCCCGACGAATGGTCGCCGTGCTCGTGGGTCACGAACACGGCGTCGATGCGCTCAATCGATTCGCCCGCGGCTGCGATCAGGGCGCCCAGCCGACGGGCGGAAAACCCCGCGTCCAGGAGAATCCGGGACCCTTCCGTCACGACAAGGGCGCTGTTGCCCGAGCTGCCGCTGCCCAGTATGCAGAATCTCATCGCCATTCGGCAGCATGATCAGCGCCGCGCCGCCGGCAGCGCAACGGTTTTCAATTCGGCCGGTTGACCGGAGCCCGATTTGTGTTACCTCTGAACCTCCATGCCGACGCGAAAGAGAGAGATTGGCCCGGGCGATGTGTTCATCACCCGCCAGGTGCACTTCAATGCGGCGCACCGGCTTTACAATCCCTCGCGCGGAAGGCTCTGGAACGAGCGCACGTTCGGGCCGTGCGCGAACCCGAACGGGCACGGGCACAACTATGTCCTGGAGGTGACGGTGCGCGGGCAGCCGGACCGGCAGACCGGCTATGTCCTGGACCTCGGCGAGCTCAAGCGGATCGTGGAGCGGGCGGTCGTCGGCCCGTGCGACCACCGCAACCTCAACAAGGACGTCGATTTCCTGAGGGGCACGATACCGACCACCGAGAACCTCGTCGTCGCCTTCTGGCGCCGGATCGCCCCCCGCATCAAGGCGGGCGAGCTTCATTGCGTCCGGCTCTACGAGACGCCCCGGAATTTCGCCGAGTACCTCGGGCCGGGCCCCTCGCGATGAGCGGCAAGAAGCGCATGTACCTGCACTCCTCGGCGGACGGCACGCTTCCGCGGCTCGCCCGCGCCTACGACCCCCTTTTCCGCCCCACCGCGAAATACCGCGCATCGCTGCCCGACGTCATGGACGCTGCGCACCACCCGATCCAGGGCGCCCATGTCCCCATCCAGCAGGTGGGCGTCTCCAACTTCAAGCTGCCGCTCAAATTCAGGACGAAGAAGGGCGGCGTCCTGACGCTCGAGACGAGCGTGACCGGCACCGTCTCCCTCGAGGCCGAGCTCAAGGGAATCAACATGAGCCGGATCGTCCGCTCCTTCTACGACCACAAGCGCGAGGTGTTCACCGGCGAGAGCGTCGGGCGGATACTCAAGGCGTACCTGCGGCGGGTCGAGAGCAAGGACGCGCGCCTGAAGCTGGGGTTCTCGTACCCGATCCTCCAGCCGAGCCTGCGCAGCGGGCTCAAGGGGTACCAGTTCTACAATGTCGCCTTCGAGGGCGTGATGACCCGCACGGGCAAGTACCGGCGGTTCGTCCACTTCGACTTTGTGTACTCGTCCGCGTGCCCCTGCTCGGCCGAGCTTGCCGAGCACGCGCGCGATGCGAGGGGCGTCTATGCCGTTCCCCACTCCCAGCGGAGCAAGGCCCGGCTGACGCTCGAGGAGGCTGACGGCAAGAAGATCTGGATCGAGGACGTCCACGCCCTCTGCGTGCAGGCGCTTGGGACCGAGACGCAGGTCATGGTGAAGCGCGAGGACGAGCAGGCGTTCGCCGAGCTGAACGGCGCCCACCTCAAGTTCGTGGAGGACGCGGCCAGGCTCCTCTACAGCGCCTTCGACGCGGACCGCAGGGTGAGGGATTTCCAGATCGCGTGCTCGCACCTCGAGTCGCTGCACTCCCACGATGCGGTGAGCGTGATCTGCAAGGGGGTGAAGGGCGGCTTCGCGGCCGACTTCATGGATTTCTCGTCCCTGATCTGCTAGCCCGCGATCGAGGAGCCATGGGAGCGCATTCCAGGAAACCTCTAGTCGTCGTCACGGGCGCGTCGCAGGGCATCGGCGCCGCGATCGCCCGTGCCTTTTCCGCAGAGGTCCCTGGCGTCCGCCTGGCGCTCGTCGCGCGCAGCGCGGCAAACCTCGCCTCGGTTGCCCGGGCCTGCGCGGGCCTCGGCGCCCAGGCTGCGGCCTTTTCGTGCGACGTCTCGAACGAGGGGGCCGTGGGCGAGATGGCGGCCGCCGTCCGGCGTCGGTTCGGCGCGGTCGACGTGCTCGTGAACAACGCGGGAAAATATTTCGGCGCGCCGTTCCTCGGCACCAGCGCGGCCGATTTCGACAGGATGCTTTCCACGAATCTCCGGAGCCTGTTCCTGGTGACCAGGGCGTTTGCCCCGGGAATGATTCGCCGGCGCAGGGGAGACATCTTCAACATGGGCTCGGTCGCGGGGCTCAACGCCTACCCGGGCGCCTCGGCGTACTCCGCCGCGAAATTTGGCGTGGCCGGGCTGTCGAAGTCCATGCGGGCCGAGTTCAAGGACAAAGGGGTGCGTGTGTGCTGCGTCCATCCCGGGGCCACCGTGTCGCCCTCCTGGAGGGGAAGCGGGGTCCCGTCGGGGCGGATGATGCCTGCCGAGGACGTTGCCCTGGCCTTCATCGCGCTGTACCGGATGACGCGCAGGACGGTGGTGGAGGAGATGGTGCTCAGGCCCCAGCTGGGCGACCTTTAGTCGGGGCCTTGCCGGCCGAAACGGCTCGGAAGGCTGCACGATGGCAGTGGGGTGTTCTATGCATTTTGCAGGGGAGCCATGAGCTGGCTGCCGAAGCGAGGCCCTTAAGTAATTGATTTCAAATGACTAGAGATTTTCAAGCCGCGCTGGCACGGCAACAGCTTATATGTCGGCGAACAAGGAACAGACACCTGCAGAGCAACACGAAAGACAGTACCGATGAACGATCTAAATGCCATCATGTTTGCCCTCATCGGGTCCGTCATGGAACTTCTTCCCGTCATCTTCCCCGCGTGGTTTCCGCGGGCCGGTGGAGACTTGGCCAGCACGCGCGGGCTTTGGCTCGATATCATGGGCGTCGTCCAGATCGGGCTGGGTGCGGGATACATCGTCCGCGCGCACTTCGTCCCGGCCACGCTCCGGATCTTCTCAGCCATCCCGGCGGGCGAGCGGGAATCGCTCGCGCTTGCCAATCCCCGCGCCGTGGCCGGTCGCTGATCGGTCGCAGGGCTTTTCCTCCCTTCTGGCTTGTTCCGGGGGGAGTCGGACGAAGCCGGGATCACCGGGCTCGCGCCCAGGCCTACAGCAGGGAGCCCTGCGCGCCTCCCAAGGGCCTGAGGCCCACGGCGGCATAGCCCTTGTCGGTGAGGACGCGTCCCTGCGGGGTCCTCTGCAGATAGCCCTCCTGGATGAGGAAGGGCTCGTGCACCTCCTCAAGGGTCTCCGCCTCCTCGCCGACGGCCACTGCTATCGTGCTCATCCCCACGGGCCCACCGCGGTAGTTCTCGGCCATGGCGCGCAGCATGCGCTTGTCCATCTCGTCGAGGCCCGCGGTGTCGATCTCGAGGAGCTCGAGGCCGGCAGAGGCGACCGTGCGCGTGATCGAGCCCCCCGCGCGCTCCTGCGCAAAGTCGCGGACAAAGTTTATCAGGTTGTTCGCCACGCGGGGCGTGCCCCGGGCGCGAGCCGCGATCTCCGCGGCGCCTCCCTCGTCGATCTCGACCTTGAGCAGCTTGCACGTCCTCAGGACGATCGAGTGGAGGGTGGCCTTGTCGTAGTAGTCCAGCCGCGTTTGAAGGGTAAACCTCGACCTCAGCGGAGCGGTCAGGAGCCCCGCCCGCGTTGTCGCCCCGATCAGCGTGAACCGGGGGAGCGACAGGCGAACGCTCCGGGCATTTGGTCCCTGGTCGATCATGATGTCGATCCGGAAGTCCTCCATCGCCGAGTAGAGGTACTCCTCGACGGTCTTCGGGATCCTGTGGATCTCGTCGATGAACAGAAGGTCCCCCTCCTCGAGGTTGGTGAGGAGCCCGGCAAGGTCGCCCGCCTTCTCGACGACGGGCCCGGAGGTGACGCGGACGTTTCTGCCGAGCTCGTTTCCCAGGATGAACGCGAGGGTGGTCTTGCCGAGGCCGGGCGGCCCCGAGAGGAGGATGTGGTTCAGGGGATCGCCCCGCTTCCTCGCGGCCCCGACCATCACCTGCAGTCGCTCGATCGTCTTGGCCTGCCCCGCGAAATCCGCGAACGAGAGGGGCCTGAGGGCCGCCTCGGCCGCAGTGACGGGCGCCGCGAGGGTGGACGCTATGAACCCCGTCCCCTTTGCGTTTCCCCCGGCGGGTGCGGCGGGCGTCATCTCCACTCCAGTTCAGCTCCGAGCGAGCGGAGGTTCTCCACGAAGCGCGGGTGGGCCCGCTTGATGATCTCCGCGTTGCGCACGATGCTGCGGCCCGGGATGGAGGCGGCGACCATCGTGAGCGCGACCGCCGCCCGGATGACATAGGGCGAATCGACGACCGCGGGCCGGAGCGGCTTGTTGCCGAAAACGACGATGCGGTGGGGATCGCTCACGAGCACGTGCGCGCCAAACTTCGCAAGCTCCGGCATCCAGGAGAATCCATTCTCATAGACCTTGTTCCAGAAGTGGATCGTGCCCTCGCAGCGGACGGACAGGGCGATGAGGAGCGGCAGGAGGTCCACCGAGAAGTAGGGCCAAGGCGCCGCCTCGATCTTGGGCAGCAGATTGCTGGTATACGGCGTCTCGATCACCCTCGTCTGGCCCCGGCGCACGATCGCCGTGTCGCCGTCATGCTCGACGATGACGCCCAGCTTCCCGAACGACCGCGTGATGAGGTCGAAATGGCGCGGCACCGACTTGAGCACGCGCACCTCGCCGCCCGTGATCGCGCCGAGCGCAAGGAAGGTCGTCACCTCGTGGTAATCCGTGCCGATCTCGATGGTCGCCCCGTGAAGCGCCGACGCGCCCTCCACCGAGAGCATGCTGGTGCCGATCCCGTCGATCCTGGCGCCCATGGCGACGAGGGCCCTGCATAGGTCCTGCACATGGGGCTCGCTCGCGGCGTTGATGAGGGTGGAGGTTCCCTGCGCCACGGAGGCCGCCATCGCAAAGTTCTCGGTCACGGTGACCG
>PLKS01000091.1:35350-35552 GCA_003140665.1 Opitutaceae bacterium
TCGCGATCCTTCCCATCCTGTGGAGCAGGGCGGGATACAGCAGGACGGTCGAGCGCATGTCCTGCGGGAGCTCCGCATTCGCGAGCGCGTCCCTGAACGACCTGTGGTCGATCCGCATCACGCCGTCGCCACGGTCCCAGTCGATGATCGACCCCTGCGACTGGAAAAAGGACACCAGCCTGTCCAGGTCCGTGATGTCCGG
>PLKS01000091.1:35600-35864 GCA_003140665.1 Opitutaceae bacterium
GCGGACGCCTTGGAATGCGCTCGTTGCCGAGCGCCTTGGCAAGGTGAATCTGGCGCGTCAGATGGCGCCGCCGCCCTGGTGGCCCTCGGAGCGGGGTTCGCCGCCCCTGTCACGGCCCTGCCCACCCCGATGGCGCCTGCGCCGGTTCCCGCCTTGGCGGTCTCCGCCGCGGTGCTCGTGATCGCCGCCCTGGGGGGCGCGGTCGCCAGCCTGCGGGGAACGCTCGCCCCGGTCGTCCTGGGGCTGGCCGCCATGGCCGCGGCC
>PLKS01000086.1 GCA_003140665.1 Opitutaceae bacterium
ATGTAGGGGATGTCGGTGCCCTTGCGCAGCTGCCCCGCGTGAATTTCGCAGGCGTAGACAAGAGCGGAGGCAAAGCGGGGAGTCATCTGCATGGATATTTGTCAGTTTGCGGCCCACACCGGCATTCGCGATTGCATTATGAGGGCATCCTAGGACATCTTCTGTCCTATGCCAGCCAAAGGGGCCCTGCCCTCCTCGCGTCCCCCCATTGCTCGCATGTTGCGGATCCATGAGGAGCTTCAGGACGGACACCTGACCAACTGCCCGAAGCTTGCGCGGAAACTGGAGGTCTCGACTAAGACCATCATGAGGGACCTGGCGTTCATGAGGGACCAGCTTGACCTGCCCGTTGAGTATGATCCCCAGACCTATTCCTGGAGGTACAGCTATCCGGTAAAGAGCTTCCCAACAGTTCAAGTCAGCGAAGGCGAACTCCTGGCCCTCCTGGTCGCACAGAAGGCCCTCGAGCAGTACAAGGGCACTCCCTACCACGACCAGCTGGCCCACGCCTTTGAGAAGCTATCCGCGGGATTGCACGATCGCGTCAGTTTTTCCGCCTCCAGCAGCCTGGGCAGCGTCTCCTTCCATCATCTGGGGCTCAGCAAGGCCGACCTGAAGGACTTTGCCAGCCTGTCCCGGGCGGTGATGCAGTGCCTTGAGATCGAATTCGACTACACAAAGCCCAGCACGAAGGCGGAGAGGCGACGCGTCCAGCCCTACCATCTGGCGAATCGCGACAACTCGTGGTACCTGGTCGGGTACGATCTGAACCGGAAGGACCTGCGAAACTTCGCCGTGGTTCGCATGCAGGCGGTCACGGTGACGACCAAGAAATTCGAGAAGCCCAAAGACTTCTCACCGGAGAAGCATTTCGGCAAATCGTTCGGGGCCTATGTGGGCAAGGGCGACCACAAGGTAGTGGTCCGTTTCAACGCGGAGGTGACCGGCCTCATCAAAGAGCGGATTTGGCACGAGACCCTGGAGACGAGGGACCTTCCGGACGGACGCCTGGAATTTACCCTGCGGCTGGACAGCCTGGATGAGATTCAGCGCTGGATACTGGGATGGGGCCCGATGGCGGAGGTCATGGAGCCAAAGGAGCTTATTGAGGGCGTCCGCCGTACGGCCGCAGCATTGGGCAAGTTGTATCCTGCTAAAGGACATCCCTTGTCCCACCCTTCCTGAGAGGCTCTCCGCATGCAAAACTTGGACGGCAGGCTGACCTATTCCCCCACGGACCTAATCAAGTTCCTGGAGTCGCCCTTCTCCTCGTGGATGGACCGGTGTTATTTGGAGCATCCCGAGGGCATGAAGCCCGACGAGGACAGCGAGGAACGGAAACTGGTCGCCCAGACGGGTGACAGGCACGAGAAGAAATTCCTCAAGGCGCTGCAGGAAAAGGGACCGGTCACGACGATCCCCCGGTCCGAGCTGGGCGTTTCCCAGACGATCGAGGCCATCCGGCGCGGCGATGATGTCATCTACCAGGCCTTCCTGGAACTCGCACCCTTCCGGGGTTATGCCGACTTCCTCAAGCGCTACGGCGCCGGCGATGGCGGACAGCCGCTGTACGAGGTTTGGGACACGAAGCTGGCCAGGAAGACCAAGCCCTATTACCTGGTTCAGCTCTGCTGCTACGCGGAGATGCTGGCCTCGATACAAGGGGTGCTACCACCCAAGGTCCGCGTTGCTCTCGGCTCCGGCGACATGCCGGAATATGCCACCGGCGACTTCTTCTACTACTACCGCGAGCTGAAGGCCGCGTTCCTGCGGATGATGGATGAATTCGACCCGAAGCGGCCGCCGGAACCCGATCCCAGGGCCGACCATGGCCGCTGGAGCTCGCATGCCCAAGCCTGGCTCGAGGAACGAGACCATCTCGTCCTCGTCGCCAACATCAACTCTAGCCAGATCAAGAAGCTGAACCAGGCTGGGATCAGCACCGTTGCCGCTCTGGCCGCAGCCGCGAAGAAGAAGATTCCGCGCCTCTCGGATGAGATCTACGGGAAGCTGGTCGAACAGGCCCGATTGCAGGCGGAAACCCGCGAGCGGCGAAAGACGGATCCGGATTGCCCGCCCAGCTTCCGGATATTGAAGCCCAGCGAGGCGAACCAACGCCGCGGGCTCGCCCTCCTCCCACCCCCCTGCCCCGCCGATGTATTCTTCGACATGGAGGGATTTCCCCTGGCCGACCACGGGCTCGAGTATCTCTTTGGGGCTTCGATCCGGGGTCCCGGGGGCAAGCCCGAGTTTCTGGACTGGTGGGCGCACGACGAGGTGGAGGAGAAGGCCGCATTCGAGGGCTTCATCGACTGGGCACACGCCCGCTGGAAGGAGAATCCGTCGCTGCACATCTACCACTACGCCGCCTATGAAGTGAGCGCCGTCCGGCGCCTGATGGGCAGGCACGGCACGCGGGAGGACAAAGTGGACGAGCTGCTTCGCAACGAGGTCTTCGTGGACCTTTACCAGGTCGTCCGGCAGGGACTGCGCGTCGGGGAGCCGAGCTATTCCATAAAGTCCATCGAGCACCTCTACCGCGGCAAGCGCAGCGGCGATGTTGCGACCGCGGGCGAGTCCATGGTCTACTACGCCAACTGGATGGAGAGCGGCGAGCCCGGGAAATGGGAGGGATCGCCCATCCTGCGCAAGATCCGCGATTACAACCGGGACGACTGCGAATCGACCGTCCAGCTCTATGACTGGCTTTGCGAGCACCAGAAGAAGGCGGGTATCGCCTACGTTCCCCCTGTGCGTCCCGAGGTCAAGGAGGCAGCCGCTGAGGCTCTTGCAGCGATGAAGGAGCGGGCGGACCTTATCGCTTCGCTTGAGGGCAAGATTGCCAGGGAGCAAGACCCGGAGCTGAAGCGGCTTCACACCTTCTTCCTTCAGATACTGGAATTCCACCGCCGCGAGGCCAAGCCTTCATGGTGGCGGGTCTTCTCGCGCATGACGACGGAGCCTGAGGAGCTGATGGAGGATCTTGACTGCATTGCCGGGGCGCGGCTCTCGGCCAAGAAACCCCGGCAGGAGAAAAGGTCGATGGTCTTCACTTATTCGTTCGATCCCAATCAGGACACGAAGATTCGTGAGAAGGACCGGGTCTACGCCGTCCCCAGCACCGCGGCGACGTTTGAGATCGTGCGCTTCGACGAGGGGGGCGAGCTGGACGTGAAGATCGGTATTGCCAAATTGGACGCCGTATTCGGAGGGACGGCCCCAGCAAACACCTCCTTCATTCCGAACGAGAATGTGCCGGACGCCAAGCTGCGCGATTCGGTGCAGCAGGTGATCGACGCCTGGGTCAAGGACGGGGTGATGCCTCCCGCGCTGGGCAATTTTCTTCGCCGCGAGCCTCCAAGGATAAAAGGCGGCGGCCCCCTTTCAAAGGCAGGCGAGGATATCGAGGCCGCCGCAATCCGTTGTGCGCTCAACATGCGCGACTCCACGCTCTGCCTTCAGGGACCTCCTGGCACGGGCAAGACCACGACCGCCGCCGGCATGATCCTCGCCCTTGTGGATGCCGGAAAGTCCGTCGGGATCACCTCAAACAGCCATAAGGCGATCGAAAACCTGCTGAGGGCCTGCGTGAAGGCGGGAGGTCCGGGATTCAGGGCCCTGAAGGTGGGCGATGACCCGATGGCGGACTGCCGACCGCAGATCGTCCATTCCGACAATACCAACGCCCACGGCCAGTTTGCCGGCGGGGTGGTCGGGGGCACCGCCTGGCTCTTCTCCCGGCCCGAATGGGTCGGTGAGCTTGACCACCTCTTCGTCGACGAGGCCGGCCAGGTGTCCCTGGGCAACCTGGTCGCCATGTCCCGCTCTGCCGACAATATCGTCTTGCTCGGGGACCAAATGCAGCTGGAGCAGCCGATCCAGGGGAGCCATCCCGGCGAGACCGGGCAGTCCACGCTGAATTACTATCTGCAGGACCATGCCACCATTCCCGACGATCTGGGGCTGTTTCTGCCGGTGACCTATCGGCTCCCGCCCGGCATCTGCCAATTCATCTCCGAGATGATCTACGAGGGCCGGCTCAAGCCCGCCCCCGCCAATGCGAACCGCCGAATCATATCCAAAGGGAAGCCTGAAGGCGCAATAACCCAGGAGTCCGGCCTCGCATTCCTGCCCGTGTCCCACGAAGGCAACGTGCAGGCAAGCGATGAGGAGGCGGACGCCATTCGGACCCTCATTTCCCAACTAGTCAAACGGACCAAGATCGATGACGCCGGTAAACCTGCAGGGCCGCTCCGGCCCCAGGACATCATGGTGGTCGCCCCCTACAACATGCAGGTGCGGCGACTCCGCGAGCAGCTGCACGCGGATGTGCCCGTCGCCTCCGTCGACAAGTTCCAGGGTCAGGAGGCTGAAATTGTCATCTTCTCCATGTGCTCGAGCTTTGGGGAATACGGCTCACGCGGGCTGGCCTTCATCCTCGATCAGAACCGGCTGAATGTCGCCATTTCCCGCGCCCGGACGCTTGCCGTTGTGGTCGGCGATCCGCGGATCGCCACCTCTGGCGCCGGCAGCATCCCGGAAATGCGCCGGCTGAACCTATACTGCCGGCTGGTCCAGGACTACTGCGTCACGCGGCGCGCCTAAACGCTGCGGCGCGGCGGACGCGGGTGCGGACCGGCTTTGAATCGGACGTCGAGCCGCGCGCCCCCACCACCCTGTCAATCAGTCCCTGGCAACGCTCAGCAGATATTCTCCAGTCGACACCCTCGGGGTGAAACCAGGTGAACTCGCAGGAGACCTTCCCCCGGCACGCGCCAACCGCGACCACGGGATAGCCCTCCATGGCCATCTCGCTGAAGAGACCCAGCGAACCGGGTGCAAACCCAAGTTCAGCCACCGAGACGTGGCAATGGACCACGCATCCATCGGATTGTTCGGTAGCGTGGATGCGCAGTTCGAAGTCGCGCTGATTGAGGATGAGTTCGTCATACTCCTCGCGGACGCGAAGACCGGTGTCGAACAGGGCGGCACCGAAGGCGCGCACGGGGGATCTGACGGGGAGGAGGAGCTTCATGGGAGAGGATTTCTTGTCCAAGGTTGGTGAGTGAACCCGGCGTAGTGCCATGATCCAACGGTAGCATATTCTCACCCACCCCCGGACAAGGCCTGTCCTAGGCGGCAAACGACAGGTTGACCGCGGCGTCCACTCCAAGCACGCGCCCCTTCCCAGCGCCAAACCGTGGCCCGAGAACCCGCGGGGCGGGGCCGAACAGGCGACGGGAGCCTTGATTTTAGAGGGATTTCGAGCCAACTTGAAGTCATGGCTACCACCGTGGATCAAGTCGCAACGGATGCCCTTGGGCTACCTACCCGCAGCCGGGCCTTGCTGGTTGAAAAACTGCTCGCCAGTCTCGCAGGCGAAACCGATCCCGCCATGGAACGTACCCATTTGGACGAAGTGCGCCGCCGCCGGGCGGCCGTCCGAGCGGGGGACTCAAAGCTCGTCGATGGCGACGAAGCGATGAGGCAGGTGCGGTCGGCGTTGGGTAAATGACGCACCGTTACGCCGACGCGGCGCTGGCAGAGTTGATCGCCGCCGGCCTGTATTACAACAGGCAGGTGCCGGGCTTGGGCGACGAGTTCGTCGATGAAATCGAGGTTGGCGTGCAAAGGGTTGTCGCCGCGCCCTACACGTGGCGGATAATCGAGGAGGATGTCCGACGCTACCTCGTCCAGCGTTTCCCTTATGGGCTCTATTACACCGTCGAAGGTGATGTGGTCATTATCTGGGCAGTAAAGCACCTGCATCGCGACCCGGACTACTGGCAGGAACGCCGTGGCTGACCACGAATGGTTGCCGCTATGTTGTTGGAGGCAGAGCACGATAACGCGAGTCCT
>PLKS01000180.1:0-194 GCA_003140665.1 Opitutaceae bacterium
TATCCCCATTGGTTTGTCGTTGCCTGCGCAACGCTTGCGGCGGCCGTCATCCTGTGGGTGCTCCTCAGGCTGCTCAGGGCGGCGCTGTGGCTGCTGTTTTTCGGGGTCCTCCTGGTCGGGTGCTCCGCGGCGATCTGGCTCCTGTTCCGGTAGGGCGGCCGCCGGGACGGGTCCGTTTGAAGAATCTTGCGCGG
>PLKS01000180.1:277-6348 GCA_003140665.1 Opitutaceae bacterium
TCGACCTGGGCCACTACGAGCGGTTCACGAGCGGGAAACTTTCGCGCCTGAACAGCCTGAGCTCCGGCCAGGTCTACGAGAGCGTCATCCAGAAGGAGAGGCGAGGGGTGTATCTCGGCAAGACCGTGCAGGTGATCCCGCACGTGACGAACGAGATAAAGGAGCGCATCTACGCGGGCGGCAAGGACGTGGACGTGCTCATCACCGAGATCGGCGGGACGACGGGCGACATCGAGGGCCTCCCCTTCCTGGAGGCCATGCGCCAGTTCGCCCTCGAGATGAAGCCGAAGGACGCGGTCTTCATCCACGTGACGCTCGTTCCTTTCCTGGCGGCGGCGGGGGAGCTCAAGACCAAGCCCACGCAGCAGTCGGTCGCGAAGCTCCGCGAGATCGGCATCCAGCCGCACGTGCTCGTCTGCCGGTGCGACCATCCGCTCGACATGGACCTGCGGGACAAGCTGAGCATGTTCTGCAACGTCCCCGTCAAGGCGGTCATCGAGTGCCGCGACGTGGACAGCTCAATCTACCAGCTCCCGCTCGCGCTCCAGAAGGAGAGGATGGACGAGCTCGTCCTCGACCTGCTCGGGTTCTCGATTCCCGCGCCGAAGAAGAACATTTGGATCGAGATCGTCCGCCGGCTCCTTAACCCGAAGCACGAGGTCACGATCGGCGTCGTCGGGAAATACATCGAGCTGCAGGACGCGTACAAGTCGGTCTACGAATCCATCGCTCACGCGGGCATCGCGAACACCTGCAAGGTCAACGTGCGCAGGATCGACGCGGAGGACCTGGAGAAGAAGGGCGGGATGAAGCTCCTCAAGGGGCTCGACGGAATCCTGGTCCCCGGCGGGTTCGGCGACCGGGGCACGGACGGAAAGATCGCGGCGGCCCGGTTCGCCCGGGAGAAGGGGGTTCCCTACTATGGTCTGTGCCTGGGGCTCCAGATCGCGGTGATAGAGATCGCGCGCAACGTGCTGAAGATCGCCGGCGCCAACAGCACGGAGTTCGACCCCAAGTGCGTCGATCCCGTCATCAACATGATGGAGGAGCAGAAGGCCATCACCGACAAGGGCGCGACGATGCGGCTGGGGAGCTACGACTGCGCCCTCACGCCGGGGACCCTGGCTGCAAAGGCATACGGGGCGACGATGGTCCGGGAGCGCCACAGGCATCGCTACGAGGTGAACAACGCCTACCTTGACGTTTTGAAGCCGGTGATGGTCGTGAGCGGGATCAACCCGAAGCGCAACCTTGTCGAGATCATGGAGCTCAAGGGCCATCCCTGGTTCGTGGGCGTCCAGTTCCATCCCGAGTTCCAGTCGAAGCCGAACCGGGCCCATCCCCTCTTCGCGGCTTTCATCGCGGCGGCGATCCGGCACCGGCGCGCCGCCAAGCCCTCGAGGCCGGGGAAGGGCGGCAGGGCGTGAAGATCTTCGACCCCCGCAGGCTGCTCCTCATCGCCGGACCCTGTTCCCTGGAGAGCGAGAAGGTGTGCCGCGCGGTGGCGACCCGGCTTGCCGCGCTGCGCAAGGCGCACAGGGACCTCACGATCGTGTTCAAGGGCTCCTTCGACAAGGCGAACCGGACGTCCGTCGCGGGCCCGAGGGGCACGGGCCTCCGGGACGGCCTTGCGCTGCTGGCCCTCATCCGCAGGGAGTACGGGTTCCCCGTGCTCACCGACGTCCACGAAAGCCTGCAGGCCGCGCCGGTCGCCCGGGTGTGCGACGTGCTGCAGATCCCCGCGTTCCTGTGCCGGCAGACGGACCTCCTCCTCGCGGCGGCCGCCACCGGCCGGACGGTCAACGTGAAGAAGGGGCAGTTCCTTTCGCCGCAGGAGATGGCGCACGTGACCGGGAAGCTGAAGAAGGGCGGCGCGACGGAGATCTGGCAGACGGAGCGGGGCACGACCTTCGGGTACCAGAACCTGGTCGTCGACATGCGCTCGTTCTCGATCATGCGGGAGAACGGGTGCCCGACGGTGTTCGACGCGACGCACAGCGTGCAGCTCCCGGGCGCCGGCGGCGGAAAGAGCGGCGGGGAGCGCGAATTCGCGCTGCCGCTCGCGCGGGCGGCCCTCGCGGCGGGCGCCGACGGGCTCTTTGTCGAGACCCACCCGGACCCCGGCCACGCTCTGAGCGACGGCCCTAACATGATCCCCCTGGGGGACCTGCCGGGGTTCGTTTCCGAATGCATCGCGGTCTGGAAGACCGTGCGGCCCCGGCGAGGCGGATGACGGGGCGGCATTTCGGAGGTTGCGTGGTTGACCGCCTTGGCCGCGCCTCCCAGCATCGGGGGCAATAAAACCCTGATGGATACCTTCCTGATCGACGTGCCCATGCCATCCATGGGCGCGACCGTGAACGAGCTCACCGTCGTCACGTTAAAAATTCAACCGGGCGCCCGCGTCACCAAGGGACAGAAGATCGGCGAGCTCGAGAGCGACAAGTCGGTCTTCGAGTTCGAGTCGCCGTGCGACGGCACGGTCCGCTCGATCCAGGTGCATCCCGGGGAGGCCCGGCCGTCGGGGGCCACCTTCCTCCAGATCGAGACGTCCGACGCGAGCCTCCAGCACCTGAAGAGCAAGTCGGGCCTGGTGACGGCCCCTGCCGCCCCGGCGGCCGCCGCGGCGGCCTCGATCATCTGGACGCCCAGGGCGACCAAGCTGGCCCAGGAGGCGGGGCTCGACCCCGCGAAGATGTCCGACATCGAGGCGACGGGCCCGGGAGGGCGCGTCTCGGGCGACGACGTCACACGCTATATCGAGAAGCGCCGGGCATGAGGACCGTGCAAACGTCGGCGGCCGAGACCGTCTGCATCGCGGGGGTCGGTTTCGCGGTCCCGAAGAACATCCGGGCGAACAGCGAGATCCTGAAGGCGTTTCCGAACCGGACCGAGGACGAGTTCGTCCGGCTGACCGGGATCAAGGAGCGCCGGTACGCGACCGATGACGAGAGCGCGACGTCGCTCGCCGCCGTCGCGGTGGCGCACGCGCTCGCGCAGGCGGAGCTCCCGGCGGCCGAGATCGACACGATCATCATGGCAACGATGATCCCGGACCAGCCGGTCCCCTCCATGGCCAGCGCGCTCGCCGCGCAGCTGGGGATCCCGCGGGCCGCGGCGTTTGACCTCAACGCCGCCTGCTCGGGCTGGCTTTACGCCCTCGAGGTGGGGCGCGCGCTCATACTCGGCGGTGCGGCCCGCAACGTCATCGTGGTCACGGCAGAGCTCCTGTCGCGGATCACCAATCCCCAGGACCACGAGACCGCCTTCCTCTTCGGCGACGGCGCCGGCGCCGCCATCCTCACGAAGGCCCCGGGAGGGCACCGGCTCCACCGGATGGGGCTCTCGGGAGACGCCGCGCAGTTCGCGTCAATCCAACGGATGGGCGGTGGGGCGATGAAGCCCTGGCCGGGCCCGAAGGGCGACCTGGAGCACTTCTACATCCAGATGGACGGCGTTGCCGTCTTCAAGCACGCGGTGATCGGATTCGCCGCGCAGATCGAGGAGACGCTCAAGCGGGAGCGGCTTCGGCCCGAGGACATCGCGTGGGTCGTCCCCCACCAGGCAAACGCCCGCATCCTGAACGCGGTCAGCAAGCGCGTCGGGATTCCCTACGAGAAGTTCGTCATGACGATCGCGAAGTACGGCAACACCAGCGCGGCGAGCGTGTCGATGGCGCTCGGATGGGCCGCGGAGGAGGGGATATTCGAGAAGGGCGACAGGATCATCTTCTGCAGCGTGGGCGCGGGCCTCACCTTCGCGGGCGGCCTGCTTGTCTGGTGAGGGGCGCGGTCAGCCCGCGAGCTCGTAGCTGAGGATGCTCAGGGCGTACACCGCCGCCGTCTCGCACCGCAGGACGAGGGGCCCCAGCGTGATGGGCTCAAATCCCGCTGCCCTTGAGCGGCTCATCTCGGCCGGCGTGAAGTCCCCTTCCGGCCCGACGAGCAGGAGGACGTTCGCGGGTGCACGGTGTTCGGCCAGGACCGCCTTGAGCGACCGGGCGCCCGGTTGCAGGCTAGCGATCAGCTTCAGATCGTACCCGGCCGCCGACTCCATGAAGGCCGAGGCCGGCGTCACCGGCCCGATCTCCGGCAGCCACGGGTTGCCGCACTGCTTTGCGGCCTCCAGCGCGGCCGTCTGCCATTTTTCGATCTTCCTGTCCGAGCGATCGGCGTCGAGGTGGACCTGGGTGCGCTCGCTCTCGAGCGGGACGATCACCGACACCCCGATCTCGGTCGCCTTCCTCACGATGGAATCCATGGCGCCTCCCAGCGGGAGCGCCTGCCCGAGCGTGATCCGCCAGGGCAGCGGCCTGGCCTTCTGGGCGAAACGGACCCTGAGCCGGCTTCCCCTCTTGCCGGCCTCGGCGAGCTCGCAGATCCATTCCGATCCTCTGCCGTCGAATGCGACGACCGTGTCGCCGGGCTTGGCCCGGTTCACCGAGACAAGGTGGTGCGACTCCCCGCCGGAAAGCTCGATTTCCTTGGGATCGGTGACGGACGGCAGGCAATACACGCGAAAATCGGGCATACCCAAGGAGGAGAGTGGAGCAAGGACGCCTGTCAACGGCGGCGCGCCGCCGCCCACTGGGGACTTGCCTCCCGCCCTCCCTTCGGGTCCGATTCGACTTTCGTCGCCCGGGTGGCGGAATTGGCAGACGCAGCAGACTCAAAATCTGCCGACGAAAGTCGTGGGGGTTCGATCCCCCCCCTGGGCACCATTTTCATGGGGGAATCGGGTGGTATCTGATATTCTCGCTCCTCATCGATCCGAAGCCGTTAGCAAATTTCGGGCTCTCCACCATGAATTGGGGACAGGGATCGTGGACGGACGAGGTTATGGGTTATCCGCATTGGGCGATGACGCGCAAGCGGTAGTTTGAGACGGAGCGGAAGCCATAGGCTCTTCGCTGTATTAATTTCATCTTTCGATGGAAGCCCTCGGTGATGGCGTTGTTCCTGGTAAAGCGCCACATACAGCCGATCTCCTCGGTCCATTCGGACAGAGTTTTGGCGAGCGTGGCAGCGGCCTCGAGGCCGCTGCTGCGCAAGGTTTCGATGAAGCCGAAGAGCTGGCGTGCGTTGTCGCGGCATTGGGCCGGTGACTGGTTTTTCAGGCACAAGAGCGAGAAGAGCCGTTCCTTTAGTTCGTAGACGCCCTGAAGAGCGGGATGACGTGCGAAGAGCTTTTCCAGGTTCTGGCGTTGATCGGGGCTCAACCGATGGGCTCGGCTGCGCAGCAGGCCAAGCCAGGCTCTGTTCCAGCCGAGATCGGGACAGAGCTGGCGGGCTACCCGCATGAGGTGCAATCCGGCCACGCGCACCGCATGGAAGCGATCCGCCACGATCCTGGCCCTGGGGAACCAGCGTTTGACGAGAAGGCGGTAGGTGTTCGACAGATCGATGCACACCATCCGGACCCTGTCGCGGCCGCGAAGCGTGGCGAGGTAGCTGGCCAGCTCCGGCTCACTGCGCCCCGGGCTAATGTCGAAGACCCGGTGCTTCTTCAGATCGCAAAAGGTCGTCATGAATCGCTGGCCCCGATGCAGGGTGTGCTCGTCTATGCCGAGGATCCGAGGGCAATCCAGGCTCAGCCTCTCCTTGGCCTTCCTTTCGGTAAACTGCGCGTAGATGCGCCCCACGGTCGCTTGGCCCAGGTGTTCCCTGCGCGACAACCGCGAGGCGCAGATGCCGTCGTCATGGCGCCGGTACATCTCCTCTCGCCAGCTCTCCGTGCTGTGCCGCCTCGGAGTAATCCCAGGCAGGGGCTGCACGAAGCTGCGTTCGCAACCCATGCACCGCCACCGATGGCATTCAATTTGAAGCCAGCACTCTAAGCCGCAGCAGTCCAAGTGCCTGACGCTGCGTTGGTACCGGCCCTTGCTGCGGAGGCGATCGCCTCCGCAGCAAGGGCACACTCGGGGCGTCTCTTCCGCCTCAAGGTAGAACCGTACCTCTACTTGTTTGCGCTCCACCCGGATCGTACGGTATCCAGGAAGCGTTAGTTCAGTCATCATCGGGGACATGGTAGCCCGTTACGGGCGCCATGTCCCCACTTCCCGATGAAGAGCC
>PLKS01000278.1 GCA_003140665.1 Opitutaceae bacterium
CTGGTAGATGTCATAGGTCCACACCGTGTTGAACGCGGTCACGTTCCCGGCCATGCCCGACATGAACGACGCCATGAGGGCCGTCATCCCGAGGCCCAGCATCCCGGTCGGGAAGTAGTGCACCAGCATGTAGGGCACCACCAGGTCGTAGTCGTACGAGCCGTTCTTCGGCGGCAGCGCGAAGCCTCCGGTCGCGCCCTGCGAAGCCTGGTAGGTGAGCACGATCGCGATCATCCCGGGGAGGATCACGAGGAACGGGAACAGCATCTTTGGGACCGCCGCGATCAGCGGGGTCCGGCGCGCGGCCGTCATCGAGTCGGCGGCGAGCGCCCGCTGGACCACCAGGAAGTCCGTGCACCAGTAGCCAAAGGAAAGGACGAAGCCGAGGCCCATCACCAGGCCAAACCACTCGACGCCCATCGGATTCTGCGAAGGCGAGCCGATGTGCCTCCATGCCTCGCTCCAGGCGCCGGGCGCGTAGTGCTGCGACACGGCGACTTCCGCGAGCTTGGCCTTGAGGCCGCTCCAGCCCCCGACGTCCTTCAGCCCCAGAAAGACCAGCGGGAGGAAGCCGAACACGATCATGAAGAACTGAAGCACCTCGTTGTAGATCGCCGACGTGAGGCCGCCGAGCAGGATGTACACGAGCACGATGACCGCGGAAATGGCGATGCTGCCGCCGAAGCTCCATCCGAGCAGCAGCCCCATCAGCTTGGCCATCGCGTACATCGAGATGCCTGACGAGAAGATGGTCATGACGGCGAAGCTGAACGCGTTGAAGCCGCGGGTCTTCTCATCGAATCGGAGCTTGAGGTACTCCGGAACGGACCGCGCCTTGGATCCGTAGTAGAAGGGCATCATGAACACGCCGAGGAACACCATCGCCGGTATCGCCCCGATCCAGTAGAAGTGGCTCGTCATGATGCCGTACTTGGCGCCCTGCGCCCCCATCCCCATGACCTCCTGCGCCCCAAGGTTGGCCGACAGGAACGCGATGCCGGCCACCCAGCCGGGTATGCTGTGCCGCGACGTGAGGAAATCGCCGCTCCCCTTCATCGTGTGCCGCAGCAGCCAGCCGATGCCGAGAACGAACACGAAATAGATGGCGACGATGATGTAATCTACCTTGCCGAGGTGGATAATGGTATGCATGGGGTCGGGGTTTTTCGGGGCGCCAGACGCTAGGCCGAACGGCGGATCAGCGTCAAAGACCTTATGCACATTTTTGCCCGCCTTGACCCCACCGGAGCCGCATCCAATGTCCCGTCCATGCTCCATTCCCGGACGGGCCAGCTCGCCGCAGGGGTCGCGCTTGCCGCCGGCTGCCTTGTTTTCGGGGCGAAGCTGATGCTGGTCCACGCCTATGGAAGCGATGTCCCGTTCATGGACGAGTGGGACGCGGTGGGGAAAGTGCTGATCATCCCAAGGGCGCTGGGACAGCTGGGCGCGGGAAATTTCCTGGCCGCCCAGAACGAGCACCGGATCGTGCTCACCCGCCTGATCAGCTATGCGCTCGCGGTGTCCAACGGGCAGTGGGACCCGCTCCTGGAGATGACCGTGAACGCGGCGATCCACGCGGGCCTGTGCGCGGCCCTTCTCGTTTTCGCGCGGCGGCTTTCCGGAGGCGCCCTCTATGCCGGCGTCGTCCTCGTGATCACGTCGCTTTTCGTCCTGACCTTCGATTGGGAGAACACGCTCCAGGGACTCCAGTCCCAGTTCTACCTGCTCGAATGCGGCGCCCTGGCCGTGTTTCTCCTCTGCCTTCGGGCGGCTCCCCTCACGCCCCGCTGGTGGTTGGGCTGGCTGGCCGCCGCGGCAAGCCTCGGCACGATGGCCTCGGGATTCATGGCGGCGGCCACCGTGCTCGTCATGATGGCTCTCGGCGCGGCCATGGACCGCCGTCTTTCCGCGCGGAGCGCCGCCGCCGCGGCGCTGCTGGCGGCGCTCTGCGTGGCGGGAATCCTGACCGCCCGGCATGTTCCCAGCCACGAGGTCTACAGGGCGGGGTCCGCCGGGACCTGGCTGGCTGGCGCGGCCCGTGCCCTGTCGTGGCCGCTGATGGGCTGGCCGGCGGCGTTCCTCGTCCTGCAGCTGCCGGTCGCGCTCCTGATCGTCACGCGCCTGCGGGCGCGCCGGGTGGCCGGCGACGAGGCCGTCGTGGTCGCGCTCGGCGTATGGACATGGATGAACATCGCCGCGCTCGCGTACGGGCGGGCCAACATGGGGATGCTGGCGAGCTCCCGGTATTCGGACCTTTACGCCGTCGGCTCTGTCGCGGGCGTGCTCGCGCTGGCGATCCTCCTCGGGCGGCCGTTGCCGGCCCGGGCCTGGATTCCGCTGGCGGTGGCGTGGATCGCGCTGCTTTCGCTTGGGCTGCGGCACCTGGGCCACCGGGCCCATGCGGAGTTCCTGGAGGACCTCCCGCGGGTGAAGGCAAAGGAGAGGTTCTACGTGCGCTCCTTCCTCGCCACGGGCAATCCCCGCGTCCTCAGCGGGGCGCCCCGGAACGAGCTGCCGTTCCCGAGGCCCGAGGCGCTCGCCAGACTGCTCTCCGACCCGTCCGTCCGCGCCATGCTTCCCCTGGGGATACGGCCGCCGATCGCCCTGGCCCCCGACACAGGGTCGACCGGATTTGAGCTGGCATCGCCCTCGCCGCTGCCGCTCGACTCCGGCGGGAGGGTCTGGATGGCGCGCAAGGGCCCCGCACGGTTCGTGAGCCAGCCGATTGAGGGCGACCTCCTGCCCTTCATGCACATCGCGGTGTGCGGCAGCCCCGACCTGAACGCGTCCTCGCTGCACATCGAGTCGGCCAGCGACATCGAGCCCGACGGCGCCTTCCCGCTCAGGAGCGATCGCTGGCATGGCTCTGATGTGCCCGTTCCGCGTGACTCGACCGTGCGCGTCATCGTGGACATCCCGACGGGGGACCATTGGTTTGCATTTGCGGAGCCCGTTGAGCTGGGTCGCGACTCCTGGGCCGACCACTGGCTGCTGCGGCGCTCGACGGACATAGCCCTTTGCTCGGGGGTCCTCCTCGGGGCCCTCCTGATGCTCCTCCTTGCCGCGGATTTTAGCCGGCGGCAGTGGTGGTAGGACCTGGATTCGAACCAGGGAAGGCGTTAGCCAGCAGATTTACAGTCTGCCCTCGTTGGCCACTTGAGTATCCTACCAAAAGGGGAACGGAAAAAATCTCGTCTCGCGCCCGCGAATTCAAGACCTTTCTGCACGATCGCGTCCACCCAATGAGCCTGTTTGCGCACCGCTTCGCCCAGGGCGGCCTCATGGCGCATGCCGCGTCCATAGGCGGCTTCCTGCTCGCGATCTTTCTGGTGGCGAGGCTTATGAGCGAGCGCCGCGCGCCGGCCAATACGTTTGCATGGCTTCTCGTGATCGTATTCATCCCGTGGCTGGGGGTGCCGCTCTACCTCGTTTTCGGGGGCCGCAAGCTCCGGCGCCTCGCCAAGAACAAATTGGCCCTGCTTCCCATCGTCCCGGCCATCTGCGCCGGGGAGACCAGGAGCGTCTACCATCCGGTGGCCAACACGGTGACGGGCGCGGGCGGGTTTGCCCCGGTCGGCGGAAACCGCCTCACGCTGCTGCTCACGGGCGAGCAGGATTACGCCGAGCTTGTGCGGCGGATCCTTGCGGCCACGCACTCGATACACATCACGACGTTCATCCTGAGCCGCGACTCCACGGGCCGCAGAATCGTGGAGCTCCTCGCCAGGCGCGCGCGGGAGGGAATCAAGGTGCGCCTGCTGCTCGACGCGGTGGGCTGCCCCCTCTCCTCCCGGGGCTTCGTCAATCCGATCCGGGCGGCGGGCGGCGAGGTGGCGCGCTTCATGCCCGTCCTGCCGTTCACCTCGCGCGGCTCGGCAAACCTGAGGAACCACCGCAAGATCGCCATCTTTGACGGGACCGCGGCGATGATCGGCGGCCGCAACATTGCGATCGACTACATGGGGCCGGATCCCGATCCGACCCGGTTCCGGGATTTCGGCGCCATCATCGAGGGGCCGGGCGCCGTCGTGCTCGGCGAGGTGTTCATCGCGGACTGGTGCTTCGTCTCGCGCCAGCCCCCGGAGCCCGTCCGCGCCGAAGCCCAGCGGGGTGGCGCCCCCGTCCTCGGCAGCTGCGAGGTCCAGGTGATCGCGAGCGGCCCGGACGTGCTGGGCGAACCGCTCTACGAGGGCATTGTCTCCATGATCCAGCAGGCGGAGCGCAGCATCTGGATCGTGACGCCCTACTTCATCCCGGACGAGGTGATCCTGCGCTCGCTGATCGTGAAGGCGCGCGCGGGGTGCAGCGTGACCCTGATCGTCCCTGCCAAGTCGAACCACCGCATGGCCGACCTGGCGCGGCGCAGCTATACGAGGGATTTGATCAAGGCCGGCGGGCATCTCCTCCTCTACAACGCCGGGATGCTCCATGCGAAGGCGATCGTCATCGACGACCGCGTTGCGCTGGTCGGCTCGCCAAACTGCGACATGAGGAGCCTCTTCGTGAATTTCGAGATCGGCATGCTCGTCTACACGGAGCCGGAGATCGCCGCGATCAGGGCCTGGATCGAGGACCTGATGAAGGAATGCGGGCCGCCCATCTTCACCGAGCGGCGGTTTCCCGCAAGCGTCGCGGAGGACCTCTGCCGCCTGGCCGCTCCGCTGCTCTGAGCGGGCGGCGGGCGTCAGGCCTTGGCGGTCGCGGAAAGGCGGTACTCGACCGCCTCGCGGAGGGCCTCCCAGGAGGCATCGATGATGTTGTCGCTGACCCCCACCGTTCCCCAGATCGAGTGGCCGTCGCCGCTCTCGACGAGGACGCGGGTCTTGGAGCCGGTGCCCTCGTTTCCCTCGACGATGCGCACCTTGTAGTCGCGCAGCGTCATCTCGCGAAGCTGCGGGTAGGTCTTTTCCAGGCCGAGGCGCAGGGCCTTGTCCAGCGCCCCGATCGGGCCCGCGGACTCCGCGACGGTGTGGATGGATTCGCCGCCGACCTTCACGCGGACCGTGGCCTCGGACCAGATCTCGCCGCCATGCCGCTCGACGCTGACCCGGTACCCCTCGACCACGAAGAACTCCTTTCGGTGCCCTAGCATCCGGGCCACGAGCAGCTTGAACGAGGCGTCGGCCGCCTCGTATTCGTACCCGCGGAACTCGCGGTCCTTGAGCTCCTCCACGAGCCCCTTCAGCTCGGGGCTCTTCTCGTCGAGCTCGACCCCGAACTCGCGCGCCTTGAGCACAAGGCTGCTTCGGCCGGCCATGTCCGAAACCAGCACGCGCGTCCTGTTGCCCACGAGGCCCGGGTCGATGTGTTCGTAGCTTCGCGCGACCTTCTGGGCCGCGTTCGCATGCAGGCCCCCCTTGTGGGCGAACGCCGAGCGGCCGACGAAGGGCGCCTTGGGATTGGGGCGGAGGTTGGCGAGCTCGTCGAAGAAGAGCGACAGGTCCCTGAGCTGCGCGAGGTTCGGGCCGCAGCGCAGCCGGCGCTTCATCTTCAGCGCGAGGTTCGGGAGGATGGTGACGAGGTTCGCGTTGCCCACCCGTTCGCCGTAGCCGTTCATCGTCCCCTGGACCAGGGTGGCGCCGGCGTCGATTCCCGTGAGCGACACCGCGACGCCGAGGCCGCTGTCATTGTGGCAGTGGATGCCGACAAGGTCGCCGCCGAAGCGCTTCACGACGTCCGCCGTTATCCGTTGCACCTCGGGGACCAGCTTGCCGCCGTTCGTCTCGCACAGGGACAGGTTTGACGCGCCCCCTAGGGCGGCCGCGTCCAGCGTGCGCAGCGCGTAGTCCGGGTTGTCGATGTAGCCGTCGAAGAAATGCTCGGCGTCGTAGATCACCTCGCGCCCCTGTGCGGTGAGGTAGCGGATGGAATCCTCGATCATCGCGAGGTTCTCCTCCGGCGTCGTCCGCAGGATCTCCTTCACGTGGAGCAGCCAGGTCTTGCCGACCAGCGTGAGGACGGGCATGCCGCTCTCGAGCAGCGTCCGCAGCTGCTGGTCCGTGTCGGCCTTCGACCCGGCCCTGCGGGTCGAGCCGAACGCGGCGAGCCTGGCATGCCTGAGCTTCAGGTTCTTCGCCTCCGCGAAAAACGCGATGTCACGCGGGTTTGAGCCGGGGTAGCCGCCCTCGATGTAGTCCACGCCGAACTGGTCCAGGCGCTCGACGACCAGCAGCTTGTCGGCAACGGAGAAGCTGATCCCCTCCCCCTGCGTTCCATCGCGGAGCGTGGTGTCGTAGATCCTGACGTCGGCGGGGGGCATGGGAGGGCGTCTATACGGCGTGGGCCTCGATGAAGGCACGTATTGCCGCCGGGTCAGCCACAATCTTGCGGCGAACGAGGGGCCGCGCCTTGAGCGCCTCGAGCGACGGGTGGGTCGGCTCGATCCCGATCGCCGCGCGGATCGTCTCGGGGAATTTCGCGGGGTTCGCCGTCGCCAGGACGACGCTTGGCCGCGTGAGGTCAACGTCCTTGAACGCGCATGCGGTGTGGGGATCGACGACGTAGCCGAAGGCGCGGTGGACCTGGCGAATGATCCCGGGGATCTCCGCGTCGGCGCACCGCGAGGAGGTGAATGTGTCCCGGTCAAAGTTCGCAAAGCGGTAGACCCCCTTGCTCGCCATCTCGCGCATCACGGCCTTCACGCGGTCCGCGTTGCAGCCCGAGCTGTAGTAGAGGAACCTCTCGAAGTTGGAGGCGACCTGGATGTCCATCGACGGGGCGAGGCTCGGCCTGACCTCGCCGACGCTGTAGACGCCCGTGGAGAACAGCCGGTGCAGGATGTCGTTCTGGTTCGTCGCCACCCGGAAGCCGCGTATGGGGACGCCCATCTTCTGGAGCATCCAGCCCGCGAGGACATTTCCGAAATTGCCCGTGGGAACGATGAACTCGGCGGCCGCCTGCTGATCCCTGGGGAGCTGCAGCCACGCGTAGAGGTAATAGACGCTCTGGGCGAGCACCCGCGCGATGTTGATCGAGTTCACCGCCGACAGGCGCAGGCGCGTCCGGAAGGCGACGTCGCCAAGGATCTCCTTGAGCACCGCCTGGGCGCCGTCGAAGGACCCGTCCACCGCGAGCGCATGCACATTGGAGGCGCCCGTGCAGGCCATCTGGCGCTCCTGCAGCGCCGAGACCCTCCCGTCGGGATAGAGCATGACGATCACGGAACCGGGACGCCCCATCATGCTGTGGATGGCGGCGGCGCCGGTGTCCCCGGAGGTTGCCCCAAGGACGTTGATCGTCTCGCCCCGGATCGCGCATTGCCTTGCGTACAGGTTGCCGAGGAGCTGGAGCGCGATGTCCTTGAAGGCGAGCGTCGGGCCGTGGAAGAGTTCCATCACGTGGATGCCGGGCGTGAGCTCGAGAACGGGAACGACCTCGCTGCGCTCAAATCCGGAGTAGGACCGCGCCGCCAGTTCCCTGAGCTCGGCGTCGGGTATGTCGGTTGCGAACCTTCGGAGGAAGCGGAAGCAGAGCTCCGCGTAGGGCAGTCCCTTGAAGCCGCCGAGCTCCGGCGCGAGGTCCGGCAGCGTCTCGGGCACGAGGAGTCCGCCGTCGCTCGCGAGACCCTCGGCCACCGCGTCCGAGAAGCCGACCGGAGGCGTTCCCCCGCGTGTCGAGACGTAGCGCATGCGCCCCCGGGACGCTACACCTTGTCGAGACCGAACGCGGCGTGGGCCGCGCGGACGGCCTCGTCGGCGCGGTCGAGGTCCACGACGACCGAAATCTTGATTTCCGAGGTGCTGATCAGGTCGATGTTGATCCCCGCGTCGGCGAGCGCCTGGAAAAGGGTCGCTGCGACGCCGCTGTGGGTCTTCATGCCCACACCCACGACCGACAGCTTTGCAATATGTTCGTGAACAGCCACTTGTCCTCCACCGATGTCATCGAGGACCGGCTCCAGAGCCTTGACGGCCCGCTTGGTGTCGGCCTGCGGGACGGTGAACGTGAGGTTGGCGATGCCATGGCGGCCCACGTTCTGGACAATCATGTCGACGACGACGTTGGCGTCGGCCAGGCCGCGGAACACCTTCGCCGCCGAGCCCGGTTTGTCGAGGATGTTGCTGACGATGACCTTGGCCTGGTCCTTGTCGGCGGCGATGCCGCGGACGACGACCTGTTCCATGTAAGCGACTTCTTCTTTCACGAGGGTCCCTGGATTGTGGTTGAACGAGGAGCGGACTTCAAAAACGACGCCGTACTTCTTTGCGAACTCGACGGAGCGGGACTGCATCACCTTCGATCCCGAGGAGGCGAGCTCGAGCATCTCATCGTACGAGATCTCGGGCAGCTTCCGCGCCGACTTCACGACGCGGGGATCGGCGGTGTATACGCCGTCGACGTCGGTGTAGATCTCGCAGCGGTCGGCCTTGAGCGCCGCGGCCAGCGCCACGGCGGAGGTATCGGACCCGCCGCGGCCCAGCGTGGTGATGCGGCCGCG